>JAZKFS010000119.1:0-20355 GCA_040386315.1 Bacteroidota bacterium
AAACTCCAACTCAGGCCACTACTCAATCTATGCAGGTGATGAAATGATCAATACTTCTTTTTTTAAGCGGCCTGTTTTTAAAAGTATAATGTTTTTAAAACCATTTTTAAAAGGGTTTTTAAAAGCAAATATCGTTGGCGCTCTGACTGTGATATCTGCTTCAGCACAGCAAACGGCTCGTCCTGCCTATGGTATCTTCGGAGATTATTCTCTGAATAATCATTCGGCGAATTTTCAAAATCTGCCGGGGATCTTTACCTGCGGATCAAATTATACTTCAGGAAGCGGTGGCGGCCTGGCTGTTGGTGGATTATACGAAATGCCGATCATGGAAGCTTTAAAACTTTCCCTGCGTGCGGGATATGCGTCTGATCAGGCAACTCTTACCTCAACGGAAAGCCAGCTTTTGGGTGTAAATGGAGAAGCGCAGAACGGAACGTTTGAAAAGTCGCTGGTTGCCAATATTTCTTCTATCGGGCTTGAGCCAATTCTTGGCTACCAGATCTATAAGGGAATTAATCTGCATCTCGGCGGGCGGCTGGGATTTCTCATGCAGAAAAGCTATGAGCAAAAAGAAGAGATTACCAGCGGTGGAAATACTGTTTTTACCGAGAATAACACCCGTACGCGAAATCAGTCCAGGGGCGATATTGAAAATACATCGGCGCTTCAGGCAGCACTGCTTGGCGGACTCAGTTATGATATTCCGCTGAATGCAGGCGGTACATTCATTGCTTCGCCGGAAGTTTTTTACTCCCTTGGATTGACGTCATTTGTCTCCGATCTTGACTGGTCAGGAAGCGCTCTTCGTGCAGGAGTTGCTTTTAAAATGAGCCCTGCCGCTAAAACTGAACTTCCTCCTGAACCGGAGCCACCTGTCGCGCCGCCGGTAACTCCAAAGCCACCTGTTTTAACAGCAAATATTGATGCTGTAGGAATTACAGAAAGCGGTTCTGAAACTGCTTTGACCGGGGTTGTAGCGGAGGAATTCCTGCGGAAGCAGTCACAACCGGTACTGCCGTATATTTTCTTTGATGATAATTCATCTGAAATACCTGCGCGTTACAGCCGGAAAACGGGTGCGCAAGCGGCGGGTTTTACATTAAATCAACTGTATTCGCTGGAAACTCTGGAAGCATATCATGAGATTTTAAATATTATCGGGAAACGCTTGCAGGAAAATCCGTCTGCGTCAATCACGCTGTCGGGATATAATTCCAATACTGGGAGTGAAAAAAACAACACGAACCTTTCAAAGCAGCGTGCTGAAAATGTTAAAAATTACCTGACAAATACTTGGAATATTCCTGCTTCAAAGATCACAATTCAGTCAAAAAATCTTCCGCCTGCACCGTCGAATATTATGGAGCCGGACGGAATTGAGGAAAATCGCCGCGTGGAGATCAGCGCTTCATCGCCGGAAATCCTTGCGCCACTTGTGCTGAATGATACGCTCCGCACTATCAGTCCGCAAGCGGTTCGTTTTAAAACCTCAGCGCAGTCAGGTGCGGGACTCACCAGCTGGAATATTGCTTTAAAAACTCCCCAGGGAAATTCTTTAAAAGAGATCTCCGGCGCTGCAAACCTGCCACAAACAAGCGATGTAAAAACAGAAGAAATTGCTGCAAGAATTCAACCGGGAAAATCAAATATCATGTATTCACTTGAAACGCGTGATAAGGTTGGACAGGTTTTACAAACACAGGCGAAGACGATCCCGGCGGAAATAAAAACGATTGAAAGCAAACGCCGCGCCAGCAGCGCTGATAAGGAAATTGAGAACTACAGCCTGATGCTTTTTGAATTTGACAAAGCTGATCTTAGCGCTGAAAATGAACGGATCACGCGTTCTATCAAAGCATCTGTAAAACCAAATGCAAATGTAACGGTGACCGGCTACACCGATAGATTTGGTAATGAAGACTACAACCTGCGCCTGTCGGAAAACCGCGCACGTAACGTAGCCAAAATGCTTGGGATAAGCCCCGATCGCGCCCGTGGCCTTGGTGAAAGTGTAATGCTATATGATAATAATTTGCCGGAAGGGCGCTTCTACAGCAGGACGATTAATATTACTGTGGAAACGCCGATCGAGAAGTAGTTTTTAAAAGAATCCGCTTTGAAAAACTTTTAAAACAATGGTGAATTTGTTGTATTTTTAAAAGCCAGAATGAGCGGGATCAGTACGTAAAAAAATGTAATAAAACAGGGAGTAATTCCTCTTAATAGTGCAGCAAAAAATCATACATACTTTCTTTTAAAAGCTATGGAAATCGAACAGCTCTATCACTACAGCACCGCGGAAAAAATGGAACTTCCCATGTTCTCAATGTCTGTCTCGGCCGGGCTTCCGACTGCCGCCGATGATGATATTGAAACAAAGCTCGACCTGAATGAATACATCGTCAAGCATCCGGCGTCAACTTTTTTCGTGCGCGTGCATGGCGAAGATTTAAAAGAATCCGGGGTTTTTAACGGCGACCTTCTCGTTGTGGACGAATCGCTCGACCCAAAGGACGGCAAGGTAGTTGTGGCAATGCTTGGTGGGGAAATGACGGTAAAAATATATAGGGTAATTGAAGGAGAGATATTACTCGAAAGCCAGAGCGGGCAACTTCTCCCAATGCAGGTCAATGAGCTGAAATCTGCCGTCATCGGCGTAGTCACCCACGCAATTCACAGCGTTTAAAAAAGAACTTTTAAAAGCAGAAGTTTTATGAAAGCTCTCGATACAAAACAGCTCAACGCGCGGTACAGTTTTGAAGCGCCGCTGCATCATGCCAAAATCCCGGCGGGAATGAAAATATTCCCGGCTGACGGCTCGGTGCTTGACCTGAATTCACATCTTGTTCATCATCCCGAGGCGACATTTCTCGTACGTGCGTGTGGCGAAAGTATGATAGACCGCGGCATCAAGGATGGCAATATCCTCATCGTAGATCGCGCACTGATCCCGGTGGAAGGCGATGTCGTGATCGCGTCACTTGATGGTGAATTAACCGTGAAAACGCTGGAAATTAAAGATGAGCGCACGTATTTAGTTGCTGCAAATAAAAAATTCCTTCCTTTAGAGATCAAGCCGTTTATGCAGTTTCAGATCTGGGGAGTAGTGGTGCACGTCATCCATTCGTTATAATTTTTCTATCAGTTCCTTTGCTTTTTCCAGGACACCACGCTCGCTTTTAAAAGCAATCTTTTCGATCGCCTCATCAATATCAAACCATCGTGCTTCGATCACTTCGTGGTCGTGATCGGCTACGTCGCCGCTTTTAAAACGCATCAGAAAAAAATACACGAACTTGTGATAGCGCACTTTACTGCCCAATTTCTCCGGTGCGACGTACCAGTATTCTACTTTTTCTATCAGTTTTAAAAGCTCTGTTTCAATTCCCGCTTCCTCGCGAACTTCCCGCACAGCTGCAACTTCCGGTGTTTCGCCGCTATCAATAATTCCTTTTGGTAATTGCCAGCGCTTCTGCTTTCCGCCAACGCATATCAGCGCTACTTTTAAAAGGTCTTTTTCCTTTTTAAAAGCCACGCCGCCGGCTGAGATCTGGACTTTGGTTGGAATTGTATTCATGCTATATACAAACCATAAAGGTTTTAAATAAGTTGTTTTAAAACTTTCCTGGATTTATAAATCAAATCTACGATTTTAAAAAGAGATGTATTTTTAAAAGTTTATATAATAACAATTATTATTTGTATTATTGGTAGATATTCTATATGTTCGCTAAAAGTGGTTTTAAAAAATAGCGGAGAAATCATGGTTGAAACGGTTATTCCCTATGAAGCTCAGTACGCCTGGAGCTATTTGTATGTTGCGGCGTGTATTATAGGCGCATTTTCAGTCGCGTATGAGTGGAAGCGCCGGAACCGGGCGATGATACCCGGACTGATCGTTATCAGTAGTTGCCTGGTTTTTGGTATCATCGGAACCCGGGTTTTACCGATATTATTAGAATGGCTTCACATTACCGGAGCGGGCGGTAAAAGTTCTCTCGGTGGTATCGCCGGTGTAGTAGTGGGCACAATTTTGGCAAAAAAGCTGCTGGGCCTACGAATTCCGGTAACGACAACATTTGTACCGGGTTGGTTGATCTTGCTTGCGATAGCGCGTGTCGGGTGCTTCCTTGCGGGATGCTGCTACGGTGAGCCAACTAACATTTTCTGCTCGGTGGAATATTCTGCCGGGAGTCCTGCATACCACGCCCACATTGCTTCCGGGCTGATTAGCACAAATGCAGCCGCCTCATTAGGCGTTCACCCTGTTCAGTTGTACGAAGCTGCTTTTCTGCTTTGTCTAGCCATACTTACACCGCGAGTAAGGAAATTTTCTGGCAACGAAAATATTTTTCCTTTTACCATTATATGTTATTCTGTATTCAGGTTCTTCATAGAATTTATACGTTCCAATGTTTTACTACACGGCTTAAGTAGTACGCAGTGGATCCTGAGGTTCATCATTCCATTACTCACGGTTTATCTCTTTTTTAAAAACAAGCGCACCTCCGGCACTATCAACGAAGAGCAGGTACTTTTTAAAATCCGGTATTCTCTTCCGTATGCCTGTGTTATCATTGTATCGTTGTTCGTGCTTAGCTTGTCTCAGTGGTTTAGTCGCGTTGAATCAATTACTCTGCACGTCATTCTCCTTCCCCTGATATTTTTTACTGTCACAAATAAATATGCCCTGCCTATCCGGCGAAGAGCGCAGTTTGGCGCAGTTTTCCTACTATGCGGACTGATCTTAATGACGGGAGCTGACAGTCTGAACACGGTAAAACCGGGCGGCTCTCGGGCATACACTACTTTCGGTGCTTCGGGAACGGCAGGTAGTTATAAAGAAATGCAGGAAAATTGTAGTGGACAAACAGTTAGAACTGATGTATATAATTATAGCGGCGGCGGCCTGGAAATAGAACGTACCGGGGTAACCGATTCTATAAAATTTACATTTGGTGCAAATGCATTTTATAATTCCATGACATCAAAAACAACATTTGCCGAGGGCTACACAGATACATCCGGAGAATATAACATTTTAAAAGGTGCAACCTACCTGGGCGTAAGTCCATATGTTCGGATGGACTGGTCATGGGTGGGGTTAGGACTCGGCGCACATTTTATTAACGCTACATTTGATAAACCCGATTCAAACTATTACGGCGATGCAGAAGATGGGAATCACTTTTTACCAAATGGCTATCTGCGAATTGGCCCGTACCGTTCATTTTTTATTGACGCCAGCTATGCAAATAATTTCCCGGCAAACGGAGCGCGTCCATATATCCAGGGCGGTATCGGTTCCGGCCTTGGTGAAATTGACGGGCCGAGCATAAGAATAGGAGGATGCGAAGACGGATTGTATATTGATCCCGAATTTGTTTTTAAAAATGGCTTCATTATTGATCCGTTTATCGTAATAGGTGATGGCACTCAATTCACGCTACGCCTGAAGTACAGGCTAAACGCCGCTAAAAAGATAATCACCGATTCACTAAAGGTTCCTCAATAATTATTTTTAAAACTATATTTGAAAAACCTTACTATTCTAACGCCCGATTCCTCCTGAGACATGTTTTTCTACTCTGATTTCCGAACAGTCCCTAAATAGTAACGGGGTAAATTAAAGGGCGAATTCCCGATAAAAGAGTTCGCCCTGATTTGAGTATGTTCGATTAATACTTTCCTATTAGAATTATATGAGGCCGCCATAATTGAATAGTCGTCCAGTCAAAACCTCAAAAGCGTTTTAAAACAAAACTTCTTCCTGCCCAAGCTCCGGCACGATCACATTCCAGCCATACGCATCGTGGAGTCGAACGCGGAAAGTATCAAGCGCGTCAGGTTCGCCATGCACGAGGAAAACTTTTTCCGGTGTGTTTTTAATATCGCCCGCCCAACGGATGAGCTCGCCCTGGTCAGCGTGGCCTGAGAGCGTTGTGAGCTCACGGATACGGCAGCGCACCCGGTGATATTGACCGTACATTTTCACTTCCTGCGCACCTTCAAGCAGCGCCCGCCCACGTGTGCCTGCGGCTTGAAAACCTGACATCAAAATTGTATTGCGCGTATCTTTTAAAAAGTGCGCGAGGTAGTGCAGAACGCGGCCGCCGGTGAGCATTCCGCTTGCGGCGATAACGATCTTCGGCGTGCGGTCGCGGATGACTTCCGTCGTTTCTTTCATTTTCTGCACGAGACGCACATTTTTGGAAATTTCGCTGATGTGGCCTTTGTCGAGTATGTGCCAGTGCGGATTGCGGTAGAAAATCTCGGTGGCGTCACGCCCCATCGGCGTGTCGAGATAGACAGCCACTTCAGGAATCCGGTGGGTAACTTCAAGTTCGGTGAGTAGCGCCATCAGGTCTTGCGCGCGGCCGATGGCAAAGCTCGGAATGAGAATACTTCCACCTGAGCTCAGCGCTTCATTCACGATAGGCGCGAGCTGTTCAGTAGCAGGCATTGTCGGGTGAAGGCGGTTGCCGTAGGTAGATTCCATCACGAGGAAATCAGCTTTAAGCGGCTTGTCCGGCGGCGGAAGCGTTGGCGAATGCTCGCGGCCGATATCGCCGGAAAAAACAATTCGCTTGCCGAAACAATCCATTTCGATAAATGACGCGCCGAGAATATGCCCGTTTCGTTGGAAGCGGAATTTGATATTGTCCGAAAGCGTGTGCCATTCATCTTCAAAAAGCGTTGTAAACATCTGCAACGTTTTTAAAACATCATCTTCTGTGTACAGCGGGAGCGCCGGGTGGTGCTTTGAAAAACCTCGCTTATTGGCAAATTCCGCATCTTCTTCCTGCAATTTCGCGCTGTCGAGCAGAATCAGCTCGGCGATGGATTTCGTCGGCGGCGTCATGATAATCTTTCCTTTAAAACCATTTCTGATCAGCGCCGGAAGATAACCCGTGTGGTCCAGATGCGCATGCGTGAGCAGGATCACATCAATATTTTCCGGTGGAAAAGGGAACGGCTGCCAGTTTTTTTCACGCAGGGCTTTTAAACCCTGGAAAAGCCCGCAGTCCACCAGGATATTCATGTCCGGCGTTTTTAAAAGATGCTTTGAGCCGGTCACGGTTCCTGCCGCGCCGAGGAATTGGAGCGAAACCGAAGTTTGGGAAGGATTTTTCATGTTGTTTTTAAAATTTTTAAAAACAAATTTACAAATTCCCCCGCTCAGAAGAGCTTTTAAAAAGCAGGAATGTGATGAAAAGAATAAGTCCCGCTACAATCGCTGTCACCGGCTGCATCCACGATACATATCCGATAATTGCAACCTGCACGCCAAGCCATCCGAAAATAATAGCGCAGCACACAAATGCAGCTTTTAAAGCCACCCGGTGCTTTTTAAAAACAGCGACAGATACAATTAAACATGAGAAGCCTACCGCGATGAAAAGGATAAGGCCGGGGATAAAATAGTTTTTAAAAGGGCTGCCTTCCAACCACTCAATGGGCACATCCTTTGCTCCTGCCATGCCGTAATATCCGCCGCCGAATGCATTTAAAGCTACAAGCAGGAGGAGGCTTCCAAGCGTATAGCGAGCGAGTTTATGAGTAAGAGGTGACATTGTTTTTATATAGTTATGGAATTAAAACAAAACGCTTTTAAAAACTTCCAAAAACTGCTCAGTGGAGAATGGCATCTTCATTGCGGCTCACCCTGAATGTAATTTCCGGTTCAATAAGCTTTAGCGTGTCATTGATATTCCGGAAAAGTTGGATTTTAAAATACACAGCAAATGCAGCCAGCAGGCAGAAACTTGCAACTTTCGTCAGCAAAACAGGCAGCGGTAATTCAATTCCCGCATTCATTTGAAAAATCGTCTGCACAGGAAGCATCACGCCGATAATGATGCACAGCGTCAGCAGAATGTCCAGCAGCACATAGCCTATCGCCTGCCGGCGTTTTAAAAAGTACACGCAGATAAAGCACAGCGGCGCGATGATCCCCATATCTAAAGCATAGGTAATTTCCGTTGTATACGTTTCGATCAGCAGTAGCGGCCGTCCCGCCTGGAGCGCCGTGATAATGTCAGGCAGCCACGCAAGCAGAAGCGCAATTCCCGTAAAAACCAGGAAAACCGTCACGCCTTTAAAGCGCATACTTTCAGAAATACTTTCTTTTAAAAAAGCATCATCAATGCTTGTGATCGCGGCGGTAAACCCATAAAAGCTGAGAGAAAAAAGAGCGATGTAGAGGAGGTGAAGGAAATTGTACATAACGCCAAACGTAATGCTCGTGGCGTAATACAAAACACATCCAATGAGTGACGTAAGCAGCAGGCGTGTTTTTAAAGTATTTTTAAAAACATCAAGGAGCAGCGCAACAAACAGAAGAGGACAGGCGATAAAAAAAACAGTGAAATCTGTTCCACGAAAAATCGGCGCCCGGAAAAATGAATCGTTCGCGTATAATCCTGAACCATAAATTCTAACAATATCGCCGTACTGGTTTTTAAAATCGTAGGGAACGCCGTCTGTAGAATAAAACAAACCCGTGCCCGAGGCGATAAGGCTTAACACAAGAATGAGCAGCGTAAGCGTATGAAGCAGGCCGTCGCTTCGTGATGCATACGGATAGTTTTTAAAAGCTTCCATGATGAATTGCCTCCCTGAATTTCAAAGGAAAACCGGCGCAAAATGTCGGCATTATTCACGTACAAAATTATGGTGCGGCACGAACCAGTTCTATGATTTTCGTCATCACACTGTATGACAGCTTGTAAATAGAAAAGCTCCTGAGTGTTCTTTTAAAAAACAGTCAGGATCAGCTTTTAAAATTAAAATTTTAAAAGCATCCGTACTTTATCCAATTTTAAAAATCAGATTTTTAAAATGCCCACGATAATCCTACACCTACGGAAAAATAATTGAAATTAACAATGGTGGTGGTATTGTCAATTGTAATACCGCGTGATAGTGCGTGATAATTGATACCGGGCGACAAAACAAAATGTCTGCCTACACCAAAGTTCATACCCGATTCTATTTGCCATCCCATACCAAATTTTGAATCTGCAATGATGAGGCCTTCACTATTTTCAGCCTCAATATGGCCTGCAACTGCTCCTACTCCAATGAAAAGAGTGTAAGCGGAATCAAGGATAAAGGGATGGGTAAACCGCAGTCCTAATGAGTAGCCCGTTTCTGTAAAATCTACTTTTGGTCCGGCAAATGACTCATCAGTTGCAAATCCGTTCCACCCCCATCCGATTACGGCTGAGAACTGCGGAGTAAATTTATATGAAAAAGCGCCTCCAAATCCAAGGCCAAAACCCATACTAAGCTTTGAATCAGCTATCCCTTCTGTTGGAAAATTTATCGCCGGCCGAAGTGTAATATCCCAATCGCTTTGTGCTTTCACTCCTCCGAATGTGCAAAGAAATAATACAGCAAAAAAAATAGGTGCAATCAGTAAAATACGTGCCGTTTTCATAATAAACCTCATAATAAAACCTTTAAAACAAAAAGTTTTAAGGTATTACAAAATTATGTGGCGGACAGATGTCGTCCTATGATATTTATCACGCTGTGTACTGACATTATTTTTAAAAGAAAGGGTTTTGTAAGCGCGTCGCTGAGTTCAGGTGGGTAAATTTGAAAAGATGAAAAGGATAAATTTTGACAGTGCGGATGATAGTAGAAAAAATAAACCCTTACAGGTATTATCCTGCAAGGGTTTATTTTATTTGCTATGTACAGCGTACGGGAATCGAACCCGTGCCGCCGCCGTGAAAGGGCGGTGTCCTAACCGCTAGACGAACGCTGCATGCCTCTAAAAAGAGAACACAAAAATAGGAGGTTTTGCCCGACTGTGCAAATGTTTTTTTACTTTTGTGGAATATATTTTTAAAAACACGCGATTTCCTCCATGAAAGAAGAACTTTTAAAAGAACACGAAACAGTCGTTATCGGGCTTACCGGCGGCATCGGCAGCGGAAAATCCTCGGTCGCAAATCTTTTTGAAAAAGCCGGGCTGAAAGTTTTAAAAGCTGATGACGTTGCAAAAAACATCATGGCGAGCGACGCCGAACTGCAAAAGCTTTTAAAAGCTGAATTCGGCGATGATGTTTTTAAAAATGATATTCTACAGGCAGATTTCCTCGCAACAAAAGTCTTTGGCGAAACTGCCGAGCACAGAAAAAATTTAAAAAAACTCAATTCCCTTGTGCATCCGCGCGTGCTGGACGAGCTTTTAAAACAAATAAACGCACTCGCGGAAAGTGGCGAAAAGCTCATCGTCGTCGAAATCGCGCTGCTCTACGAAATCGAACTGGAAGATGCTTTCGACTACGTCATTACCGTGGATGCGCCGGAAGACATCCGCATCAAACGCACTATGGAGCGCAGCCGCATCACCGAGGCCGAAGTGCGCCACCGCATCGCCGAGCAAATCCCCGCCGAAGACAAAAAAGCCTGGGCGGATTTCGTCATAGACAATTCCAAAGATTTTAAAACGCTCGAAAATTCCGTCGAATTCGTCCTCTCCTTCCTCCCGTTTTTAAAACCAAAACGCGACGATGAGGAAGAAGATGGCGAGGAGTAGGTTTTAAAATGTTTTAAAAAGTTTGATTTCTGAATCACAGATTTTCACGGATTTTTGGATTACACTGATTTTTTTCTGCCTGATTTCTATCTGTAGTTTTTAAAAAAAGAATTCAAAAAAAATCTGTGCAATCTGCGTAATCCAAACAATCTGTGATTCAGAAATCCCGTCATTCTCGCGCAGGCGGGAATCCATCGTGTGATGCTTTAAAGCTATTTGCTTTTTGGATAATGTTTTTAAAAGTTATCGCACGCCTTTTGATTGTAAGTAATCAAGAATCTCCTGCTTTAGTTTATCGCGGTAAGGTCCTTTTTTCAATCGTAAGACAGCACGATCATCATCATTCAGTACATCTGTAATAGTTATTAATCGTTCTTCTGGTGTGTTTTCTTTGACAACGTAAATATATCGCGGAATCATTGCATGCTTTTCAACAAGTAAATATCGAGCGATTTCAAGATTTTCTGAAACAATTGCCAACATTACAGCACCACTTCCATTATTCTGCTGCGTAGAATAGTTAATATTAGCCCCATTTTCTACTAGAAGCTTCACTATTTCAAAACACTTTCCTGAACTTGCTGCTTCAAGTAATGCTGTTGAGTTTACTCCGACTGTGGGATTGCTTTCAAAATCATGTTGTACAAAATTTACGTCAGCACCAAAGTGAATTAAATCTTTTACAATTTCGGTATTACAAGTATTATTATGAAAGTTATTACTTGCAATAATAAGTGGAGTTTTATCATCTTTCTTTGAGTTTGTATTTGGATTTGCTCCAAGTTGTAAAAGCTTTCGTGCGGATTTATTTTTATTATTTGCGACAGCAAGCATTAAAACTGTATTACCAAACTTCGGCTCTTGATAATCAACGATAGACTTATTCTCTTTTAAAATCTCCTCAATTTCCTCCAAATCCTCGTCTTCAACGGCTTCAGCCAATTCTTCTACTGGAGAATTGTTGAAAAGCGCAAAATTATATCCCGGCAAATAAAAACTACAGGACGAAAGGAAAGCAGGCAGCAGAAATATAATGTAGATTTTGTTTTTCATAACTTTTAAAAATTCTTTAAAAACCCAAATTACCTCTTCCCGTTTTTAAAAACAAAAAAAGCCCGCAATTCTTCAAAATCACAGGCCTTTTAAAAAAACTCACCTTCTAAAAAACATCAATCACAACATCCCGGCGCACAGCACGCTTCCTTCTCAGCTTTTTCGCCATAAAGCGTGATGCTCAGGATGCGATTGCCCGAGGTTTTATACGCCGCGAGCTCATCCGCCGAAAGGTAATTTTGCAGAATATCATCCGGTATCGCGATGACTTTTTCCTTCTGCACCTTCACGTTTTTAAAACCCGCCGCCTCAGCGATTTTCACATATTCGCTCTTCTCTATCGCGCCGGAAACGCAGCCCGCGTACATTTCCGCCGCCGTACGAAGGTTCTCCGGCAGCGCGCCCGAAAGCACCACGTCCGACACGCTGAAATGCCCGCCCATTTTTAAAATCCGGTGCATTTCTGTAAAAGCTTTTTCCTTATCAGGAACGAGATTCAGCACGCAATTACTGATGACCACGTCCGCCACGCCCGCGCCAATCGGCATCTTCTCAATGTCGCCAAAGCGAAATTCAACATTATTAAAACCCAATTTATCAGAATTCGCCCGCGCTTTTTCAATCATCGCCTCCGTCATGTCAATCCCAATCACGCGCCCCTTTTCGCCCGCAATCGCCCGCGCCACAAACGCGTCATTGCCCGCGCCCGAACCCAAATCCACCACCGTATCGCCTTCCTTTATCAGCGCAAATTCCGTTGGAACGCCGCACCCAAGCCCCAAATCCGCATCAGCATTATAGCCTTTTAAAGCCGAATAATCCTCGCTGAAAATCGTGTAATCCACCGTCGCGCAGCCGCCCACGCCGCAGCACGAAACCTCATTCTGCTCCTTCGACTGCTCTGCGATTTCGCCATATTTCTCGCGCACCAGCTCCTTCAATTCATCTGACGTTCTCATATTTTCACCTTTTTTAAAAACTAATTTTTTTCAACAACATTTCTTCGACACTTCGATATGCCCGAACAGCCCCGCCAGCAAGTCCTGCATCTCTTTCAAAACCACCTCATTCAGGCAATAACACGACTTTGGCCCGTCGACCTCGCCCGTAATTATCCCCGCCGTTTTCAGCTCCTTCAGATGCTGCGACACCGTAGACTGCGCCAGCGGAAGCACATCCACAATCTCGCCGCAAATGCAGCTCTGCCTCTCGGCAATCGTCTTCACAATCTCAATCCGCGCCGGATGCGCCAGCGCCTTAAACAGCTCCGACAGCCGCACCGACCTCTCCTCAAAGTCATTTTTCTTATTCTGCGCCATAATATTCTCTTAAGAAAACCACTTTTAAAAACTTACTCAATCGTATATCGTAAAATTACGATAAAGATTGCACAACTTCCAAATTATTTTTAAAAATTCTTTTAAAAAACTTTTTAAAAACATCATGTTTCCCACCCTACCACATTCCACCAACAGTGGGCGGCCACCCTTGCCGTCAAGAGCACCCGTTTATTTTTTGTCTGAACTATGATTTATAGGATTAAAAGATTCACAGGATTTCTTTTAAAAACATCCTCATAAAACTGTCATTCCGGCTTGCCCGGAATCTTCTTCAATCGCCAGAAGTTGCCAAAAAACAAGCCTTTTAAAAACCCAAGCCTAATAGCAAAGCCGCCCAACGGCAAATCTCTTTAAAAACAATTTGCCTTTCAACATCAAGCCTTTCAGCATCAAAGAAAGATTCCGGACAAGCCGGAATGACACAACAAAAAAAAGTCTCCCTTAGGAAGGGAGATGCCGCAGGCAGAGGGATGAAACGTCAGATGGACACGCCAAAAGGAAATCGCCAGCTGTTCGCCTTTCCTCTGCGTACTCCGCAAAAGCTCCGCGTCCTCTGCGTGAAGCCTTTTAAAAATATGCTTTTAAAAATTGTCTTCTTGCAACTTCTATCGCGGAGACGGATAATAATCCGTCTCTACAAGAAAAACTCGCCGCCCACCGCTCAAAGCTCACCGCCCAAAAGTTAGGTTATCACCCCAATTTCCGCTAATTTTGCAACTCTAAAAACTTTTAAAAAATCGAAAAAACGTGAAATTATATCTCGACGGAAATTCGCTCACAATACAAGACTTCTGGAACGCAGTTCACACAAAAAATTCGCAGCTCGCGCTCACGGACAGCGCTAAAGCCGCGGTTTTAAAAGCCCGCGCGCTCGTCGACAGATGGACGGCGGAAGGCAAAGTGATTTACGGCATCACGACCGGTTTCGGCGAGTTCGCCAATGTGAATATCCCTCCTGACCAGCTGGAGGAATTGCAGGAAAATCTCATTCTCTCGCACAGCGTCGGCGCAGGCGCGTGGATGCCCGAAAACATCGTTCGCGGCATGCTGCTGCTCCGCATCAACGCACTTGCAAAAGGCCATTCCGGCATCCGCCTCGAAACGCTTGAAGCGCTCATCGGCATGTTCAATCACGGCATTATTCCGGCAGTCCCGGAGCAGGGTTCGGTTGGCTCGAGCGGCGATTTGGTGCAGCTTTCACACATCGCGCTCGCGCTCATCGGCAAAGGGAAATGTCTCGTGAACGGCGTTTTAAAAAATTCAGCAGAAGTTTTAAAAAGTGTCGGCATCAAGCCGGTTCGTTTAAAAGCGAAAGAAGGCCTCGCGCTCATCAACGGCACGCAAATGATGTGTTCGTATGGTACACATGCGATTTTTAAAGCATATCAGCTTTCGCGCGTGGCGGATGTGGCAGGAGCATTTACGCTTGATGCGCTGCGTGGCACTGACCGCGCGTACGATGCACGCCTTCATGCGCTTCGCCCGTACACAGGACAGCAGGCGTCGGCGAAACTTTTAAAAGAACTGCTCGCTGACAGCGAAATCCGCGAATCTCACCGCGTTGGCGATACGCGCGTGCAGGATGCGTACTCGCTGCGCTGTATGCCGCAGGTGCATGGCGCCTCGCGCGACACGATTGACCACGTTTTAAAAATTATTACAACCGAAATCAATTCTGCAAACGACAATCCACTCATTTTTCCTGATGAGGAAGAGCATCTGGAAGGCGGGAATTTCCACGGGCAGCCGCTTGCGCTCGCGCTGGATTTCCTCACGATTGCCTGCGCGGAATTTGCCAATATTTCCGAGCGCCGCACCGAACGTATGGTGAATGGCGCGCTCAGCAACGGCCTTCCGCGGTTTCTCACGACGCGTGGCGGCGTGCAGTCGGGCATGATGATTGCGCAATACACGTCCGCTTCGATTGTTTCTGAAAATAAGGTTCTCGCGCACCCGGCGAGCGTGGATTCTATCCCGACCTCGGCGAACCAGGAAGACCATAATTCCATGGGTTCGATCTCCGCGCAGAAATGCTGGAAAGTCGTCAACAATCTGCAAACCGTGCTCGCGATTGAACTGCTGTGCGCCGCGCAGGCGATTGATTTTCTCCGCCCTTTAAAAAGCAGCGCGCGCCTTGAGGCCGTTCATGCCGCCATCCGCACGCGCGTTCCTTTTGCAGAAACTGACCGCGTGCTGTTTGATGATATTCAGGATGTGCGCGATTTGATTGAAAGTGGCGAGATTCTAAAAGCGGCGAATGTAAGTTAGTGAGTTTTGTGAGTGCGGTGAGTTTTGGGAGTTTTTAAAAATCTTTTAAAAAAACAATGAAAACAGTCATTTCCTTCGTTTTAATCACACTTTTGAGTTGCTGTACAATTGGAAATCGCGGCGTGTTTTTTAATGAGATGTCGGAAAGACCGCAATTAATTTTAAAAGAAAATTTACTTACTGTTAAAACTGCAAATTCAAGAGAATATTCTGCTTTACTAATTCATGCAGTTCATCTTTCTGTAGATGAAGCCAAAAAGCAAATTCACCTTTCGGCTGAACAAGCTTTGAATCAGGATTTTAAAAATACTTTTGTAATAAATCTTGCTGATTTTAAAATCTCTGAGCCGGAGAAATATTCATTTTTCTGGATTGACCCGGATGAAAATCTGACGAAACTTGATTTTTAAAACAAACAATTTTTTAAAAAACCGAAATAAAATTTTTCACGTACTTTTTAAAAGGAAAGCAAAATGGAATTATATGTAGACTCGGCGAATATTGACGAAATCCGCCATGCAGCGTCGCTGGGCATCTTGAGCGGCGTCACGACAAACCCATCGCTCATCGCGAAGGAAGACCCGAATGTGGATGTGAAAAAACGCATTCTTGAGATTTATGAGCTTGTCGGCGGGCATCTTTCGGTAGAGGTGATTTCGACGGACACGGCCGGAATGCTGAAGGAAGCTGATGAAATCCTTGACTGGTTTCCGAATGCGACGATTAAAATCCCGATGATTGCCGATGGCCTCGCTGCCGTGAAAAAACTTTCGTCGCAGAATATCCCGACGAACGTGACGCTTGTTTTCAGTCCGGCTCAGGCGCTGGCGGCACATGCTGCGGGCGCGACGTATGTGAGCGTGTTCGTTGGACGCGTGGACGATATTTCGCTGAATGGTATTGATATTATCCGCGACGTGCGCGATATTTGGGACGTTCAGGGCCTGGATTCCAAAATCCTTGCGGCGTCTATCCGTCATCCGATGCACATCGTCGAGTGCGCGAAGGCCGGTGCGCATATCGCGACAATTCCGTATAAAGTGTTGATGCAGTCGCTGAAGCACCCGCTGACTGATGCCGGCCTGGCTGGTTTTCTGAGTGATTATAAAAAGAACCAGGAAGCGCGTCAGAAATTGCTTGGGCAGAATTAAGTTTTAAAACAGGTTTTTAAAAATGAAATCGCTTATCACCGCAGTACTTTTTTTCATTGCTTTCAACGCGCAGGCAATCACAAACCGTGCGCCTGAATTTAAATTAGAAGACCAGTTTTCAAAAGAACATTCTTCAAAAAAGTTTGAAGGAAAAAATGTGGTGTATATTATCACAGACCGCGCGGGCGCTGATTACGTTGAGAATTGGACAAAATCGCTTTCACCTTTTAAAAGCAAGGTAGATTTTGTTGCTGTCGCTAATGTAAAAGGTGTTCCGGGACTTTTAAAAGGTTTTATCCGCGGGAAATTCCGTGAAGTGTATTCGTATTCGGTTCTGATGGATTGGGAAGCGAAACTGTGGGAATATTATGGATGCAAGGACGGCGTTCCGACGGTTGTTTTTGTGGATAATTCCGGCACTGTGCGTTTTAAAACATCAGGAAAAGGAACGGAAAGTGAAGTGAAAAAAGTCAGTGATGAGCTTTTAAAAAGTGTTTCTGTGCAGTAAGTTTTTAAAAGAGAAATTAAAGCCAAAATGCAGTATTGCGTTTTGGCTTTTTCATTTTCTGCCAGACGTTTTTTGGAAAGAAAATCTTTTAAAAATATAACTGACAAACAGCATGTTTCCTATCCTGCGAAGGTAAAGCTAAGGGATTCAACGAATTCCAATTTTTTTTTCTGGAACAAAACTAAAAACCACATAGTACACTTGAGAGCATTGCATTTTTAAAAAAGAATGCTGCTTACCGGGGAAATTTTATTTTACTATAATTTTTGTACTATATTTTTTTGGAGAATCTATGAAGACAACTTTTGCTCGCCTGATAATGGTAATGTGTTTTGGCACAATTTTTCTAACCGGCTGTGAGCAGCGAATTGTGTCGCCTGATAGCGAATACAGCTCGAATGGTTTTAGCAATAAGGGAAATGTTAAGACTTTGAGCGACACGGCTTATGAAGTGGAATTCAATATTTTGCTTGATTCCTTGCATCTTTCGGCAGATCAGCTGGCTGCCATTGATGTTTTAAAAACACAGAAAGCTGAGTGTATGGACTCTGCCCGGAGTAATTATGACCGCGGCCGTAGTGAATGGGCTAAAGCGTATGCAGCAGAACGCAAAGCCGTCCAGGACTCGGTAAAAGCAGGAGTGATCTCCCGCGATTCATCTCAGAATTTAATGTTTGATATTGCAAAACGCCAGAGCAATGATACAACTAACAAAGCAAGCCGCGACAGCATGAAGGTAGCTTTTAAAGCCTGCACAGAAGCGTATAATACCGGTTTTTATGCACTGCTCACTGATGAACAAAAAGTGATCTGGGATGCATGGATGGCAATTCATAAGATCGAGGACGTAGAAGATGATGAAAAAACCGGTAAAGATACCGACAAATCAAAGCGCAGAGATGCTGAAAAACGCCGCGACGGAGATAGGAAGGATGCTCCAAAGAAACATAAAAAGGATTAAGAATATTTAGATATTCTTACATATTCTTACATGAATTTTAAAGGAAAAGCCGAGTTCTGCAAAGAATCCGGCTTTTTTGTTTTTAAAAACGGGTTTTAAAAAGACAACACGTAAATTTTTCGTAATTTTGTAGTCTGTAAAGTTTTTAAAAAGAAATTCACGGTTTATTAACCAAAAAAGATACGAATATGGCTTTTAACATTGACATGATCAAAAAACTGTATGCGGAATATCCGGGAAGGATCGCCGCTGCACGCGCCCTCGTCAACCGTCCGCTGACTCTCGCTGAGAAAATTTTATATGCACACGTTACAGGTTCGGCTTCAGCTTTAAAAAGTGCTCCTGAGCGTGGAAAATCGTATGTTGATTTCAATCCAGACCGCGTGGCAATGCAGGATGCGACGGCGCAAATGGCTTTGCTGCAATTTATGTCGGCGAATATTCCGCAAGCGGCTGTCCCGTCAAGCGTTCACTGCGATCACTTAATTCGTGCGGAACACGGCGCGAAGGAAGATCTTTCAAATTCTGTGAATGAAAACGAGGAAGTATATAATTTCCTTGCTTCAGTTTCAAAAAAATACGGTATCGGTTTCTGGAAGCCGGGCGCGGGAATTATTCACCAGGTTGTTCTTGAAAATTATGCATTTCCGGGCGGAATGATGATCGGAACGGATTCGCACACGCCAAATGCAGGCGGGCTTGGAATGGTCGCCGTTGGTGTTGGCGGCGCGGATGCAGTTGACGTGATGGTTGGAATGCCGTGGGAGCTGAATTGGCCGAAACTGATCGGTGTGAAATTAACAGGGAAAATGTCCGGCTGGACGTCGGCAAAAGATGTGATTTTAAAACTTGCGGGAATCCTGACGGTGAAAGGCGGAACGGGCGCGATAGTGGAATACTTTGGCGATGGCTGCGCAACACTTTCGACAACAGGAAAGGCGACGATTTGTAACATGGGAGCGGAAATCGGCGCGACAACATCTGTTTTCCCGTTTGATGAAAAAGCGGTTGATTATCTTCGCTCAACTGACCGCAAAGATGTTGCTTCGCTCGCGAAAGATGTGATGGAGCACTTGCAGGCAGACCCGGAAGTTTTTGAAGCGCCTGAAGATTATTACGATCAGGTAATTGAGATAAATCTGGATGAGCTGGAGCCGTATATCAATGGGCCGTTTACGCCGGATCGTGCATTCCCGCTTTCTGAATTCATCGCAGCAGTTAAAGAAAATGGCTGGCCGGAAGAATTACGCGTTGGCCTTATCGGCTCATGCACAAATTCCTCGTACGAAGACATGTCGCGTGTAGCTGAGATCGCGCGCTATGCGTCCTCAAAGGGTTTAAAAGCAAAATCCGAACTGACTATCACGCCGGGAAGCGAACAGGTTCGTGCGACGATTCAGCGCGATGGTTTCCTGCCGGATATTGAAAAAGTTGGCGGTGTGGTTTTGGCAAACGCTTGCGGGCCTTGTATTGGTCAATGGAAACGCCATGACGTGCAAAAAGGCGATAAAAATTCGATCATTACTTCCTTCAATCGCAATTTTGCGGGACGAAATGACGGGAATCCTGACACACACGCATTTGTCGCTTCGCCGGAAACGGTAATGGGATTTGCGCTTGCAGGAAATCTTGTGACGAATTTTATAAAAGATCCTGTGAATGGCGTTCAGCTTGATCCGCCACGTGGCGAGGAATTGCCAAGTAAAGGTTTTATCCGTGACGAAGAAGGTTTCGTGGCTCCGGCAGAACCGGGCAATGATGTTACGATCGCTGTTGCGCCGACGAGTGACCGCTTGCAGCTTTTAAAACCATTCTCAGCGCCGATCGCTGAAGATTACCAAAATATGCCGGTGCTTGTAAAAGCGAAAGGGAAGTGTACGACTGACCACATTTCGCCTGCGGGACCGTGGTTGAAGTATCGCGGACATTTGGATAATATTTCGAATAACATGCTTATCGGTGCGATCAACTTTTTCAACGGTGAATCGAATAAAGTTAAAAATACAATTACCGGCGAATATGACGAAGTGCCAAAAGTAGCGCGCGCGTATAAAGCGCGTGATATGGAATGGGTTGTTGTCGGTGATGAAAATTACGGGGAAGGTTCTTCACGTGAGCACGCAGCGATGGAGCCGCGACACCTGAACGGACGCGCGATCATCGTAAAATCATTTGCGCGTATCCACGAAACGAATTTAAAAAAGCAGGGAATGCTGCCGCTGACATTTGTTGACCCAACGGATTATGATAAAATCCAGGAAGATGACCGCGTTTCGCTCATGATCGAAACGCTCCAGCCGGGACAACTGATGACAGCGATTATTAAACACGGCGACGGCTCGACGGAAACGATCCAGCTTCGCCATACTTTCAATGAAGGGCAAATCGGCTGGTTTAAAGCGGGAAGTGCGATCAATCTGATCTCTTCGCAATTACGTGAAAAAGCGGCGGATGCGGATAAAAGTTTTTAAAAAGAAATTCTTTTAAAGCGGTTTTTAAAAAGGCAGGAGAGTTTTAAA
>JAZKFS010000120.1:0-6204 GCA_040386315.1 Bacteroidota bacterium
TGGGTGTGGTCGTAGCTACCCTGGTCAAGCAGACGCTTGAAAAAGGTGACTATGCAGTTTCCCTGAACACTCAGGACATGGCTTCCGGTATGTATTTCTATCGTATCGTCTCAGGACCTTACACTGATACTAAGAAAATGTTGTTAGCTAAGTAAGAACTGAAAAGATAACCGATGCTCTTTTAAAAACTGATGCTTTTAAAACCGGATTTTAAAAGATAAGCATCTCGCGATTACAACAACATAGAAGCGGTAGTGATCTCCTTTTACAGAGAGCGCTACCGCTTCTCTGCTTTTTATAAGTGGTATGGTAAAGCTACCACGTATCTCATGCTTATTAGCCTTATCTTCAAGAAGACACTCCTTTTTAAAAGCCATCCTTTTTCAGTTAAAGATTAGTTTTTAAAACTCATTTTTAAAGGAATTTACAGAAGCGGTAGTGTCCTCTTAAATGGATACTTCCGCGTTTTAAAAACTACGCTTGATTTTTTTTAGAGGTTTTCACTATTAATCTTAAAACAATTATATTTTTCAACAAAATCTTTTAAAAGATATTATCGCTGTCATTAAAAAATAACTTTAAAGATTTAATAAACGCAATAATTTTTTCTTTGAATTGATCAGAAATTTCGTTAATATACATATCCTGAGTGCTAATACATTTATGTTTTAAAATATTCCATACTTTTTCGGAGAATTTCCATGAAAAATCGCTACGGTTTATTGCTGGCGCTGCTGCTTATGGCAGTAGGTTTCAGTCAGTTCTCACAGGCGCAGGCAAAAGAGAATATTGACCCGAGTAAGCTACCTACCTTACTTGGTGGAAGTAATGCCGGCACTGATTTTTGGTTTTCATTCCCCGTATGCTGGGCGCAGTCCGGTGAAGGTAATGCTTTAAAGATCTATGTTTCTGCAGGTTCTGCAGTTCAGTGTACATTAGAAATACCAGGATTAGGCAAGAGACTTGTAAAGACTACAAAACCTAATGATGTTATTGAATTTACAATTTTTCCGGGAGAGGGACAGCCATACGAAAAGAATGATAATCCTTCTACAGCCAAGACTGAGGAAGAAACATGGCAGGATGGCAAAGGACGTGGTGTCCACGTAACAGCACCCGTGCCTATTATCGTATATGGCGTATCACGCTTTGTCTATACCAGCGATAGTTTCCTGGCTCTTCCAACATCTGCGCTCGGTAAGGAATATATTGTTGCATCTTATGCTGACGTAACTGCACCTTTTGCAGGGCAGCATCTGATGAGTCAAACCGTAATTGTAGCAGCGTATGATAATACGGTGGTGACATTTAAACTTGGTGGCAGCTATGGTACAAAAACAGTTGGTGGGATGACCCGTGGCCAGACAAAGAGATTTACTCTCCATAAAGGTGATCTGGTAGCTTTTGCCAATAAAAAACTAAGCGGGACCAGTGTATATTTTGACCTGTCCGGCAGTAAGATCACTTCTACAAAACCGGTAGCTGTTACAAGTGGTAATCAGTGTGCGTATGTGGATGTGGCTACTCCCGCCTGTGATTTTATCATGGAAATGGAATTGCCGACAAATACGTGGGGTAAAGAATATCACGTAACGCGATTTGTAAAGCGGAAGAATTACTCTTTCATGAAGATATTTGCAAAGAATCCTAATACAAAGGTATTCCGCGATGGTAATCCTGTAGCATTTACCACACTCAGCACTGCCGGGGGGCTTGAGAATGCAGGATATTACCAGGGACGTGTATTAGACGATGGATTGGCGCCACGCCCTATCGTGATAAAAGCTGATGGCCCGATAAGTGTAACCATGTATAATTGCGGTCAATCCGATGACGGGGTGCAAAGTGATCCTTTTCAGCTTGTGCTAACACCAATAGAGCAATATCAGAAAGAAATTATATTTAATACTCCAGGTATACGGGGCGGGCAGGGTTTTAAAGAAAACTATGTCAACCTTGTATTTGAAGGCAATCCAGACGGCTCAATGCCTGACGACCTGGAGTTTGCTGTAGTAGATAACGGGAAATTTGTCTGGAAAGTAATTAAAAGTGTCTTCGGGGCAACGTCCGAGCCATTCAAGTCATTTCCTGGGGATACAAGGAAGTTTTATTCCAAGATCATCACTCTGCCGGGTGATGGTGTGTATAAAATCCGCGCTCAAAAACCATTCGCAGCCTATGCTTATGGTTTCGACAATTATGATTCCTATGGCCATCCAACCAGCGTAGCTTTAGGGGATCTGGATTTAAAAGATGTGGTCAAGCCGCGCCCGACATATACGCAGCTGTGCGATGGCAGTGTGACAGGCAAGGTAACGGATATGCCTGATAGCATAGAAGTACGATCAAACCTGTCGCTGATTACACTACTGGATGGAAGCTCCAACTATCTGCTAACAAAAGATGATTTTGTTCCCGGAGATGTAAGAACCGCCAACTGGAGTTTAAAGGTAGAAGACCCAACGCAGGATGCGCTTGCGAACGTATATTTTTCAGACCGTGCAGGCAATGATACAACAGTCACGATCACGTATTTAGCACCTGCAGTAAAGTTTGACGCAACAAGCCTGAACTACGGTCTTTTAAAAACAAACGATCCAAAAGTCATGCAGCTTGTGGTGCGTAATACATCCACTGTAGCGCCACAGGTAATAACCGACATCAAGATCAAGGGAGAAGGAACAAGCGGATTTACGTTTGTTACAACACCTGTAACTCCAATAACGATACAGCCTGAGAAAACCGAATCGTTCCCAATACAGTTTGTTTCGGCAGTAGAAGGCAACGACTTTAAAGACAGCGTGATCGTAGAGATCAACGGCTGTACAAAGATAGGCGCCGAGTTGCTGGCCAGTGTTGGCGAACCGGTCATCGAAGTAACTGATATTCCGTTTGGTGTCATGCCGGCCGGAAAGTCAGATACACGATCATTGACTGTCAGGAACACAGGAAAAGTTGACCTTATCCTCTCAGGAGTAAGTGGGAATAAGCTACCAAATGAATTCACCTTGTCGGGTAACGGCTGGAACATCACGCCGGCTTCGACCATCACACTGGTACCGGGCGCTTCACAGGACCTGGATGTAACGTTCAAATCGAATGTAGTCGGCAACTATGTCGATACGGTATTCTTTGCAAGCAATGCAACAAAGGTAAAGAACTACTCCGTGCTGACAGCGGCAACGATCCAGGGTAATCTTGGAGCAGTGGGATACCCATGGCCGAGAAAACGTATCAACAAGACCTATAATGACGGTTTTATCGTTCTGAGGAACTTTGGTAACGCACCTGTAACTATCAGAGAAAGTAAACTGATCGGTGCTGATGCTTCTGTATTCGGTGTAAAACCTTATGGTACTGTAACCATACAAGGCGGAGAGGCCGATACCATCCGTAACGTAACGTTCACACCGAACAGAACAGGAAGTTTTGCCGCACAGGTGGAGTTTACAACAACGGATGATGCTGTGGTAACAGCAGACCTGACAGGATTTGGTATTACAGGTATCGTAGCTATTACACCTGTTGTTAACTTTGGCAGCACACTTGTCAATTCAGCTACCTCACAAAAAAGGACAGTATGGCTGTCAGCGGTAACGGACAATCTGCCGCTAAACCAAAGTATCTATGATTCGGTAACGGTCAGTGACCTGATTGTCGGTGCAACAGGCGGAGCAATCTCACCGACACTTGGAGCAGTCGGCACGGAAGGATTCGGCTATGATAAGGCATCGCTTAATCTGGCTGTAACTCTCCAGCCGGGCGATTCCATTGAAATTCCTGCAGAATTCATAGCAAAGAGAGCAGGTGCAGCTACAGCAACACTGACAACGGAAAGTGATGCAGATAATGATGTAGAACCAACATCCACCTGGTCAGGAGCAGGCTTGACCGAAGGTATCATCCCAAGCTCCACGACCGGAACCTTCTGTATCAACCAGAACGGTACGATAACGGTTACGCTCAATAATCCGAACAACACCGATGCTACCGTAACCAATGTAGAAGTAACCAACGCATCCACAGGAGCTACATTTACAGCAGTTGCTCCTCTGAACTTCACCGTCCCGGCCAATGACGGGACGAAAGATGGTGTGCATACTATCACATTTAATGTATCTTCATCAGTTGTTGGAATAAACACGGCAACGATCAGGATCACAGGTAGTTCTGAAACTACGCAGGACGTAACATTTACAACCGTGGACTACACACGCACGGCTTCGATGTCACGCGGGCTCAAAGTTGATGTCGGCAGCCAGATAGGGGCTTCCATCAAACTGGAGAACGGCGCGGCTTTCGCCCTTGCTGAAGTACACAAGCTGAATATTGCATTCAGCTACAATCCAACGCTTGTGCAGATTGATAAATCCACGATCGCAACAGCCGTACCGGGATTCGCTATTACGAACCTTGATGTAAAACCTACGCTCGGCACTGTAACGCTCAGCCTTGAATCTACATCACCAACGAACTCACTGCCCCGCACAGGCGAGCTTGAGCTTGTTTCATGGAAGTTCGATGCCTTCCTCAACGGACAGCCCATCGACAGTATGGAGATCAACCAGACCGTGACGGTCGCTGACAACTCTTGCCTGAAGATACAGTCCAAACCGGGATTCTTAACAGTGAACCCGGTCTGCGGTGGCGATGTACGCCGTATCAATGTCAGCGGTATCAGCTATGCAATGAGCATCAGCCCCAACCCGGCTGTAAGCGGTCAGCCGGTTGAGATCACCTTCTCGGTCGGACTGGATAATACATACACTATTATTGAGGTGACAAACACGATGGGTGTGGTCGTAGCTACCCTGGTCAAGCAGACGCTTGAAAAAGGTGACTATGCTATTTCCCTCAACACTCACGATATGGCTTCCGGTATGTATTTCTACCGTATCGTTTCAGGACCTTACACTGATACTAAGAAAATGTTGATCTCCAAGTAATTGCTGAATATGAAGCTTTTAAAAACGGAAGTTTAAATCTATACGTTTTAAAAAACTGCTTTTAAAAGATACATCTCACGATTAAAACACAAAGAAGCGGTAGCTCCCCCTAAAAAGGATGCTACCGCTTCTTTGCTTTTTAAATGATCCCTGTTAAAAAAGGAGTTTTTTAAAGTATTAAAATAGATGGGCGTTAATTTTTGTTAAACAGAACTAATAATATTTTAAAAATAGTTCTATTATATAATACTCTATCTCCTATCTCGTATGTTATAAAAATCTTATCAATTAATTTTTAAAATCTACTCTTTTTTAAAACTGTCGTATGAGTACAAAAAATTCTCGCAAGAGTCCTCTGCTTTTAGCAATTGCTCTTATCGGTGTTGGAATTGTCTTTGGAGTAATTTTAGTTACTGGTTTTGGTTCAAATTCACTTACCCGGGCATTTGCCGGAGGTGTGGATGATATTGGTGCAAAGACTCCTCCTGTGAGCGTTGGCAGTGAAGGGCGTATTCTCAATGATGCGTTTGTTTCAGCAAGCAAGGCCGTAACTCCAACCGTAGTGAGTATTAGTGTTATCGGCGAATCTAAAACGCCCCAAAACCCTTTTGGCGATATGTTTCCTTTTTTAGGCCCCGGTGAAGGTGGCGACGATGAAGAAAGTCCACGCGGAAAAGGCGGACAAAAAGTGCAGGGAAGCGGTTCAGGTGTTTTTATCACTGCTGATGGCTATATTGTTACAAATAACCACGTAATAGAAGATGCAGATGAAGGTGGGATCACGGTTACTACAGGTGACCGGCGGGAGTACACGGCTGAACTCATCGGGCGTGATCCGCTGACAGACCTTGCTGTTATAAAAATTGAAGGAAATGGCTTTCCTGTTGCGCATTTTGCCAATAAAGACGATATCCGCGTTGGTGAATGGGTAATTGCAGTTGGTAATCCGCTCGGACTGCGCTCGACGGTGACATCAGGTATTGTGAGTGCCATTGGACGCGGCAATCTTAATATGAGCAAAGATTCCTACGCCGTAGAGAATTTCATTCAAACTGATGCAGCTATTAATCCGGGTAATTCCGGCGGTGGCCTTTTTAATCTTCAGGGAAGCCTGGTCGGCATCAATTCTGCAATTGCTACCAGAACGGGATATTATCAGGGGTATGGCTTTGCGATTCCTACTGACATGGTAAAGGCAGTTGCATTGGATATTATGGAAGATGGAAAAGTGGATCGTGGCTATATCGGCGTTTCTATT
>JAZKFS010000120.1:6214-15940 GCA_040386315.1 Bacteroidota bacterium
AAGCCCTGCTGAAAAAGCTGGTGTTAAGATGGGAGATGTAATCCTTGATCTTGACGGACATGAAGTTTCCACATCAAATGAGCTACAAGGATATATTGCGCTGCGGAAAGTTGGGGACAATGTAAAGTTGAAAATATGGAGAGACGGAAAATTTATCGAGAAAAATGTTCGCCTTGAAGCCCGTGCCACCGATACCAAAACGACAGCTTCGCTTGACCGTAAAGGAAGAAAAGGCGGAAGCGATGAGACAGATCAGGCTCCTGTAAATTTTGAAAAACTTGGGTTTAGTGTTGGCACTATTACAGAAAATATACGCCGTGATTACAACGTTTCCGGTGGTGCGCTCGTGACAAAACGCGATCCCTACGGCGAAGCAGCTAAACGTGGTCTGGCTCCGATGGATGTTATAATAAAAGCTGGTGACCGTGATATTAACTCACCGGAAGATTTAAAAAGTTATCTTGCAAATGTTTCTCCGGGTGATGCTGTACTGCTACAGGTTCGCACAAAAGATGGACGACGTTTGGTTTCAGTTCAGGTTCCTAAAGGCGGCCTGTAAAAAGAATGTTTTAAAAGGAAGTTTCTAAAGGAAATAGTTTTAAAAAGTCCTGCTATTTATAACAGCGGGACTTTTTTTTACCTTTTAAAAGGTTTTTCATACCGTTTATAATAATTCCTGCACCTTTTAAAAGAAAGTGATAAAAACACCGCAATATTGCCTTTTCCAAGTCGTTATATTTCAAATATTTACCGACACTCTCCTTTTAAAAAGTTCTAACGATATTCATATCAATTCTATGACGGAAAAAGCTCTACCACAGGCAGAAGCTATCGCCGCCGTGTATAATGCAATAGCTTTCTGCGATCATGCTCACTGCGATGATCTGTACGATAAAAAGCACATGTTTTTTCAAAAGATCCGTAACCGCCTTTTAAAACGGATACTGGAAAATCATGATGCAATTGAGCAACCCGATGGCAATATTGTTATTGATGGCTGGCGCGTACTATTGCATGGATTTTTAAAATCACCCGGTCTTTTAAAATAATTGTCTGATAACACCTTAATGATTTGAATAAATGCTCGTGGCTGCGTAACTTTGGGGAAAGTACTTTTTAAAAATATCATCCCTGCGAATAACCGGAAGTAGCCATGAGCGTATTGCTGGAAGTAGAAGGACTTGTCACTGAATTCAAATCGGAAAATTATACCACACGCGCAGTAGATAATGTCAGCTTTAGCGTCGGGCGCGGCAAAACACTCGGTATCGTCGGCGAGAGCGGTTCCGGGAAATCCGTTACTTCCCTCTCCATCATGCGCCTCATCGCCTCCCCTCCCGGAAAAATCACATCAGGACGCGCTTTATTCCACGAAGATGACGGTAAAATTGTAGATCTGTTCGCACTCAGCGAAGAGGAAATGCGCCAGTATCGCGGCAATCGGATTGCCATGATATTCCAGGAACCGATGACGTCTTTAAATCCTGTCTTCACGTGCGGCGATCAGGTAATTGAAGCGATCATGCTTCACCGCAAAGTAAGCCATAAAGAAGCCGAAGCCAGAACCTTAGACCTTTTTAAAGAAGTCCAGCTTCCACGCCCGGAAGTGATGATGAAAAGCTATCCGCACCAGCTCTCCGGCGGCCAGAAACAGCGCGTGATGATCGCGATGGCTATGAGCTGCAATCCCGCTCTCCTGATCGCTGACGAACCCACCACCGCGCTTGATGTAACTGTACAGGCGACTATCCTCGACCTCATGCGCAATCTGCAAAAGCAGCATAATATGGGAATGATGTTCATTTCTCATGATCTTGGTGTGATTGCTGAAATCTGCGATGACGTTGCCGTGATGTACAAAGGCAAAATGGTGGAATACGGCACGGTTGAAAATATCTTTGCAAATCCGCAGCATCCATACACAAAAGGACTTCTTGCCTGCCGCCCGCGTTTAGACAAAAAGCTCCGCATTTTACCAACTGTTCGGGACTTTATGGATGAATTGCCCGATGGACGCATTGTAGAAAAAACTCAGGCGAACGTATCAGATGTCGTTGCTAATGCAGAAGTGTCGCGCGAGGAAATGACGCAGCGCGGCGATGATCTTTTAAAACTCCAGCCGCTTTTAAAAGTGGAAAACCTTGAAGTATATTTTCCTATTAAAAAAGGACTTCTCGGACGGACTGTCGGCCATGTAAAAGCCGTGGATGGGATCAGTTTTGAAGTAAAACCTGGTGAAACGCTCGGGCTGGTTGGTGAATCAGGTTGCGGAAAAACAACGACGGGACGTGCAATTCTACGTTTGGTAGAGCCAACCGGTGGTAACGTTTTCTTCGACGGGCGCGATGTTCGTAAGCTACCAAATGATGAATTAAAAGCGCTGCGCCGGGATTTCCAGATCATTTTTCAGGATCCGTACAGTTCTTTAAATCCGCGTTTATCCGTTGGAAGCGCAATTATGGAAGTTTTAAATGTCCATAATATTAAAAGCAATGAAAAAGAGCGGCGCGAATTTGTTCAATATCTTTTAAATAAAGTCAATCTTCTACCGCATCATTTCAATAATTACCCACATGAATTTTCCGGTGGACAGCGTCAGCGTATCGTCATTGCGCGGGCTCTTGCGCTTCAGCCAAAATTCCTGATCTGCGATGAATCTGTTTCCGCGCTGGATGTTTCCGTGCAGGCGCAGGTTTTAAATCTTCTGGTGAAATTGCGCGAAGAATTCAATCTAACGTACATTTTTATTTCCCATGACCTCAGCGTGGTGAAATTCATCAGCGACAGAATTGCTGTGATGAACGCAGGAAAAATCGTGGAAATTGACCGCGCAATGGATATTTATGAGCATCCGAAAGACGATTATACTAAACGCCTTATCAATGCAATTCCTATCGGCTCGCTGGATATTATCCGCCAGCGCCAGGCAGAAAAAAAGATAATTTCATAGTTTAAAAGAATCTTTCGACAAGCTCAGTATGAGTTTTTAAAAGAAAACTTTTTAAAAAGAATTTTCGGTAGAGAAAAAGCGTTTTAAAAGGATCACCTTTATAAATGCTTTTAAAAACTCCATGATAGAAATCTCAAATCTTCATAAATCCTTTGGTGAAAAGCAGGTGCTGCGCGGCATTGATATTACGGTGCCGTCGGGCAGCACAACGTGCATTATCGGCAAGTCCGGCTGCGGCAAAAGTGTGCTTTTAAAACATATTGTCGGACTGCTGGAGCCGGATCAGGGGAATGTGCTGGTAGATGGCGAGGATATAGCGCACCTGAAAGGCGATGCACTTTTTCAATTGAGGCGGCGCATCGGATTTGTATTCCAGGGCGCGGCGCTATTTGATTCGCTGACGGTGTACGAAAATGTCGTGATCGGGCTGTATGAGCATGAAATGCGTGATGAGATTGTACTGGATGCTGAAGCGCGGCGTGTTCTGGCAGCGGTCGGACTTTTGCCGGATCTGTCGAATTCCGGCTCAGATAATTTTGAGAAGGAATATAAAATTTTAAAAAATAAAAAGCCGAGCGATCTTTCCGGTGGTATGCGCAAGCGCGTCGGTGTGGCGCGGGCGCTGGTGGGAAATCCCACATATATTTTTTATGATGAGCCGACCACGGGGCTGGACCCGATCACGAGCGAGCAGATAGATGATATGATCGCGGAACTGGACAGCAAGCTCAATGTGACATCGCTTGTCATTACGCATGATATGTTCTCGGTTTTTAAAATTGCCCAGCATGTCATCATGCTTGATTCCGGGCTGGTCCGCTTCCAGGGAACCCCGGACGAGCTCCGGGCAAGCAAAGATGCAGCAGTGCTGGAATTCCTGGATCGCTATGATCCGGCACGCTATGAATAATCCATTCTTTTAAAAGTATTCCCTTTTTAAAAACCTCCCTCCTTTTGTAACCTTTTTAAAAGATTGTAACTTTTTAAAGCTCTTGTGTGTCATTAGCTGTATGAAAAATAAAAGGAAATCGTCACAAGTATTCCTGTTTTTCAATCTATATTCATTCATGAGTTTTAAAAAGCCGTTCTACATATACTATGAACCTTCATCTTCTACGTTTTTTTAAAACTGCCTTTGTGTGTATTGCTGTAGTACTCTATTGCGCAGCTTTTACATCCAGCCGCGCTCTCTCACAGCAATTAAAATTCCAGCAGATAGAAATAACTATCAATAAACTACCTCTCGTCTCAGCCCGGATAAAAGCTTTAAAAGACGGCAGTGGACTGACGCTGACGGATAAGAATCTCTTTATCATTGAGGATAATCGCTATACCCGCGCGGCGTCTATATCATTGCCGGACGGAAGTGGCTTTCAAACAGTGGAATGGTACTCGCAGCTCCGCAGTACCACGGAAGTAAAGCTTATGTTGTCCGATGGCGCCGGGCTTGCTGATACAACAATTAAAATTCCATCTATGCCTTTCCTGGCCTTTTTCAGATTTAATGTACAGGAAAAGCGCATCACAGAATATAAGTTTAAAGATGTTGCAGCAGGCCAACAAGAATCAGTAATTACGCGCATAAAAATCATGAATTCCGATAGTGCCAATCCTACCAAATCACTTCGGATTGAGAAGATCGAAACAGGTACTCCATATTTTAAAGCCAGATGGGTTGGCGGATGGGGATTGCCATCAGCACTTCCGGGCAATTTAATACCCGGGCTTCCCGCTGAGATCGAAGTTACCTTCATGCCTGCCGAAAATAAATTCTACAATGATATTGTAACAGTATATTACGAAGGCGGCGCAACTGACCGCCTGGCTGTATCGGGCAATACGCTTGAGCTGGAAGAAAAAACCGTTCTGCAGCTTTTGTCGCCAAATGGCGGTGAAATGCTAACTCCATGCGAGGAATTTCCGATACGCTGGACGGGAAATGTTGCAGAATTCCCGACGATCATAGAATATAGCAAGAATAACGGAACTACATGGAAAGAGATCACAAGGGCGCCGGATTCTTCCTATTCCTGGAAAGTGCCGGACGATATTTCTGACTCAGTTCTCGTACGGGTTCGTCAGGAATTCCAGCGCTCGGCAGAAGGCATTTTAAATGCTGAAAACTCTGATGCGCAGGCGCTTGGGTTCAGTTCTGACGGATTGGCTTTCCTCTCGGGGCATGAAAACGGAAAAATTACTGAATGGAATGTGCAGTCTTTTCAAAAAGTGCGAACGCTGGACTTCAATCCACAGGGAAATAATATTCAGATAGCGGGCGTGGGATATGGAAAGCAAACCACAACAATTGGTGTGGCATATACAATGTCGCTCAGTGGCGCTAAAACTTCTACCCTCACTCTTTTTAAAAACAACGAGCTACTGCCTTCTGATGAGATTCCTCTCCCGTCCACTTTCCGTTTAAAAAAGATGCTGACGGACGCGCAGGGACGATTTTTCGCAATGGTCCCGGACCTTGGCAGGGAAATTCTCCTTTATGATGATGCAGGAACTCTTTCAAAAACACTCCCTTTTGACGCTCCGATCGCTGCGGCAACTCTTAGTAGCGACGGTTCGTCTGCTATCGTGACGCTGATAAATGGTGAAGTAGGTTTTTATAATCTCCCTGATTTTTCAAAACGCTCCTCGATAGACCTGTCGTATCTGCCGATCATTCAGCAGGCGGCTCTTTCACCGGATGCTTCGCTTCTGGCTATTGCCACGCAGCATCCGAATGGCTTGTCCGTTTCGCGCGAATCCGAAGTTTTTATTATTGACATTGCTACCAATAATATAATTCGCCATTTGATTTCGCCGAAATCTGCACTTTTCAGCGATGCAAAAGCTCTGGCCTTTAATGCAACTGGCCGTGCGCTTGTGCTCGGATATGCCGCTAATCCGAAGGTTTCGCTCTGGAGCTTTTCAAAAGAAGATGACAGCGCTCCGTATGAAGATTATTCCGACCTTAGCTTAAACCTCTCCGGCCAGCTAAGCGATGTCAGCTTTGGCCCCGATGGCAGATTCGCCGTAGCAAGCGCTCTTTCACCGCTCAACGGCAACCTGATCTATCGTCGCTTTACCTATCCGGAAACAGATAAAAGCGATGGATTTCTGCGTATAGTGCCGCCACTCGCGACACTTACTACTCCGATCTTTCAGGATACATACCTTGGTACACAAAATTCTCCGCAGACATCTGATATTCTTTGTAATACAGGCGAAGCGCCAATTATCCTGGAATCCGCGGTTTTAAAATTCTCAAAGCATTTTAAATTTTCTACTGCATTTTTAAAAGATACGATTGCGCCGGGCGAATGCCTGAACTTGCCGATCGTTTTTGCGCCGCGCGATACGGGGATGATTTATGATACGCTTACAATCACAACATGTTCCCGCAGCTATACGATCGCATTAGAAGGTCGCTCGCTGCCGCGCAATATCGGGCTTTTAGCAGATAATACGAATTTCGGCGAACTCTGCGTTGGTGAATCAACCGAGCGCGATCTTGCATTTTTAAAAAATAATGATCCCGTACCTTTGGTTATTAATTCAATTACCGTATTTGACGCGCTTAGCTCGGCGTTCAGCATCAAAACTCCTATTAAAGATACTATCCTCCAGCCCGGTGAATCTCTTGCAGTACGCATACAATTTAAACCGAGAAAACTTGGTGAAGATAAACGTGAAATAATTATCCGGTTCGCAGATCAGACAACGATCACAACGCGGCTTACAGTTCTCGGAACAGGTACAGGAGCGGACATTCAGGCAGTCGGTGCCTTCCCTTTTATTCCTGAAATCCTCACCCGGAAATTGCTTTTAAAGAATAACTCGCCGAATACCGTTACAGTAACGCAGGCGACGCTTGAGCCGCAGGGACAGTTTTCAATTATTACAGCGCTGCCATTTGACATTCCGGCTAATTCGGATGGGAATATTGAAATAGTGTGGAACGGAGCACCAATTACCGGCGATGTGCTTTTAAAAGTGCAGACTACGCCATGCGGAACGGAAAAAACAATTCTCCTGCGCGAATTTAAAGGATCGTCGGTTGTTTCTGCGCCAACAGTCGAAGCTGACGTGCATGCAACTGATGTGCAAATTCCAGTTCGTTTTAAAAGCAATGAAAATACCGCGTACGCGGGCAATAGATTTTTTGAAGCGGAAGTTTTAGTCAATCCACGTTTATTCCTGGCAGAATCCGTAACAAGTGAATTTGGCAATGCGACATTTACACAGGAAATTGTGGCCGGAAAACGCGTGATAAAAATCCGCGTGGAAGGTGATTTTAAAACCGAAGGTATTGCAGCCGTCATTCACGGAATTGCCGGGCTTGCCGAAACCCTGGAATCGCCGATTGAATTTAACCAGGCTTCTACATTTTTCGGGAGCGCAGTTTCCGTCACGTCGCAGCCGGGGCTTTTAAAAATAACCGGAGCAGGTTCGCGGCGCGTTATTCAGCCAAATATTACGATGCAGATCATGGCGGTGTATCCAAATCCTGCACGGGAAAATGTCACGCTGGAAGTGGACGCAGTTGAAAATTCATCAGCCGTTTTTGAAATTTATAATATGCTCGGCGAAAAGCTTTCCGAAAGTTCAATCCAGCTTTTAAAAGGAATTTCCACAACGCAATTGAATGTAGCAACGCTTCCTGCCGGCACGTACCGCGTGGTTTTAAAAGCAGCCGGAGCAATCACTTCTACCTCGCTTTTAAACATCGCCCGGTAGCAATAAATAAAAGTTTTTAAAAAGAATCTTTAAAAAGAATTTTGAATAGTTTTAAAAAGAATATTGCGCTCACAGCACTTGCACTTTCTGCGTTTTTAAAAACGGAAGCGCAGGAGAAAACGCCGTGGGCATTGACAGGCGGCGCGTTTTTAAACGGAAATCTCCACTCGGCTGCATTTGAAAATGTAATGCCTGGCGGTGATAACGGTGGCACTTTTAAAAATGGTTTTGGGCTTGGTGCAAGCGCGTATGCAGGCGTGGAATTTACTCCTTTAAAACCAACGCTTTTTGGAATTCCGTACCGCATGGCTGCAAAGCTTTCGTTCAATCTGCTTTCCGCGCCACTTACAACGGATTATTATTTCGGCAATGTGATCAACGGGAATTCCTCCATCAAAGGAAATACAAAGCAAACTGTTGAGGCAAGTATCGGCCTTCTCGCGCTCGAACCCGGAATTATCCTTTCGCCTTTTGAAAATACCCCGGTGAATTTCACACTCGGTGCGCAGATTGGAACGCCAATAATTTCCTCGTATAAGCAAAGCGAAGAATGGACAAATGTCGAGCCGGCTGGTTCTGTTTTGCAAACGAATTATGGTGGGGAAGGTGACATACCGAATAAATCCTCCATCTACGCAGCACTTTCCATTGGCGCCCAGTACGAAGCGATGTCGTTTGGTACTTTTGTAGTCTTGCCGGAAATCCAATATAATTACGCCCTCACTAATTTATCATCGTCACTTAACTGGAAAGCGAGTTCAGTTCGCGGTGGAGTTGCTATTCGCTATGCCCTTTTAAAAACTCCTCCGCCTGTAGAACCACCTCCGCCGCCACCTCCGCCTGCACCAAAAGTTCTGGCGCTGTCAGCTGAAGTTTTTAAAGATGGCAGCCCTGTTTCTGCGGGAAGTGTGATTGATATCACTGTTCCGGTCAATGCGTATATCACGCAATACGCACTTGCGCCAATCGCTTTTTTTGAAAAGAATTCAAGCACAATTGCGCTGCCGAAGTCAGACAATGGTTTTAAAACTGCTACACAGGAAGAAGCACAGACAGCAATTGCTAATTCTTTAAAAAACTTTTTAAAAGTAAATTCACAGTCGAAAGTAACCATCATAGGTTCGGCAAGCGCCGATGAAGAACCTGCAATTGCGCAGCAGCGCGCGGAAACTATAGCCAGATTTTTAAAAACGCAGGGAATTTCATCGGACAGGATTTCACTTTCGCAAGAAGTTTCTAAAGATAATCTGCGCTACGAGGAATTGCGCGAAGAGCAGCGCTACGTTCGCTTTGATTTTTCCAATAATCAGAATGTGGTTTTGGATACCGTGATGGTGTTGGGCAATCGTCCGTTTGAATCTTCAAATACGCCAAAACCGCTGCAAATTGAATTTACTGCGCGTCCGATATTTACTGCCGAAGCTGCGCCGTATCAAATAAACGGAACAGCAACAAGCGATGGAGTTTTTAAAAATCTTTCGGAATCGCCGGAAACATTTACGATCCCGGTCGCTTACACAGATGTGGTTTTAAAACCTGTTGCGGTAAATTATACGATCAAAGATGCAGAAGGCAAAACACAAAATGCGTCGGTGAATTTTTCCGTTCGTCCGCGCCAGGAGATCAGGAGAATTGAAAATGAGGTTTTAAAAACCGAAGGTAATTTTCAGGAATACGTGCTCGGATTTTTTAAATTTGACGAAGCGCGTATGTATGCGATGAATTCCGACGCGCTTTTAAAAGCACAAAATGCTTTAAAAACCGGGAAGAAAATTCAGCTGATCGCCATGACGGACAATCTCGGAACGCCGGAATACAACGCACAGCTCGCCCGCCAGCGCGCTCAAACTGCCCGTGAGCTTTTTGGCAAAGCAGCTGATGTGGAAATAATCTACCCTGAAACTCCTGTGTTCGCAAATTCCACGCCGCAGGGACGGGTTTTAAATCGCTCGGTGATGGTGCGAATTATTGAGTAATTTTTAAAAGAGAAGTTTTTAAAAAGAAAAACCCGTATGTTTTTAAAAAAGCATACGGGTTTTGTATTTTAT
>JAZKFS010000121.1:0-11971 GCA_040386315.1 Bacteroidota bacterium
ACAATGAATAGCTTTATAAAATTCATCGGACGGAACCTCAATTTCAATAGTTGATCTTGAAATTTTATTTAATGATAATAAATCTTGGGTAAGTATTTTCTTAACTGTCCAAAATTTATATTTGTTTCGTTTTGCCCCAAATTGAAGTAACGGGATTACGGATTCATCTCTTACTTTGAGAAAGTTAGTACCAAAGAGTTCCATTAGAATATATTTCTGTTGGTTAGTTCACGGTACCTTTTTTCATACCCATGTAATTCATTTCGCATATCTAGAATAACTTTATTAAGAGTTGCGTTGCTCGTACCTGTGTATGATTCAAAAGCTACTCGAGAGATAGGATCAAGGGTATTGACTAAGGATTCTATTCTCAAATCTCCATAGTCCTTTAGTGCTTTATCTACAATCTCGTTGAAAATTGCGAATAATGCTCTAAATAAAATTGAGTTAGTAAGTTTTGCTTTTTCTGATTTACTTCTTATAAAAACAATCTCGGCTGCTGAAAGATAGTTTTTTACCCCTTTATAAATTGTTTCATTATCTTTATCGTGAAAAAAGCCGCTTTCAAATAGCTCGCTTGTAGCTTGGTTAAAAGAAACTTTAGTTATCTTACCAACTTGACTTTTATGCGCGGACAATAGCCCAGCAAGCACGCTATCTTTACTCAATCTATCAAAGAGATCTCTTTGTCGCTCCTCTTTTTTAGTTTCTTTTCCTGTTAGATTTTTGATGTCTAATAATAAAGTTGCAGGTACACCTTTTTGATTCGTATTGATGTCTACAAATAAATTAACTTCAGCAGTAGTTGTTAGTTTGTTAAAGATGATAACTGGAATGATATAATCTTTGGTAGCTGTTATAAGTCCATACAATCTATGTTGACCATCTAGTACCATGAAGCTGTTAGAATTAATTTCAAATTCAACTTCACTTTTTGTTTTATTAAAAGTAAAATTGGCATTTGCCTGAGCACTTAATATTAAAGCGGATGGAATCGTTCCATGAAGCTCATCCAAATATTTTGCAATATCTCTTGCTCTTGATTCATTTAATGTTCGTTGAAAACCTTTCTTCGCATCCGATTCTCTTCTTGAAACGAAACTTACTTGCTCTAAAACATCACTTGGAAGAATTGTGATGTAAAAGGTTTTATTATTCTGATTGCATTCTAAAGCCTTGAATTTTACAGTTTTTGGCATAAGTATTCATTTTAAAATATTGAAACAAAGTATTTTAATTGTTGCTATTCCCCAAACAAACACCCTGACGAACCCGACCACGGCAAACTATTATAATTCACATTCATCATCGGCCCGCGCCCCGTGCGAACGAGCGACATCACCGGAAGCGGCTTTTCGGCGTCGTCCGGCCATATCATCATCACGCGGATCTCAACTTTATTCATGCCTTCCGGCGTATAGACGCACTCGGCATAGCGCACTTTTTCCTGCAAAACCCAGTGCTCACGGTCTTTTTGCGGAATCGCCGCAATATCGCTTTCCGTCGGCGCAATATTCACACCTTTTCCCGCAAAAGAATACAGCGGTTTTAAAACGTAATTTTCCAGATCGCTCGGAATCTCGTCAAGCTGATGCAAAAACATCGTTTTTGGAACGCTCTCATGTTTTAAAAACGGCAGCACAAACTTGCTGATGCGGAAATACCAGTTCGGATGCCCCGCCCATTCCACGTCCAGCTCGTCCTGCCACGAAAACGGCAATTCCACGTTCTTCTCATCCAGCTCATCAATGATCGCGCGGTTAAAAATCCGTCGCAGCGGAACCCATTTCCCGTTGCGCTCGTGCAGCAGCGTTTTCCCGTCTTTTTTCACTTTTAAAATATCCGTTTCCTCCAGCCCCGTCAGCGCTTTTAAGGCCAGGAAATCCGGCCGAGTTTTCTGTTCAAGTGGCTTATATTCCAGCAGCGCGCACTCATCCGGAGAAAAATCTTTTAAAAGCGCCTCTTTTAAAAGCGCCACATATTCCGCTTCGGTAAGCCCGCTAAACGTAAAATCCCAATCGTCCGCAAGCCCAAACGCCTTCTTGATTTCCGTTGCAAAAACATACTGGTAGCCATACAGCGACGGAAATCCCTGCAACTCGATCAGCTTCGGCTGAAACTCACCCGCCGCATCCTGCGTCACCGCAAAATCCACCACCGCAAACGTCGGGTGCGGAGACTCTCTGGGCACCGTGTAGCGCGGCTCCAGTGTCACCGCCGACGCTTTAAAAATCTCGCCCTCCGTACACTGCGTAATTATCGCCACCGCCGCATCCTCCAGCTTCTTTTTAAAAGCCGCCGACACAAACACTGGCATCTCCGTCACCCGATACGGAATATGCATCCCGCACGCCTCATCCATCGCGGTTTTAAAAGCCTCAAACTTCTCCCCGGAAAAAATCTTCCGCGCGTACTCTTCCTGAATGTGTGGCAGCATTTGTAGTAATGTTTAGTTATGAATGTTGAGTTCTGAGTTGTTTTAAAGATTTTTAAAAAGAAAATCCAGTCACCAGTTACAATTTACCAGTCACAAATTTTGGGTTCGCCGGTACGAAACTCCCACCAACAGTGGGCGGCCACCCTTGCCGTCAAGAGAGCTGTTTTTTAAAGAAATTTTTAAAGTCATCTTTTAAAAGCCGTCATTGCGAGGAGGTCTTCCGACGCGGCAATCTCCACATCAGAATATCGCGATGAGAAGTTGTAGCGATTGCTTCGTTGAAGACTCCTCGCAATAACAAAAAAACTAAAGATTGTCATTCCCGCGCAGGCGGGAATCCACACGTCAAAAGGACACATCAAACAAATCTTTTAAAACCCATATTTTTAAAACCCGGCCCCGAACATCCGCCGCCATTTGGATTCCCGCCTGCGCGGGAATGACAAATTTAAAAGAACCAGTCACCAATTACCAGTCACGAGTTACGAACTATACCGCACCACACCCGCAGTATACGTCGCCACCACATTCGCTCCCAAAATCTCCTCATCCGCGCACGTCAGCAGATTCACATCATGCAGCACAATATCCGCATCAAAACCCGGTTTTAAAAGCCCCCGGCGATAATCCATCTCACTGCATTCATGCGCCCAAAGCGTATAAGCCAGCAGCGCTTCCTCACGCGTAATAATTTCCTTCGGATACCACGGCGTTTCCGAGCCAAACGGCAACCTCCGGCAAAACGCATCAATGCCCGTTAGCGGGTCGTGCAACTCGATAGGGAAGTCCGAGCCGCCACCAAACGTAATACCCGTATCGCGCAACGTCCGCCACGGATACGCATAATTGCATCGCTTGCCCAAACGCTCCTCAGCCATCGGCGCATCGCTCGTACAGTGGATTGGCTGCACCAGCACCTTGATAGTATTCTTTTTAAAACGCAGCACATCGTCGGGATGAACGATCTGTCCATGCTCCATTCGCAAAAATGCTTCGGGATTATTTTTACGCAATTTCTCATACACATTTAAAACAGCACGATTCGCCGCATCGCCAATCGCATGTGTGGAAATCTGCCAGCCGTCCTCCAGCGCGCGCGATGCTTTTTCAAAAAGCTGCTCTTCCGTCAGCAGAAAAAGCCCTTTTGTATCAGGCGCATCAGAATAAGCTTCCAAGAGCGCCGCGCCGCGCGAACCCAGCGCTCCATCCATAAAATATTTCACTCCGCACGTCCGCTGAAATTCTCCGGTATTCGGCAGAACGCCTTCACGTAGCCATTCGTCATTTTGCGCACGGACATAACTTTGCACGCGTATCGGCAGCGTCGCCGTTTCAGCCATTTCACGGAAGAGGGGGAGTAATTCCACGTCCACATCCATATCGTGAACTTCGGTAATGCCAAGCGTAATTAATTCTGCGGCCGCGGCTTTTAAAAGCAGGATTTGCTGCTCGGCCGTGTATTTCGGAATATGATCGCGGACAAGCTCCATTGCGTTGTCTATCAGGATTCCCGTTGTTTTTTTATTCTCACTTCGCAATATTGTTCCACCGATAGGGTCCGGCGTTTCATCGTCAATTCCCGCGATTTTTAAAGCCACGGAATTCACCCACGCCGCATGTCCATCCGCCCGCGTGAGAAAAACCGGAACATCAGGAAATGCAGCATCTAAAAGTTCAATTGTCGGAAACTCGCGCGATTCCCACAACTCCTGGTTCCAGCCCATCCCGTTTATCCATTCGCTGTGGTAAAAGTCATGTTTTAAAGCACGTTCTACGCATTCTTCCGCTGAAAGTGCGGTGTATAGCGAAAGCCCGGTAAGCTTCATTCCCAGCCCAAAAATATGCGCGTGTGCGTCCACCAGACCCGGCATTGCCCACGCGCCCGGATATTCTGTTTTTCCTGCTTCTGAAATAATGGTAACGCCGCCAAACTGCGGCTCGATGGACTGAATTCTTCCTCGTGCTATCGTGATAATTGCCTGTATCGGGGTCATGTTTTCGTGATGTGTGATGCGTAATGAGTGAAGCGTATTTAAAAAATAATGTATTGCTCAAACATAAACAAAAAAAGCCGTACTTTTTAAAAATACGGCGGGAAATTCGTTTAAAAACTTCTTATTAAAACTATATAATCTGTAGCAAACCTTTGACTTTTGTTTCAATTAGGTCACGAACCTTTTTAAAATCTTCGGGCTGCATGTCACGCGGGTCGGGGATTTGCCAGTCGAAGCGCTCTCTAGCCGGTATGAACGGGCATTCGTCGCCGCAGCCCATGGTGATAACATAGTCAAATGGTTCTTCGCGCGGGATGTCATCGAGCGATTTTGAGGCGTGTGTTGTGAGGTCATAGCCGAGTTCACTCATGGCGGCGATTGCTTTTGGGTTGATTTTTCCTGACGGGCGTGAACCGGCGCTGAGTGCTTCAATTTTTCCGTTGCCATGCATGAGCGCGAAGGCTTGTGCCATCTGGCTTCGGTTAGAGTTTTCGATGCAGACGAAGAGGATTTTTTTCATTGAATCTTTAAAAATAACTTTTTAAAACTTTAAATTTTTTACAGCTCAATTTCTACCTGTTTGTGCAGCCGCTTTCTGTATAACTGCGGTACGCCCAGCATTGCGCCAATCACAGGCGCGGTAAGATAAATCCACACATTTTCAAGATTCCCGGAAATAAGCGCCGGAGCGAATGACCGTATTGGATTCATCGAAGCTCCGGAAAATGAACCGGCTATCATTGCCTCAATCATGACGGTCGCTCCAATGGCGATTCCTGCCACAATAATTCCTCGCCGTGATGAATGAATAATGACGAGCATTAAAATTAATGTCAGTGCAATTTCCACCGCAAAAACCCAAAATACATTCCCGGAAGGAAGGGTGGCTCCAAGTGTATTATTTTGCGGAAACATGGTTTTTAAAAGCAGGCTCGCAGTTATTGCGCCTGAAAACTGGCTGAAAATGTATGGCAAAATATCACGTTTTGGAAAGTCGCCCATTAATGCAAAACCGAGCGTAACCGCCGGATTCATATGACACCCGGAAATTCCACCGAATATGCACACCAATACCATGATAAGCACACCGAAAATCATGGAAATTCCAGTACCACTGATTACATTGCCATAATACTGGCTGGCAATAATCGCACCTGTGCCAAAAAAAATCAGCGCAAATGAGCAGGTAAATTCTGAAATGTATCGCTTCATGGTATGAAACTTGTTGTAAAAACTACTTATCGTAAATTTACGATTTTAAAATGAAAAATGAATGTTATGTTTTAAAAATAATAAAGGCCGTATTTCTATTAAAAATATGGCCTTTAAAAACTAAAACTCATCATTCAAAACTCAAAACTACACTCTTCTCCGGTCCGGGTCTATGACGTTCAGCTTCTCAACTTTTCCTTCGAGCTCTTCGCGTGTTTCCACGTTTTCCGGGTCGGGAAGGCAGCAGTCCACGGGGCAGACGGCGGCGCACTGCGGTTCGTCGTAAAAGCTCACGCACTCGGTGCATTTATCCGGAACGATGTAATAATATTCATCATTAAAAAATTCGCGGTTGAAGCCGCCGGGAGAGACGGAATCCGAATGTGTTTCGCCGCCGAGCGTCCATGGTGAACCGGGCTCGTAGATCGCTGTATTCGGGCATTCGGGTTCGCAGGCGCCACAATTTATACAGTCGCTCGATATGTAAATAGCCATTGTTTTAAAAACTCCGATGATATATTTTTAAACGTAATTTCCTTTTAAAAAAATCTCTTTTTAAAGCCGTGCGTATGGACGCAAAAGAAGCTTTTTTCGTAGATAGATTACAAAATTACCACAACTTTCTCATTTTTCCGCAGGTTTTTACAATCTCTCTTTTAAAAGCAAAATGCAAAACGCCGCTGCCTTGCATAATTCCAACAATCTTTTAAAAAACTTTTAAAAAATTACTTTTTGATCCCTTAAAAATTCGTATTATTATATCTGAAAATACTATCTAACTGTAACAAAATTGCCGTTAAACTATTATTACCTGCGAGAGAAGAGCGCTTTAAAAGAAACCACATGCCGCACAACCTTAAAAAGTACAGCGATCAGCAGCTTTATGTCCTTCTCATCGAAGGGAGCGGCTCGTCACGCGCGGCATTTAATGAGATCTACGAGCGCCATTCTATGCGGGTTTACACGTATTGCCGCAGAATATTAGGTGATTCGGCGCTGGCTGAGGATATGTTTCAGGAAACGTTCGTCCGGTTTTTTGAAAATGCCAAGACAGAACGCGAGATGACGAATTTGCCGGGATATCTGCTGCGAATAGCGCGAAATCTCTGTCTTGGCGAAAAGAAAAAACAGCATCGGCAAACGGTTTCTTTTGAGGAATTCAGGTTTGCATCGCACGATATTTCCTACGAATCCACCGAACTCGTACGGCTTGTGGAAACCGCTCTTGAAACATTGAAGGAAGACTTTCGGGAAGCGTATGTTTTAAAAGAATTTTTAGGAATGTCATATAATGAAATAGCGGAAATGACCGGCGCAACACTTTCCGTAGTACGAATACGGATATTCCGCGCAAAGACGCAATTACGCGAAATACTCGCTCCATATATAGAAGATTTGCAGAAATAAGTTTTAAAAGAAGAGTTTTAAAAGAAGAGTTTTAAAAATTGAAATTGATTGATCATTTTAAAAAGATAGATGTATGATGAACGAAGAAATGTCCCCATCAGAACTGCTGAGTGCGTTTCTCGACGGCGAACTGCCGGAACCCGAGACGAATTCACTTTTTTACGAGCTGGCGCAGAATCCGGAATTGCAGACGGAAATGAGGCAGCATATCGCGCTGCATAATTCCGTGCAGAATATTCCGCTCACGATACCGGCAGCTTTAAAAGAAGGAATATTTTTAAAAACAGGGCTTGCGGAGAGCGTTGCCGAGCCGGTAATTATTCCGGTAGCAGGATGGACAAGCGTTATCATGTCTATTTTTAAAAGCCGTGCATTTGCCGTGCTGATTGGCGGGCTGATGGCTGTGGGCGCGATGTTCCTCTATATGAGAAATGTGGTGGAAAATTCGCCGGTTATTACCGAAAACAACACGAAAGATATTCCGGCGCCGCAACCCGTACAGACGAAAATAGTGGAAGTGCCGAAAATAGTAACGAAAATAATCAATGCAGATAAAGACCAGATAGCAAGCGCTTTTAAAGAAGGTTTTAAAAACGGTTTTGCAGAAGGAGAGAAGAAAAGCGCGGCGAATTTTTCTAAAGAAAACACTGCTGCTAACGGAAATAATGAACAACAGCCTGAGCTGCCAGTTGAGAATAATAATGGTAGAATGTCCAATATTTTTCCAAGCGAAACTATCGGGGTAACATCAAATCAAATTCGCCAGTCAGCTTTTGAAATGCCTGTGAGCCGCTTTGCGATTGATAATGCATCATCATTTGGTGGCCCGGCAAGTGATTTTTCTGTGCAGATGCGCGGCACGGCGGCATTGCATTCCTTCGTTCAGGTGGATGTGCCTTCCGGTATTGATCCTGCTTTTAATAATATGAGCGGCAGTATTCAATATCGTTTAAATGAAAGTAATGCGGTTGCTTTAGAAGGCGGACGCGAGACATTTTTGCAGCGCTATTCGGGTGTGGAAGATGGGAAAAATTTCCGGTATGAGCAGAGTTATCCGGCATTCTGGGTAGGCGCATCGTATCAATATACGTTTTCAAAAATCGAAAGAGCTTACGGCCTTCAACCGTTCAGCCGCCTTATACTTGGCACAACGGAAGTCGGCCCGCTTTTAAAACCATCTATTGGCGTTTCGTATGAATATAATAACCGGATCGGTTTTAGTACTGCGATTGAATACTCGCTCCTGAGATATACATACCAAAACCAGGTATTCTATACGCCAAAATTTGGCTTAACCTACGGTGTTTTATTCCGGCTTTAAAAAGATTGTTTTTAAAAGAATTTTTAAAAACCGGTACAAAATGAAAGCTTTTAAAACATTTGCAATATGCAGCCTTTTCTGCCTTTGGAATGGCTGCAACACTCCTCCGACTGAAGTTGAGGCGTGGCGAAACAAGATCGGTGAAGATCCTCCACCTATCAATACCTCCGCAATTAAATTTGCATCGAAACATCTCGACTTTGGATATTATCTTGTTCAAACCGGATCGAACTTCGTGGAAATGCCGATTTATAATATTTCGATGATTGATACTGTTTCGATTGATAGTCTTACTTTTAAAAACGGAAACCGGTATTTTAAATTCGCTGTAGATGGTGGTGACTTTCCAGTGCCGCTTCTGCCCGGGCAGCGTACTACAACAGAGAAAAAGATTCAGATCGAGTTTTATCCGCAAACCGCCGGTGAATTTTTTGATACTCTTTATGTCAATGGCGACACAAGTAATTACGTTGCGCTGCATGGCTGGTCGGATTCTTATGTAAAACCTGCATCAAATACGATAGATAATATAGACTTTGGTGATATAACCGTTGGTAACTCTATAGAGCTTCCGACAAAGATTACGAATACAGGTTCAGAAGATTTAAAACTAACGATTGAGAACCTTCCGCCTGATGAAACAGCGTTTTCTATTAGGGACTTTGGAGAATATATCATTGCGCCCGGAGCTTTTAAAACCGTTTCAATACGCTTCACTCCTAAGGAAGTAAAAAATTACTCCGAAGACATACGGCTCTACCTGCGCGGAGCAACCGGAAAACTTCAAAGTACATTTACTGTAACTGGAAAGGGAACGCCGTAAATAATTTAAAAGCATGTTTTAAAGCTTTTTAAAAGCCATTCTTTTTAAAAACTACGCCTGGCTTTCATCAACTGCCTGCAATCGCTGAATTTCATCGCGCAATTCCGCCGCTCTTTCAAAATCCAGCTCGCGCGCTGCTTTTTTCATTTCCTCGAACATTTGCTCGGTCATTTCCTTACGCTGCTCCGGCGTCATGTATTTTAAAATCGGCTCGGCTGCTTTGCGAACTTTTTTCGTGTGCGCTTCCTCTCGTTTTTTCGTGCGGTCTATCTGAATATCGGCAACTGATGTCGAGCTTAAAATATCTTCCAGCGATTTATATACCGTTTTTGGGTCAATTCCATGTTCGGTATTATAATCAGTTTGCAGGATGCGACGTCGGTTCGTTTCGTCAATCAGGCGCTGCATGGAATTCGTGATTTTATCCGCATAGAGAATTACCAGGCCTTCCACATTTCGCGCAGCACGTCCGGCTGTTTGAAGCAGCGAGCGTTCACTTCGTAAAAAACCTTCCTTATCTGCATCTAAAATTGCTACGAGCGAAACTTCCGGCATATCCAGGCCTTCGCGCAGGAGATTTACACCGATAAGAACGTCGTACTGCCCGATGCGTAGGTCACGAATGATTTCAACCCGTGCAAGCGTGTCAACGTCTGAGTGAATGTAAGCGACCTTAATTTGTAAATTCAGCAGGTAATCTGTCAGATCTTCCGCCATACGTTTTGTAAGCGTCGTTACTAAAACGCGGTCACCTTTTTTTGCGCGAATGCGGATTTCTTTTAAAAGATCATCAATCTGATTCTTGATCGGGCGAACGCTGATCTGCGGATCAAGCAATCCTGTTGGGCGAATAACCTGCTCGACGACAACGCCGCCTGACTGCTCAAGCTCATAATCACCCGGAGTCGCGCTCACGTAAATTGTCTGATTGATAAGATTTTGGAATTCAGTAAACTGTAGCGGCCTGTTTTCCATAGCCGACGGCAGCCGGAAACCGTGCTCTACGAGGTTTACCTTGCGAGCGCGGTCTCCATTGTACATTCCGCGCACCTGAGGCACTGTGACATGGCTTTCGTCAATTACGAGCAGGTAATCATCTGGGAAGTAATGCATGATACAATTTGGCGTATCGCCCGGTTGGCGGCCGGAAAGATGCATAGAATAATTTTCAATTCCCGAGCAATATCCGACTTCCTTCATCATTTCCAGGTCAAACATTGTGCGTTGTTCCAATCGCTGCGCTTCGAGGAATTTTCCCATATCGCGCAGTTCCGCAAGCCGCACACGCAATTCCTCTTTAATTCCCGCCATACCTTTTATTAAATCAGTTTCACTCGTTACGAAAAGTTTTGCCGGATAAAAAGCAAAATCACTGACAACTTCAACGACTTTTGAATCATTGCGGTTGATCGTGCTGATGCGCTCGATCTCATCGCCAAAGAACTCGATGCGAACGGCAAGTTCATCTTCATACGCAGGCATAATTTCCACTACATCGCCGCGAACGCGGAATGTACCGCGCCCGAATTCAAAATCATTACGCGAATAGTGAATATCCGACAGGCGATAGAGCAGGCGCTGCCGATTGATCTGCATTCCCGTGGAAAGGAATAAAACCTGCGAGGCAAATGATTCCTTTTGCCCTATACCGTAAATGCAACTCACCGAAGCAACAACAATCACATCGCGCCGGCCTTCTGCCAGCACACTTGTCGCACGCAGGCGCAAACGGTCAATCTCATCATTGATCGCAAAATCCTTTTCGATATACGTGTCGCTCGTCGGGATATATGCTTCCGGCTGGTAATAATCGTAATATGAAATGAAAAATTCAACGGCATTATTCGGGAAGAACGCTTTAAACTCGCCGAAAAGCTGGGCTGCGAGCGTTTTATTCGGCGAAATAACCAGCGTTGGTTTCTGTACTTTTTCGATGACATTGGAAATGGAAAACGTCTTTCCGGAGCCAGTCACGCCGAGCAATGTCTGGTGCTGGTCGCCGCGGTCAACACCTTCGATCATTTCTTTAATGGCTTGTGGCTGATCGCCTGCGGGAGTGTAGCTGGAAACAAGTTCAAACTTCTTCATAGGTTTTTAAAAGCTGAAAAGCGGGGTTTTTAAAAGCGTACAATCATTCAATCTCTCTACAACGAATTTGGCTCACGGAAATTTCCTTTAAAAAACGGGTTTTAAAAAGAATTTTTAAAAGTTGTTTCTGACTTTTAAAAGTAAACCTTAAGTTATTGTCATTCCCCTGAAAAGGGGAATCAATGTCAGAAGAAGTTGGAAATAGCAGTGGTAAGTTTTTAAAAGTTGCGGTTTTTAAAACGAGTGCATTCTTCTGACGCGTCCGGCTGGAGTGAGATTCCCTTTTTCAGGGGAATAACAGATTTTAAAAGATTGGTAAAAAAAATCTTTTAAAAATAAATTTGCATTTTATAAATAAATAGTTTAGATTGCAACTGTATTTAAAATTGTAGTTGGCTTTTAAAACTATCCGGAGCTTTTAAAATGAAAAAGTCATTGTTTGTAATCGCAATTTGTATTGTGGCAATAGCCGCAAATTCCTCTATCAGCAAGGCAACGATCCTTGCAAAAAAAGATGCCGTAAAGCGCACGCTCGCGAAGCCGGTGAGGATTATTGAGAAAAATATCGAGCAGATGTGTTCATTGCCGAAGTAGTGTTCTGAACAAAATGAGTTTCAAAAAGAAATTTTCGTATGATTGTTTTTAAAAAGAAACCGGAGTTTTTAAAAATGAAAAAGATAGGACTATTA
>JAZKFS010000122.1:0-2094 GCA_040386315.1 Bacteroidota bacterium
TGATTCAGCATGATCGCATTAGGGATTTCCTCGCTCAGGCGCTTTGCTGTATTGAAATAATATTCCGGCGAACTGGATTTTGCAGCAGACGGAACAATTAAAACATCGGCACCAAGCGCTTTTAAATAACGAACGCGTTCCTGTGAAGCTTTATCGGTCATTACAAAAAGACAGTTATATCCTTTTAAACGCGACGCCAGCAAAAGCCCGATCCCTGTATTACCACTTGTCGGCTCAATAATAAGCCCGCCCGGTTTGATCTTGCCCTGGCGTTCGGCATCTTCGATCATTGCAATACCGATCCGGTCTTTCACCGAACCGCCCGGATTCTGGCTTTCCAGTTTTAAAAGGACAGTGGCTTCAATACCTTTTGACATTGTATTCAGCTTTACAAGAGGCGTTCCACCAATGAGTTCTAAAACGTTGTTATAATATTTCATAGAGAAATTTTTAAAAATCAAAAAACAAATTTGCTTTTTAAAAGCAGATATTTTTAAAACATTTTTTTAAAAGTTCAGGCATCGAAATGCTCGATTTCTTCTTCCAAAAGCTGGCGTGAATACATTTCGGCATACTGTCCGCCGAGTTTTAAAAGCTCTTCATGCGTACCGGATTCAGCAATCCCGCCATCATCGAGAACAATGATCCGGTTCGCATTTTTCACAGTTGAAATTCGGTGCGAAATTAAAATCGTCGTGCGATCTTTCATAATTTCAGAAAGCCCTTTTAAAACGCGCTCTTCTGTATCTGTATCTACCGCTGAAAGCGCATCATCGAGAATGAGAATGGATGGACGCCGAACGATCGCCCGTGCAATTGCCGTTCGCTGCTTTTGCCCGCCGGAAAGTGTAATTCCACGTTCGCCGACAATCGTTTTAAAACCTTCCGGAAAACGCTCAATTTCCGGTGTTAGCTGCGCAATGTCTGATGCCTTCTGAACTTCTTCCTTCGTCGCATCTTCACGTCCGAACTGGATATTATCTTCAATACTCAATGAAAACAGGAAGGATTCCTGCGGAACAACACCGATCGAACGACGGAGAGTTTTTAAAGGAATCGTGCGAATATCCTGACCATCAATAAGAATTTCACCTTCGGCAACATCATACAGGCGCGGAAGGAGGTTAATTAAAGTCGTTTTTCCACTTCCAACTGAACCGACGATCCCAATAGAACTGCCTTGCGGTACTTTAAAAGAAACATTTTTTAAAGCATAAGGAAATTCAGGCAGATATTTAAAAGAGACATTTTTAAACTCAATAGCGCCGCCTACTTCGCTAATTGAGGAATCTACAGTATCGCTTTCGGTAATATCAGAGGATTCGTCAAGGATTTTTCCAATGCGCTTTATTGAGGCAGCTGCGCGCTGCACCAGGTTCGTTACCCAGCCGATCGCCGCTACAGGCCAGATGAGCTGATTGAGATAAATGAAAAACTGTGTAATTACACCAAGCGAGGTTTTGCCTTCAATTACCTGATAGCCGCCATAGCCGAGCACGATGATCTGCGAAATCCCTACAAGGACAGCCATCACGGGCATAATAAGCGATTGGATACGCGCGAGCCGCATATTCCTGACGAGATATTCATTGCTCATGCTTTTAAAACGTTCGGTCTCAAATTCCTCGCGTACATACGCACGAACGACGCGAACGCCGGAAAAGCTTTCCTGAGCCTGCGACGTCAGCTCTTCAAACTGCTCCTGCACCTCACGGAACATCGTGTGAACGCGCTTGCCCACATAATATGTCGTAAAGCCAATGAGCGGAAGCGGGAGAAGCGCGAAAAAAGTGATCGAAGGGCTTAAACTTGCCATGATAGCAATTGCAAATGTAAAAGTCGTCAGCGTATTTGCCGTGTACATGACAGCCGGACCGATAAATTCACGTACTGCCGAAACATCATTCGTGGCGTGGGCCATGAGCGAGCCGGTTGTGGTTCCATGAAAAAACCGTAGAGACTGGCGCTCAAGAGCAAGAAGAAAATCATTACGGACATCATATTCTATCAGGCGCGACGCAACAATGATCGTTCGCCGCGTGAGGAACATAAACAGCCCGCTTCCGGCTGTCAGAAGAATGATCCCGCCAATGT
>JAZKFS010000123.1:0-6339 GCA_040386315.1 Bacteroidota bacterium
GCGGCCACCCCTCCGAGGAGGGGATTTTAAAAAGTAGTTTTTAAAAGAATTTCCAGTTTAGTTTTTAAAAAGTTTTTAAAGGATTGCGCAGCTACAAATGATTATTCGTTCCCTGTTAATTCACAATCTGCGTAATCACGAACACACGGAAATTGAGCTTTCGCCCGGCGTTAATATTTTCTACGGGCTGAATGGCGCGGGGAAAACGTCGGTGCTGGAAAGTGTGTCCATTGCCGGGCTTTCAAAAAGTTTTTTGCCGGTGCCGGATGCAGCGCTGGTGCGGCAGAATGAGGAGAATTACCTTGTTTCGCTGCGGGCTGATACTGACCACGGCGTGCCGTATAAAGTGTCGCTGCAATACACACCCGGTGCGAAAAAGCTGATTTCATCCACGGCGGGCGATAACCTGAATCCGAAGGATATTATCGGTGAATTGCCGCTCGTGATTTTGTCGCCGGATTTTAAAAATATCACGTTTGGCTCACCGGCTGACAGGCGGCAGTTTCTGGATTCGGTACTCTCGCAGGCAAGTAAGCGCTATGTGGAAGAGGCGATTCAGCTCAAGCGCATTTTAAAACAGCGGAATTCCCTGCTGAATGCTGCGAAAATCCAGCGCAATATGAATAAAGCCGTGATGGACGCGTGGACGGATGCTTTTATAAAATCAGCATCGGAAATCGTGGTTCGCCGCAGCGCATTTATTGAGGAATTTGTCCCGTTTTTTAAAACCGCGTATGAAGATGTTGCGGGAACGCATGAGCCGGTTGGGATTGAATACACGCCGGATTCGATTGATGCCGAGCTGCTTAAACACGACGGAGAGGAAGTTTTAAAAACCGAGCTTTTAAAAGAATCTGTCGCAAAACGTTTCCGTGAAATAGCAATTCAGATGTGGCCGGAAGAGCTTCGGCGCGGCACGACGTTATTTGGCCCGCAGAAAGATGATGTACGGATTGAGATTAACGGCGGCGTGGCAAAAGAGTTCGCTTCGCAGGGACAACATAAGTCGCTTTTGATAAGTATTAAGTTCGCGGAGTTTGAATTTTTGCGAAATCGGAAGGGTGAAAATCCGGTAATTTTATTAGACGATATTTTTGCAGAATTAGACACAAAAAGAACTGAAAAAGTCTTTTCAAACGTCATAGTGTCAGCAGCACAAACACTTATTACAACCACAGATGCAGAGCGGCTTCAGGACATTTTACCAAGAGAAATTCCGACGGCAGTTTTTCGGGTTTCGGGTGGAATTGTTTTTCGTGAAGCGTAATTTTCGTAACTGGTGATTTGTAACTGGTAACTGGTGTTTAAAAACTTTAATTTTTTTACATTTTAGAATTACTCTGATTTCGCAGGTTTCACTTTTTATGTAGTTTTAAAACGAATTACCAGTCACGAGTTACAAGTTACAAATTTTTACCTTTTTCCTTTAAAAACGTGTCCGACGAAGTACAATCACTACAATCAATTCTCCAGCAGTTTTTAAAAGACCGCGGACTGGATAAAAAGCTGAAGGAATATTCCGTGCCGGAGCTTTGGATGGAGCTTATCGGCGAACGGGCGGCGCGCGTGTGCGAGGTTCGGCGGTTTGACCACGGACAGCTTGTGGTGGAAGTTTCAGCGCCGGTGTGGAAGACGGAATTGCTTTTGAGAAGGGAGGAATTGATGAAGAAGTTGAATGAGAAGTTGGGGAGTGAGATGGTGAGAGAGATAATAATTCGGTAGTTTTTAAAGAATCTTTTGACGCGAAATCCCTCTGCCTGCGGCATCTCCCTTACTAAGGGAGACTTTCTTTTGGCGTCGTCATTTTGTGCACGTCTTGCTGCGTCGTCATTCTGAGAAGGTCTTCCGACGAAGAATCTCTCTTGATTGCGCGGACGAGTTAGCTTTTGGGCGAAGTTTTTAAAAGCGAGTTTGCATTTTGGCTTTAAAAGAGAGATTCTTCGCTGCGCTTCAGAATGACGGAGTTTTAAGTTGCTAACTATTAAGCTCAAAGATTATGAGAAGGCTTTTAAAACTTTTAGCAGTATTAGTTGCACTTTTAAATAGCATTGAAGCAATTGCGCAATTAGACTCAATCCCTCTTGGCTTTCTTTATTCACGGCGTGATAGTGCTTACATGAGGTATGTGGATAGTATCGTTGAAATTAAGTCCCGAGAACTTAACGGTGCAAAAGTCATAGCATGGGTGGACTTTCGAGCTAAAGGGCAAACTTATATTGTCTGGAAAGAAAAAAATAAATTAAACGCCGAGTTTTTAAATTTTCAGGGATTTAAATTTCCTCTAAAACGTGGTAAAATTCGTTTTAAAAAACTAACTATTCCTGATAGAGATTCTACATTTCAGCCAATTCAAAGTTATATAGAATCGAATGATTTGATGTTTGAGAATTTTAGGAAGCATTGTACAAGTGATGAAATGTATGGTGTATATAGCGATATTTATCCGTTTTATTATTTTTCTTCATTTCAGAAAGGTATAAAAATTGAAAATGTGTATTATTCAACTGCTTGTGTCAATCACAATACTGAAACGCGAAAGTTGATTAATTCAATCGGTAGATTAGAGCGATTAGTAACAAGAAAATGATAATCGAGTTTTTAAAAATAAATTTCAGCAGCATAAATAATAGTTTCATATAAAGGAAGGAGTAATAGGATGGCAGAAGATTTGACAGAAGTGGTGGCGCCGGATTTGACGGGATATACCGAAGATAATATCAAGGTGCTCGAAGGCTTGGAAGCGGTTCGGAAGCGTCCGGCGATGTATATCGGGGACGTGGGCGAGCGCGGTTTGCACCACCTGATCCAGGAGGTTGTGGACAATTCGATTGATGAGGCGCTGGCGGGATATTGTAAAAATATTTATATCACGCTGCACATTGATGGCTCGTGCTCGGTGCGCGATGATGGCCGCGGGATTCCCGTGGGGCCACACCCGGTGAAGAAGATTTCGACGCTGGACGTGGTAATGTGTACGCTCCACGCGGGCGGAAAGTTTGATAAAAACACGTATAAAGTTTCCGGGGGTCTGCACGGCGTAGGGGTATCGTGCGTGAATGCGCTTTCAAAGCTGCTCCAGACGGAAGTGCGCCGCGATGGGAAATTATATAAGCAGGAATATAGATTTGGTGCGCCGCAGGGCGAGGTGAAAGCTGTTGGGACAGCCGATTCAACGGGAACATATCATAGATTTTATCCCGATGATACGATTTTTAAAACGGTTGAATTCCGTTTTGAAAAAGTGTCTGAGCGTTTGCGCGAGCTTTCGTTTTTAAATCCTGATATTACGATTACGATTGAGGACGAGCGCGAAGGTTTAAAAGAAGTGTTCCATTCGTCGGGCGGCCTGGTGGATTTCGTTCGCTATATTGACGCGCACACGATGGCGCTGATGAAGCCGATTTACATGTCAGGCGCGGGCGTTGGTGATTCCGGTACGGAAACTCAGGTGGAAGTGTGCTTTGAGTATAATTCGAACTACACGGAAACGCTGCTTTCGTATGTTAATAATATCAATACGGTGGAAGGCGGAACGCACGTGGCGGGCTTCCGTTCGGCGCTGACGAGAACGCTGAACCAGTACGCGACGGCGAATAAAGTAAATAACGATAAAATCCAGCTTACGGGCGAGGATTTCCGTGAAGGTTTGACAACGATTATTTCGGTGAAAGTTGCCGAGCCGCAGTTTGAAGGGCAGACGAAAACGAAGCTTGGAAACGGCGAGGTGGAAGGAATTGTGCGCTCGGTGACAAGTGAGCAATTGAGCATTTACCTTGACAGCAACCCGGCTGTGGCAAAACGCATTCTTGAAAAAGCTGTTCTTGCAGCAGAAGCGCGAATTGCAGCGAAAAAATCACGCGAGCTTGTTCGCCGTAAAAACGTTCTGGAAGGCTCAACTCTTCCGGGCAAACTGGCTGACTGCTCACTCACAACGCCGGAAGATTGCGAAATCTACCTGGTCGAGGGAGATTCAGCGGGTGGTTCGGCAAAGCAGGCGCGCGACAGACGTTCGCAGGCAATCCTGCCGCTTAAAGGTAAAATCCTGAACGTTCACAAAGCGCGTTTGACGAAAATCCTTGAAAACGAGGAGATCCGCACGATCCTGACAGCGCTTGGGGTTGGCTTTGGCGATGACTTTGATGCGACGAAAGCGCGTTACGGCAAAATCATCCTGATGGCTGATGCCGACGTGGATGGTTCGCACATTCGCACGCTGCTTCTGACGTTATTTTTCATGTACATGCGTGATTTGATTACGCTTGGAAAGCTGTACATTGCGCAGCCGCCTCTGTACAAACTGAAAAAAGGAAAAGCGGAATATTACGCCTTCAATGATGCAGAGCGTGACGAAATTATCGCCCGCATCCGCAAAGATAAAAAAGGCGCGCCATCGGAAGCAATTGTAACTGAAGGCACCGACGACGTGCAGGAAAACGCAACGCCGGACGGCATTGTAATCTCACGTTTTAAAGGACTTGGTGAGATGAATCCGGAGCAGCTCTGGAGCACAACGATGAACCCTGAAACGCGCACGCTTCAGCTGGTAACCATCGAAAACGCAACCGAAGCAACACGCATTTTTGAAACGTTGATGGGTGACGATGTGGCGCCGAGACGTGAGTTTATTGAGAGAAATGCGCAGTATGTGAAGAATTTGGATGTGTGATTTTTAAAAGGATTTGCTTTTAAAAGTCGAAAGCCGTAGTTTTTAAAAACTGCGGCTTTTTTGTAATATAAGCTTTTTAATATCGTATTTAATTTATAATTTAGCTCAATAATATACTATAAATAAGATACTATGCGTAAAATTCCTGTTAATGAACTTAAAAGAAGGATGAAAGCTGATTCAGGCTCTAGTTCGCGAGTTCATGTTGTCGTGCGTGATGATGGATGGGCAGTAAAAAGGGAAGGTGCCTCCAGGGCAAGCAAAGTTTTTAGTACAAAAACTGAAGCTGTTCGTGGTGCAAAATCCTTTTCTAAGGATAATGATGTTATTATCCATAGAAAAGACGGAACTATAAGTAAATGGGCTAAGGCCGCTAACCGGCGTTCATAAAAGAATTCTATATGGCTGACTTTGAAAACAGCGTATTTATTAATTGCCCATTTGACGAAGATTATCGTCGAATTCTAAGGGCAATTATTTTTACTATAGTTACTTGTGAATTAGAACCTAGATTAGCCTCAGAAACCTCTGATAGTGGTGCCGCTAGAATTTCTAAAATATACGAGCTTATAGAATGTAGCAAATATAGCATTCATGATATATCAAGAATAGAAAAAAGGAAAGATCCAAGATTTAATATGCCTTTTGAATTAGGAGTTGATATCGGGAGTAGAATATATGGTAAAGGAAAATTAACTGAAAAGAAATGTCTTATTCTAGAGGCAAAGCAATACAGTTATCAAAAAGTTCTTTCAGATTTATCCGGGAATGATCCATATCATCACAATAATGAGCCTGCCTTAGCAGTTAAAAGAGTGAGAGATTGGATATACTCAAATGTCAAAAGAAAAATAAAAAATGATAAAGAACATTTGCCAACATCAAGTTTAATATTCGATAGCTATCAAGAATTTGATGCAAAAATGCTTGATAATTTAAATAGTATTAGTTCTGGATTTACTCAGAATGATATTGATCAAATGCCAGTTCCAGAATTTATTGACATAGTTAAGGCTGCTCTGTAAATAACTATTCTCAATTATAAACTCCTCACTTCCTCTCATACCAAAGCTGCACCAGCCCCGACGGAAACGTCACACTCTTTTTAAAAACGAGCGCCTGCTCCGGCCTGCCGTCTTTAAAAAGCCGGACGCCCGTGCCGACAAGATGCGGTATGACGGAAATTATTATCGAGTCTATCAGCCCGTCTTTTAAAAGCTCGTACACCACGTCGCCGCCACCGTCGCAGTAAATGTGCTTGCCGTCCTGCTCATGCAGCGAGGCGATAAGTTCTTTTAGCGAACCGTTGTAAAACTCCACGTTCTCATCGCTGCCTGTTTTCGTGCGCGAAAGCACGTAGCATTTTTTGTCTTTGTGCGGAAATTCAATGCCGAAGGAGAGCACTTTGTCGTATGTCTTGCGGCCCCAGATGAGCGTATCCACATTCTGCTGAAAGTCCGCGTAGCCGTAGTCTTCGCCGGGCGTTTCCACGATGGAAAGGAAGTCAAGATTGTCCTCGTCTTTTGCGATGTAGCCGTCCACGCTCATGGCGATGTAGAGGATGACTTTGCGTTTGTGCATTTTCTTTAAAAAAAGATGTTGTGCAATTTTACTAAAAATGTCATTCCGGCTTGCCCGGAATCTTCTGCTATGGTTCTAAGGCAATTTCTTAA
>JAZKFS010000124.1:0-54099 GCA_040386315.1 Bacteroidota bacterium
TACTTTTTACTTTTTACTTTTTACTTTTTACTTTTTACTTTTTACTTTTTACTCCTCATCACTTTGAAAATACTGGATCAGGCGCGGGTCTTCCAGCCAGCTTTTCCGTGTAGTTTTTTTCAGGATTTCTTCTGACAGCTTTTGTGAAAAAACTTCCGCTGCATTGTAGCCGTAGATCTTTAAAAGATAATTCAGTGCAATTACTTCAGCAATGACCGTTACGTTCTTCCCGGGAATAATTGGTAATTTGACGGTCGAAATTTCCACATCCAGAACACTTGTCGGCGCCTCTTCCAGTCCCGTGCGGTTATATTCTCTTGAGGAATTTTCCTCCCATTCCTCCAGCTCCACGATAATTTCCAGCCGCTTTTGAAAGCGAATAGCGCGCACACCGAACATCTGCCGCACATCAATTATCCCCAGCCCGCGTATCTCCATAAAATGCTTTACCAGGTTCGTTCCCGTGCCGATCAGCACGCTTTCCCGTTTTTGCGTGAGCACTACCACATCATCGGCTACCAGCCGATGGCCGCGCTCTACCAGGTCAAGCGCGATCTCACTCTTGCCGATAGCGCTGCGCCCTGTAAACAAGATCCCAACGCCATAGACATCCACAAACGAACCATGTACGGAAACCTGCGGCGCGAATTGCTCATCGAGGAATTCCGACAGCAGATACAGCGCTTTCGTTGTTTCATACGGCGTAGTGAAAACGGCGATATTACGGTCAACAGCTATTTTTAAAAGCTCCGGCTCTATGGTATGGCCGCTGGACAATATAATACACGGGATGTCAAATTCAGCAATGTTTTTAAAAGCCGCAATACGCTCCTCATACGGCAAACTCTTTAAATAAAACATCTCCGTATTGCCAAACATCTGCACGCGGTAATGCGTAAATAATTCTACATACCCCGTCAGGGCAAGTTGCGGACGGTGAATGTTCTTATCCGGGATCAGATTTTTCAGGCCAACATTACCCGTCAGCGCTACAAGCTGCGCAGGCGACTGCATCAGCGAGTCCACGGGAATATTTCCCCTGATGATCGGCTTTAGATTTTCACGAAGAGGCATGTATTTTTAAAAGAAGTTTTTAAAAATCTTAAAAATTCTTTTTAAAAATACCACATCAACGCCGCTTTTAAAAGGATTTTTTACAACTGTTTTAAAAAACAAAAAGGCGCGGTTTTTAAAAACCACGCCCTGAGTATATATTCTATTATAGGATTTCTTTTTACAATTCCTCGTGCTTTGCTGTGCGGATCGGCCGGTGTTCTTTGGTTTTCAGCTTGCTAAACTGACGCTCGATGTTATCCGATGCGCCTGCAATACTTTTAAAAAAATCGTCGGTTGTTTCCTTTGCCACCAGCGTATGTCCGTGTACGTGTACGATATATTCCACCATCTTGCTCGTTTCGGTCTCCAGGCTCATGATAATATCTATACTGATAATGTCATCTATAAATTTATCAAAACTTTCGGCTGCTGCTATGGCTGCTTCACTAAGTGATGGGCGCGGCTCAAAATGACGCGCGGTTAGTTTAATTTGCATGGTTATTTGAATCCTCTGAAATAATATAAACATTACTGCTTTTTAAAAAGCAATCCTTACTGTATATATAACGTAATTTTAACAAATTGGTTTACAATTCGGGGCATTTTTAAAAATAATTATTTACCCTCACCTTATTTTTTAAAATATCCCGGGAATTCCACTGAAACACCGATATTCAGCCCTAATCCGCTGCCGCCAACTGAAAAATCGTCCTTCCAGCGCTCCGGAGCACCGGGGAACGAGGAAAATTTTTCTAAGAGTTTGGAGGAAACAGGAATATAAGTATAGCGAACCTCGAGCAATAAACTTCCTAAAATTGAGGATTGGCGCCGGCGTTTGTCAAAATCCAGCTCAACGCCTGCATATATGCGTCCGGCAGGAGTGATCTTTCTTTCGTCGGTATAGACGCCGCCTGTGCGCGGATCATTTTTTACAGTAGTCTGCACAGATTCTTTCCAGAATATCTTATTAAAAGCTACGCCTGCTCCAACTCCGAAGTACGTGGTAAATTGTGCTTCAACAGGGATAAATTCGATAGTCGCCAAGACGGGAATACTGGAAACGGATAGCTCGCTGCCGATATTTCGTGTCCCTATCGTATCAAGCTGATTTTCTTTTAAAACAACAACTGCATGATCATAATTATCGCGCATCACAGCTTTAAAAAAATCCCCGCTTACGCCATACCGTATGCCCTGCGTATATGCAGCTTTCACCGTAGCGCCCGTACTAAGCGGAATATTAAATGATGACGCCTTCCCGCCAATAGTAAACGGATTGTTATATTCTTTAAAAAAGTCACTCGCGCTCACGCCATATACAGCTCCGATCGAGCCGGCAATGATAATTGTATAATCAGGCCGAAAAGTTCGTGCGATGCTGTCAGCACGGCTTTGCTGCTGCGTAAACGAAGGAGTATAGGTACTAAAGAAAACAATAAGCCACAGTATAATATTCTTTCCGGGCATTACAATCCTTTTAAAGATCTCGTTTTTAAAACTTTCATTCTACTAAAATAATGCGAAGATATTTCATTCATTTTATCATTCTCTTCCTGCCAATTTATAAAACCTTGTGACAACAATCAACAGGAAACTTTTAAAACAGAAAAAGCGCGTTCTTTTAAAACGCGCCTTTTAAAAACGATATAATTTTGTTTGACTACGGGGTTTTTCCCGGAGATACGGGCGGCGTATCTTCGCCGGTTTCAGGTGTATCTTCCTGTTTTTTATCAAGCTCGGGCTGCGATTCTGTTGGTAAAGGTAGAGTCTTGGGATTTTGCAGAGAGCCGGGCAAAACTGAAGGATTTAAGCCAGGTTTTAAACGCGGACGATTACCGCTTCCCGAAGGAGATTGCAGGAGGTTCTGATCAGGCAATAACTGCTGCTGTGGCAGGCTCTGCTCGATGGGATTCTCTCCTTTTTCTTCTTTCCGGATTCCCAATGTATCAACTGGCTCACCATTCCGCAGAGTAAGAGCATAATCCACACCAAATTTTACATCCCGGGCATATTTTGAATCAGGATATTTATCAACAAGAATTTTGTAATAATAAATAGCGCTGTCGTTACTCTTCACCTGGTTTTCAAACATCCAGCCAAGCGCATAGAGCGACCTCGGCGCGTAATCACTGACCGTATCTATCTGCAGCAAACGGTTAAATTGCAGCGAAGCATAGGAATAATCACCAACCGCCCGCAACCGCGCACCGGAAAGATACAATTCAGCGATAGTATCAACGACGGCATCTGCTGTGAAACCCAGGATACGCCGCGCATCTGCGCCAAAATCATCATTATGATAAACGATCAGTTCCAAAAGCGAGTCAGCTTTTTCAGGATCGCTCGATACTATGCTCCGTGCATAGCCATACACAAAACGGCTGCGCTCACGGCTTGTATCCGGCGCGGCTTTAAAAGCCCATTCGTGGTAATACACAGCCGAATCATGATTGCCCAGCTGCTCGTGCACGCGCCCGATCTCAAAAAGGTCACGCGCCATTGTCAGTCGGTTTTCAGGAGTGATCGGGACCTTTTTAAAAGCTTTAAAAGCCGGCATCACACCGCGTTCTTTTTCTTCGAGTGTGCTTAAAAGATTATAATATCGTGACGACGCATCAAACACCGGAGAGCGCGTAGTTTTACCACGGGCAAACGACTGGCGCGCCTGGAAATAATCGTTGTTTTTGTAAAAATCCATACCACGCTCAAAGTGCGCAGCAAATATCGCCTTACTTCCTACAAATGATGTATCTGCGTGCTTTTCCGCAGCAGTCCATTGGACATTATCGCCCTGCGCGCGAATGATCGCCATGCGTTGGGCAAAAACATACGATTTCCATTCAGTGTAATTTTCGTTGCGCTCCAGTTCCGTCAGAATAGTATCAGCAGAGGAAATTCTTCCCAGACGTGTCAGCGATGCCGCACGGTACAGGTCTGCTTCAAAAGTCGTCAATACATCAGCATTATATTCACGTGCAAGCGCAAAATTCTTTTCAGCTTCTTCAAAACGTCCCATCCTGTACAACAGCGATGCTAATTCCACCTGCCAGCGTGCCTGCTGCTTTCCGTTACTGCTCTGTGCGATTGCCTGCCTGTACGGTTTTAAAGCGCCTTCTAAATCTTTACGAAGGAGAGCGGTTTCAGCCTGCAGGCGAAATGTTTCCGAAAGAATATCCCAGCGCTCATGCTGCCATGCCACGTCCACCGTGCGCGACAGCATTATTTCGCCCTGCGTGAATTTTTTCTGAATAAGCAGATTTTTTGAAAGAAGTAAATGCCCATCCGGCGAAAAGCTGCCCGTCGGAAATTGCTCAATCTGCTCCTGCGCTTTTATCTGTGCCGGCAGCCATTCATTCCTGAAAAAATACGCATTCGACATCAGAAAAAGCGAACCTTCCACATAATTGGAATGTGGGTGCAGCGCCAGTATTTTAGAACCTTTTATTAAAATTGAATCAACTTTTGTGCGGACCGGCTGGAGTTTCTGCTGGTCAATAATAAATTCACGCAAAAACTGCGGCTGCTGGCCTTCCACCGTTTCGGTAAATGTGACACCCTGCATGTCCGGCACGATCACACGCGGCAGGACACGTCGCCCTTCGTCCGTAAATTCAAACTCTTCCTTCGCTTCTTCCAGCAAACGGTTCGCATTGTAATATGTATTAAAATACGTCGTGCCATTATCATACGCGCGGCATCCGCCAATGACAACTGCCAACGTACTAAGCACAAATAGGAAGATATTTCTTTTTAAAAACATAGATTTTTAAAAGCTTTTTAAAAGAAGAGTTTTAAAAACAATTTAGACTCTTTTCAGCCACACATCAAGTAATCTTTTCTGTTCCGGCGTTGCTTTCGGATCGAGAGTAATTTCAAATTCAGTTTTAAAAACAGGTTTTAAAACTGCCTTGTACAATTTACCTTCAGCCGCAGCAGTAATTTCAACATTCTGCGAATTTAGTGCAACGGTTTCATCAAACATCCTGACGTTCGTAACGCGAAACCCGTTTACAGCGATAATTTCATCGTCCACGCCGATCCCTGCCTTCTCCGCCGGAGATTCCGCTTCTACTGCCGTAACTATCATTGGCATTCCTTCTTTTAACGTCAGTCCCGTGAAAAAATTCTCTGCCTGTTTTAAAAACGTCCGCTTTTCGCCAAATTGTTCAACGGTTTTTACAACCTGCTTTTCTTTTAAAACCAGGCCAAACTTTTTAAAATGCTCTTCATACGGCAGTTCGTCGCGCCCGTCCAGCATTTTTAAAAGAGGCTCACGCACCGCTACGCCTGTAGATTTTTCCGTCAGGTCAATTACTTCATCTTCAGTGAGGCCAAGTTCAGGACGTTTTAAATATAAATCCCACATTGCACGGAGCGCATCATCAAGCGTTTTCGTGCCATTGGATTTTTCGATAATATAAAAATCCAGCAGCATCGCGATCACGCCGCCTTTTAAATAATACGACGGAAAGCGGTTGCCCGAATCCGGCGTCGGCAGGTACAATTTCACCCATGCAAGATGTGAGGAATGCTTCACCGACATCGCTTTTCTGCCGGGAACACGCGCCAACTTGCTCAAATGATCTTTCGCAATTGCTTTAAAATATTCGTCCCGCGTGTAAAATCCACAACGATACGTGAGCAGATCATCATAATACGACGTAAAACCTTCCGCCAGCCACAACATTTTCGTGTAATTTTCGCGTGTGTAATCAAATGGGCCAAGCTCGCGCGGGCGAATACGCTTTACATTCCACGTGTGGAAATACTCGTGGCACAGCAGCGACAACATCTGAATGTTTTTCACTCTGTCGGAAAACGCTCCCGTATCTACCATATTCACGCTCGAACGCGCATGCTCCAGCCCGCCGTACATATTCGGCACCGCGTGAATAATAAACACATATCGGTCATACGGCAGCCCGCCAAAAAATGCAGCCTCCACGCGAACGATCTCCTTCGTCTGCTCCGTCAGCCAGTCCACATTAAACGGCGTCTGGCTCACGAGTGCCACTTCATGTTTAGCGCCTCGCATCTCAAATGTCCGCACCTGCTGATTCCCAATTTCAATTGGTGAGTCAGCAAGAATATCATAATTTAAAGCGCCAAGAATAATCTTTTCACCGTTTTTAAAAGCATTTACCGGCGACAGCGCCGTCGAAACTTCCTTCCACTCATTCCGGTCGTGATGCAGGATCACATGATGAATTTCATCCTGCCGCCCATCCACATAAAACATGCACGCCACCGGGAAAACCGATGCGTGAAAGCGGTTCACATGCGGCGTACGAACCGAGCGCTCATTGCCATAATACGAATAGCTCACTTTTAAAAGCTGAGCGCCGTTTGCGTGAATTTCAATCTCGCTCTTCGACGTCCACTCATGGAAAAGGGGCTTGCCCGCAGCATCCGTCACGGTAAGGTCGCCGACATTCGACACCATATCGCGGATCTTGTAGCTGCCCGGCATCCACGACGGCATTACGAGTTTTAAAACCGGTACATTCACCGCATCCACTTCCATCTCAAAATGCATCAAATGCTGCGCCGCATTTTTAAAAAAAACAGCATAGCGGATATTCGCCGTTGTATTCAGAAGTTGTTCGTCCCGCTGCTCGATTGTGTAGTTTTTCATTCTTTTTAAAATTCTTTTAAAACATATTCCTTTAACAATTAATGAAGCATCAAGCTAAATTTACAATCTTCTATCTTCTCTAAATTTTTATATTCAACACTTTTATTTACTAAAACTCCGGAAGAATCAACTTTAAAATTCAGAAATAAATCCAGGTTAGATTTTGATTTTGTATGTAGTCCAAAGGAATAATACCTTCCATCCACTGATGCTAATTTTAAAGTATCACTTTTCTCGTCCCCAGAAATAACCGGATATATTACTAAACTTTCCTTTATAGATTTCCGATTTAATGAATCCTTTATATATATTGCTACCTCTAAGTGAGCAGAATCCTGCGTATAACGAGGCAAAAGATTACATTTTATATCGAACAATTTTCCTTCTATCCTCAGACTTTTTGAATTTGAAAAATAGCTATGACATCTACATCCGGCAAAACAGCACGATAACAGATAGAGCAATATAATACTGATTAAGCGGTTGTTTTTCATTCTTTTTAAAATCTTTATTTTAAATCTATTCTAATCCTTTTGCTTTTAAAAAATCTAAAATTTCTTGCTTTAATCTTAAGTTTTCGGAATTATCTGATCCGTTATAATTTTTCTCGTTTAAGATTTCTTTAATAGTGAGAGTTCGCATTTTGGACCTTGAATTACCAAATGTAAAACTAGCATTATCAGTATTAGCTTTTTTTTCAATTATTAAGTATCTGGCTACATCTAATCTATCATCCATGATTGCTGCTATTACAGGAGTCTGCCCACTAATTTCGTGCACGTAATTTACGTCAGCTCCTGACTCGACTAAAAGTTTAATCACTTCTATACACTTTCCTGTACCTATTGCATTGAGTAGAGGTGTCATATATCTATGTGTGATTTCACCGGCCCATTTATAAGTAGAATGTTGTATTATATTTACGTTGCCACCATGTTTAATTAATTCTTGAAGTATCATGAGATTGCATTCTTCTGAATAAATACCATCACACGCATCGATAACAGCTGTAGAGCTATCATTAAATGATTTTAAATTGGGATCAGCACCAAGTTCTAAAAGTTTTTTTGTTGATTTTAGCTTATTATTAACTGTGGCTAAAACTAAAAGAGAATGACCAAATTCAGGCTCTTGATAATCAACAATAGTTCTATTATTCCTTAAAATCTCATCAATTTCATCTAAATCTTCATCTTCCACAGCATCAGCTAATTTCTCCGCCGGAGTATTTTTAAAAAGCTCAAAGTCAAATCCCGGCAAATAGAATGCACAGGAAGAGAGAGATAAAGAAAAAACAATTAAAAAACCAAAAATTTTCATTATAGAAAGCTTTTTAAAAACAAAAAATTCACTTCTGACCAAAAGTCAAAAGTGAACTCTCAAATTACGCAATTCCCGACGTTTTAAAAACTTTTTAAAACCCAAAATTCGTTAAAACTTCTTATTTCTTCGCCTGCAAGTCCAGCTCAATATTCACCGTTTCGGAAATGAACGCGTCGCCGATGGATTTGTCATTGTGGTAATTCATATTCCACTGCGTGCGGTCAATATCAAAATCTCCATGAGCTTTTAAAGTATTTCCATCAAGGTCAATACGCGCCGGGAATGTGATGTTTTTCGTCACATCTTTTAAAGTGAAATTTCCGCTTACGTTATAGTTTGCGCCTTCGATTACCGATGCGTTCGCTCCATTTGCGCTATACGGCGTTACGCTCGTGATTTCAAATTTCGCAGTACCGTATTTCGCCACATCAAAAAAATCTCCGCTCAGCAAATGCGGACGCAATTTGCTTTGGATCGGGCCTTCCTGCTGCTCCAGTTTCATCGAATTAATATCAATCGTGAATTGTCCGCCTGTTATTTTATCATTCGCAATTGCCACTGTACCGTTGGAAAGTTTAAAAATCCCGGGATGATTTTTTCCAACGCCATTGCCAGTAAAGCGGATGCGTGATGCGGCGGTATCTACTGTAAATGTTTGCCCGCTCACTTCCGCTGCCTGTTGCTGCTCACCAACTTTAGCATTATCGCCTTCAGGCGCTTTGTCGCACGCTGCGACTGTGCATATTGTAAGAGCTATAAGAGCTGTTTTTAAAAGAAAATTCTGCTTCATGATCGTAACCCTTTTAGAATACAAACTGTGTGTTACAACCAAGAACAATTAATAAAGTGTATAGAGTTTCCTTGTAAATCTTTTAAAATCAACTTTTTAAAACAAACTCACTACATTTCATTTAAAAATCAAACTCACGTAAACAGTGCATTTGTCATTCTGAGCATCGCGAAGAATCTACGTCAAAAGTTCGCGTTCGGTCATTCTACCGTAGATTCTTCGTTACACTCAGAATGACATTTACACTTTAAAGAATTTTACTCACTAACTCACCGCACTCACAAAACTTCTTCAATGCTTCCCACCGAAATACGCATCGCGCATAAAATCATCGTCGAACGGCTCATCCTTTTTCTCATTTTTCTGCTGAATTTGCAGCCAGTTCCCGCCGAGCATTTCTTTTAAAATCTCATTCGCCTGCTCGATCTCGCGCTCTTTTTTAAGCAATTGCCGTTCGAGATCTTTTGTGTGGGCAGCGATCCACGCTTCATCATGGATATTTTCTTTAAAAGTGTACGGCTGCTGCTGTTTCAGGCGCTGGAGTTTCCGGTTTTCGCTTTCGGTTTTGTTTTCTAATTGGCGGATCTCCTGCGACAGTGCATCGAATTCAGACTGATGATCGTCAAATTTTCCTGAAAACTGGTCTTCCACGCACAGCATCTGGTGGAGCGCGCGCATTTTCTGCACATTTCGTTTCTGGTACGCGTCCTGTACGTTCGCCCAAAACTTTTTAAAATGATCCGTTACATCGCCAGCCACGTCAGGATGCAGCTTTTTGGCGATTGCGCGGTAGAGCTTTGAAACCTCGCTCGTATTGCCAAGCGGATTCACTTTTTCACTCGTAAATTTCTTTTCATTTTCGGAATTACGCTGCTCCTGCGTTTTTTCAAAAGCATCTTCCAGCGACTTTTTAAAACGGCGGAACTCGCGGTCAACCATCGTATTGACGAGCTTTATCATTTCCGCCGAGAGCTTTTCACCACGTGAGAGTTTTAAAGAAAAGATCTCAGCACGACGTGAAATCTCACTTGCAGCAAGAGTTTTCCGCTGAATCTCTATTTCTAATTTTTTAAAAAGCGCGTCGTATTTATCGTGGAGTTCGGGCAGGATCTCGTTTTGAATGGAATAATATTCTTCCAGCAGTTCGCGCATTTGCAGGCGAAGTTCGCCAACGCGGGCGCGGAGTTTTTCTATTTCGGGATGAAGCGAAAGCTCGGACATTTCAACGTTTTAAAAAACCTATAAAACTTTCTTTTTAAAAACTTTACTTCACAACCGAAACCTGCCAGTCAGCCGTCTGCGTCGGCGTTTGGAGTTGGATAATATACGCGCCATTCGGCACGTCAGCAAAATTCAAAACACGCTCATATCTGCCGCTTTTAAAACTTTCTGTGAAAAATGTTTTCACCAGATTTCCCTTCATATCGAGGAGTTTTAAAGCAGCTGTAGCGTCTTCCGCCAGCGTAAAATTAATAGTAGCATTAACGGGCGCCGGATTCGGGAAGACAACGATAATTGCGGTTTTTTCACCAAAAGCTGTGTTACGTTTGTCAGCCGCGCACACCGTATCAGCTACGAAAATCGTATCGTTTTTTAAAAGCAAGGTAATGGTAGAATTTTCCACGCCACCCGCAGCGTTTTTCCAGAGCTTGAGCGTGCGGTCGCGCCCGGTTGATAGGATCGTATCACCACTTGAAGAATAGTCAACCGCGAGGATCTGCCCGTTGTGATTCGCCGGAGCGGTTATTTCGGCTCCGCTGCTTACTTCCCATTGACGGATCGTTGAGTCCAGCGCACCCGACATCACGCGCTTCCCGTCGGGTGAAAATTTCACCGAACGAACATGAAAGGTATTGCTTTTAAAAACATTTTCTTCGCTTGCTTTTTCAATATTCCAGATACGGACGGTTTTATCCACGCCACCACTGACGAGATGTTTCCCGTCAGGTGAGAAATGCACACTCCAGATCGTGCGGTTCGTACCATTGTCGCCGTGTCCTTCCAATGTTGTAAATTCGGTTGAATTCTCCCATTTCCGTATATAGATGCGGCTTTTTAAAAGTGAAGAATTATCTCCGGCAACGGCGATTTGTTCGCCATCGTTTGAAAACGCAATTGTATATGCAGTAAAATCCGGTTCTTTAAATGAAGCCAGTTCACGTTTCAAATCAATATCCCAAACCCGCACCGTTCCACCTACCTCAGCCACAGCAAGGATATTTTTAAAAGGATGAACAACGACAGCGCGGATAAGTGATGTAAAAGCGCCTCGTCCGAGAATGGAAAGCAGATTAGTATTTCTGTTAAAAACAGCGATCGTCGAATCTGCACCGCAAACAATTACATCATTTGAATGCAAAAACTGCGGCGTATAAATTCTCGAAACACCTGTTAACGCATAGCTTTCCGATTTTTTTAAAGCTATATCCCAGACTTTGAATTCACTGTCGGTAGACGCTGAAAGTATGAATTTCCCGTCAGGCGAAAATACGGCAGAGCGTACTTCCTGCTGGTGCATTTCAGGATTATCCGCCGGGATTTCCCAGATTTTTTTAACATCGCCCTGGCGCACGAGTTCCGCTTTTAAAAGAATTTCCGCAGCAGTAATATTGGGATTCCATATATAGAAATCCGTTGTAATATTATCTGCAATTGAAGTCCACGCAGTTCCTTTATCAGTAGAATAATACAACGAAACCGGCGCATTTGCCGCACCTTTCCACTCGATCCGAACATCCTTTCCGGCAGTAATTGCCGAGGAATTTTTCGGAGCGGTAATTTCAATCTGGGCAAACGCCGAAATGCCGCTAAAAGCAGTAATCAGCGTGAACAAAAAAAGAAACTTTTTAAAAGGTTTTAAAAACACATTATGGCTCAATTGGTGTCAGAGTTTCATTTTCCCAAATATAATATTCGGGTTTTGGCGCAGTCGGGTCTTTGATATTCGGGTCGCGTGGATTGACGATCAAGAACTTACTATCTTTTTTAAAAGAATATCCGGCAGTTGCTTCCTTTCCTGAAATAATTCGCCCGGTTTCTACATTGACGATTGCTGACTGCTGGCAGCCCGCCCCGCAGCCCCATGTTACAAAAGCATATTTTCCTGCAAAGTTTGCTCCGCGTGCCGTTCCGCGTGTGATCACAGTTTTGTACATACTGAGCGGGGGGTTTGTACCGAAATTCGGTTTTGATGGCTTTTCTGCAAAAACTTCTCCTGCGGGAAAATCCTCAAATGTTTTTTCTTTTTCCGGTACGACGGGTTTTAATTTCCCGGTTGCACTGGTTTTCTTTTCAGACGATGATTCAGCGCTTCCGTCACTAACGAGAAGCGTATCAGCAGGCCCGGAATTTGTCGCGAGTTTTTCGCCTGTCCTGTTTTCACAGGAAAAAAGCAGGAATGATGCAAAAAGTGAGAGAATGATTCTGGTGCGCATAATTTTTCCTTTTAAAAGTCTTTTTTAAAAAAGTCAGGAGTAATAATTACACGTAACACTTTTTGGCTTTAACAAGTTTTCTGTTTGTAACTGGTGACTGGTAATTAGTAGCTGGGAAATGCCACTTAAGATTTTATAAATGATAAATTTAAAATTCAGATTACAAGTCACGAGTTACCAACTAAGCTATCACTTCTTCCTTTGTATTCCTTGCTACGAGCATTTCAGCTAATGCGCAGAGGACGGCGAGAATCACAAATACTTTCCACAGCTCCGTGCCTATCCGCGCTCGGGCAACACTTTGCACAATGTTTTGCGGCTCGTCAATAAATTCTACGTGAGTTTTTTCTCCAACGCGTGCTTTTAAAAGACTGATGAATTCATCCTTTTTAAAATTCAGCAATATTGATTCCGATGCAGGTGGATTGACTGCAAAAGCAGCCGCGGGTTTTCCATCAGGCGCGAGTACTGCGTAAACGCCATTTTGCTCTACATTCCCAAGTGACAACGCCGCGCCACTCGGAAGGTTTGCCGCCTGGCGGAAAGATTCCGTTCCGGCAGGATCGCTGATTTTAAAATTGCCGCCCGACGCATATTTTTTTGGAAGTGTGAGCGTAACTGCATCGCCTGAAACATAGTCTGTGCCAAGCGCTTCACGGGTAGTTAGGTAAAGTGTGCTTCTGTAAATTAATGTTGGAAATAGTCCCGTTAGTGGGAAATTACTCCACTCGCCCGATGGATCAACAGCACAATAAATAACTTTTCCCTCACCGATGCGCGATTCACTTAAAAAAGCACCACCCGGCATTTCAATAATGGACTGCCTGCCGCTCGCGGGAAATGCCCGCGTAATTTTCGGCGATTCCACCACAGCGCGATTGTCCGCACCGGCTTTAAAAACACCCTGAAAAAGTGCGTGATTTTTATCGACTTGTGAGAACTGCGCAGGCTGGCTTGGTGAGAAGCTTTGCTCGGAAATGGATAATCCGAGTTGTGAGAAAAACTGCTGGCGTTCCGCAAGCGGCGTAGTTTTATCAGCAAAGATCAGAGCGCTCCCGCCATTTCGGATATAATCTGCTAAACGTGCGCCATCGCTTGCCGTTACGGAATTTCCACCGAGAATCACCATGTCGTAGTCGGAAAGATTTAACCCGCTCACCTGCGAGGATGGCATTGGCAAAACTGATGCTGACTGCGCTGCGTTTAAAACAAGGGAAAGAAATTTCGTTGATTCTGCATTTCCAAGCAAAGCCACTGACGGCGCAGGCGGAATGATAAAACCAAAATAGCGACGGTTATCAGCATCGAGCGCGTCACCTTCGATTTCCACGCTGGCGCGAACAATTCCACGGGACTTCGGCGGTGCGGAAATCGTGATCGTCTGGACGGAACTTGCCGAAATATCAACTGCACGCTGCGCTACGCGCTCGCCATTAAAAAGCAAACTGACAACAACGCCGTCTGCATCACGTGCCGAACTATTCCTGATCCGTGCTTCCACTTCCACCGGTTTGTCAAGCTGGAAGATCCGCGTTTCGATGTTTAAAGAATCTACCGAGAGATTTTGCTCAGCGGCTTTTGCTTTTTCGCCAATCGCGATAGCATACACGCCGACGGTTTCGTCAAATACGCGAACAGAATCTTTTGTGTCAGTCGCAATATTGCGCTGAGCGTCGCTGATAATATATACTTCGCGATTAATATTATTGGAATTTTCCAAAAGCAGATTTGCCGTTCGCAATGAAGTTTCAAGCTGCGCAATTCCCGTTGCTACGGGAAGCTTCTGCACCTGCTCTTTTAAAAACGTGAAATTCTGTGTGAATGCAGCGCGGCGCTGATTTTCCACACCGGACATTTCCACCAGCGCTACTTCATCGCCTTCTTTTAAAGCGCCGATAATAGACTGGGCAATGCCTTTTGCCTGTTTTAAACGGTTGCCTCGCTCGTCGGAAATATCCATGCTAAAGGAATTATCCAACACGATCACAACACTCGTTTTCGCATGTGAACCAAGCACGGGAAGTGAGCTTTTTAAAGCCGGACGCGCAAATGCAACGACAGCAAAAATTACAATGAGAGTTCGCAAAATAAGAAGCAGAATCTGCTTTAATTTTAAACGCTTTATTTTTGTTTTCTGGAGTTCTTTTAAAAAACGGAGCGAACTGAATTCAACGGTTTTAAGCTTGCGGAGATTGAGCAGATGCAGCAGCACCGGAATGGATGCAGCAGCAAGCCCAAGAAGAATGAACGGATTTAAAAATGTCATGAAAGCGTGTAATGAGAATTTCTTTTTAAAAGCAATACTGCAATATACGCAGAAGCAGCCAAGTTAGTGACAAAAAAGTCTTTTAAAAGCTGATTTTTTCAAATCGTTTTTTAAAAGACTTTTTCATTTTTAAAAGCAGATGATGTTACTCATCTTTAAAGAAATATTCCGCCTCATCATCAAATTTTATATTGATAATGATCCAGCCGCGCTTGGGAGATCTATAATACGTAAACACCCAACGCATCGGCAGCTCATCATGGATGGTGATATAACGGATACGCATGAGCGATTCGCTGATATATTCATCGTCCACACGCTCGTAGCCTTGGGCATTTCCATATAACTGAAATGCGCGCTTTGTCTGGTCTATCAGGCGTTTATACTGTTCCTGTTTCTCATGAATCGGACTCTGTTTTAAAAGTCCGTCATACGCTTCCTCTATATCACTCGTGAGCAGCAATTTAAAAAATGACGCACTGTGAGAATACAATTCTTTTGGAACAGCCGAAGCGACCGGCAGCCCGCGCGGAGTATCCTTCTGCGGCGAATCCTGCTGCGAATATCCTGGTGCGATTATTGCAACAGTAAAGAAAAATATCAGGAAAAGTAATTTCATAAATTTTTTAAGAACCTACGGCGCGGTGCAGATCGCGGATTTCATCTCTGGTCAGGTGGCGATATTCTCCGCGTTTTAATCCACGGGTCGAAATTGGCCCATAGCTTTTGCGGTCGAGCTTGCGAACTAAATAATCCAATGATTCAAATATCCGGCGAACCTCGCGGTTGCGGCCTTCGGTAATTTCAAGCATTACGCGCGTATTATCTTCAGGATCAATTACTACCTGGCATGGAGCTGTAACGCCGTCTTCCAGTTCAATTCCTCTGGAAATCTGCGAGGCATGTTTAAAATCAAGTTTTTTATCTAATCCGACATTATACACGCGGGGAATCTGGAAGCTTGGGTGCATCAGCCGGTGCGCAAGTTCTCCATCGTTGGTTAAAAGCAGTGCGCCAGTTGTATTGCGGTCAAGCCGCCCAACGGGAAATAACCTCTGTTTGATCTTCACAATATCAAATATCGTCGGCCTGTCAAATTCATCTTTGACCGTAGTAATACAGTCCTTCGGCTTATTCAGGATCACGTACGTCAGGTGCTTTTCGTTACTGACGGGACGGCCTTCTACCGTTACAAAATCCGTGCGTTTGACCTTTACTCCGAGCTCAGTCACGGTTTGTCCGTTCACTTTCACTACTCCCTGGCTGATCAGCTCATCAGCGCCGCGCCTCGAAGTAATGCCGGAATCGGCCAAAAATTTATTTAAACGTACATCCTGGGATTTCTCAATATGCTCGTCGCGTTTTTTTTTGCCGGGGGCTGTTTCAATCCGTGGCCGGCGTGGTCGTTGTGCCATTTGTGTTTGTTTCTCCAACAATCGTGATTTCTGACAAAAGTAAAATTACAAAAAATTGCGCTTTTAAAAAGATAACTTTTTGTATAATATGGAAATTATGCGATAAATTACAGGAAAAACCTTATGAGATTCCTTTTAAAACCTTCTCAACGGTTTTAAAAACCAAATCCGGCGCAATACTCTTCATGCACTCGTGCGTGCCGATCGGACAAACATTCCCTCCATGGATCTCACATGGACGGCATTGCAGCGTTTCATTCTCCAAAATCTCATCAAGTTCACCGAGCGGCGCAAACCCAAATATCGGCGACGTCGGCCCAAAGATCGTTATTACCGGACATTTCACCAAACCCGCCAGGTGCGTTGGCGCGGAATCATTGCACACCAGCACAGACATTTTTTTTAAAAGTGCAAGCGTCTGCGGAAGCGTAGTTTCTCCGGCTGCATTGATGGCGCGGGTATTGCCGATTATCTCGCGGCACAGTTCCCGGTCTTCACGTCCGCCCGTCAGGATCACTTTAAAACCACTTTTTAAAAGCTCCGCGCAAATCGTTTTAAAATGCTCAATTCTCCAGCGTTTTGTAGCCCACACCGAGCCGGGCGCAATCCCGATCACCACATCATCTGATGTTATATGATTTTTTAAAAGGAAATTTTCTGAAAATTCCACATCAGCAGCAGGAATTTTCATCGCAACTTCCGGCACAGCTTTTTTTAAAAACTCTTCGCCATTTTCAAAAGCTTTTAAAAGCGAAAGATTCCGGTGTATCTCGTGGAGATGCGATGGAAATTCGACTGTTTCAGAATATAAAAAACTTCCGGCAGCATTTTTAAAACCAACCGAATATTCGGGTTTTAAAAACCTAGTGAGCAGCGCAGTCCTAAAACTTTTATGCGGGGCAATAATGCAGTCAAATTCATGTTTTTTTAATGTTTGAGCGAATTTGCTTATACCGGAAAATCCTGCGTATTTACCGCGCTTATCGTAGGAAATCACTGTATCAAGTGCCGTAGCGCAGTTCGCAACAGACGCCGCCGCGGGAGTGGTAATGAGCGAAATATCCGCTCCCGGAGCAGCATTTTTTAAAAGCTGCGCCAGCGAAAGCACCAGTGCCACATCACCAAGAAATGCAGTCTGGATGATCGCTATATTTTTAAAAGAATGAAGCTGAGGCAGCATTGTAAAAGCCGCTTTTTTTTTAAAGGTTATGAAGATGGTTTTAAAAGACACGGGGAGAGCTTTTAAAAGATTTACGGTGAAATTATTTGGGCTGATGTTTCCATCTGCGGTGCTGCCACGACCACAGTTCGGGTCGCCTGCGAATCGCGTTTTCAAGTATTTGTACGTGCCGTTGCGTTAGTTCACGAATTCCTTCCGGTGTATTTTCAAGATCATTATGGGGAATCTCGCTCAATTTAACATAATATCTCCCATCCGGCTGGCGCTCAGCAAATCCTATGACAATCGGCGTTTTAAAACGAAGTGCAAGCGCGGCAGGCGCTTCATACGTAGCCGCCGGGCGGCCGAAGAAATCCACAAAAATATCTTTATGGCCGGTTGCGCTTTGGTCAGCCAGCAGCGCGATCGACTCGCCTGAACGCAGCTTCTGGATAATACTTCGCGCAGCATTGTGCATGGGGATTACCTGATTTCCGCGCTGGGTACGATATTGATTTAAAAGCCGGTCGGCGTAGATATTCTGCTGCGGCTTTACAATAATGCTCACTGGCAATTTTGAAAAAAGCCCGGCTGAATACGCCAGCATTTCCCAATTTCCGTAATGCCCGCTTAAAAGGATTAATCCGCGGCCTTTTGCATGCATTTCTTTTAAAAGCCCGACATTCTCATATTTGATATAATCAGCTATATCTTCATCCGACAGCGATGGGAAAGCAAGAAGCTCGACAAGCGTGATCCCCAGATTCTGATAGCTTTTAAAAGCAATATCCCGGTGCCATTCCGTGTTTTTTTCAGGAAAAGCTGCACGGATATTACCAAGCGTAATTTCATAGCGCTTACGGCTCGCCTTTTCTAAAAGAGTCCCAACAGTCCTGCCTAAGGCAGTCCGGGGATTTATTGACAGCTTCCGGCTAACAGCTCCGAGAGCTTTTAAAAGAAATGTGATATACGTATTAGCGTTAGCCATTATCACCTAAAATTGCCGTTGGGATCAAAATTATTTGCATCTACATAGCGCTCCATCCAGCGTTCATCGCGGACTTCACCATTTGCGGTAGAATGAACGAGCTTGTGGTTATTATACCCGTTTAGATCTACAAAACAAAATGTGACACCACCACCCTGCATATTATTATATGTCCATATTTCGTATGGTTTGCCGCCTACATTAAAATCTGATCTGTTCACTTCAGACGGCGCTCCGTATTTTAAACGAACTCTGCCGCGATCTGTTCGCCAGCCATCTTTTACCTGTATATTTGAGAAATATGTACTTGAATAGGTAATCTGACGGCGGAATTCATCTAAGGTTTCATTAGCTATTGTAGAGGTATCAGAATCACGTGTAGCCCAAAAACGGAACAGGAACTTTTGTTTTGCTTTAAAATCAGACAGGGAATTATAAGCAGCAACTTCCTGCTGTGTAGCTCGATATTGAGCTTTTTCAAATTCCGACTGGATGCTTTCCTCACCCATTGTAGCGAATTCGCTCGATAAGAAGAGCTGATCTTCCGTAAAGGAAGTGGTTACTTCGGGCGGCATATCAGGATTGAGGACGTAGATCTTTTTTGTTGTAAATATACTGTCCGTAGGATTTTCTACGGGCGCATAAACGGATAATTGAATATAATAGGCTCCGCTGGGCAAAATTTCTAATGGCAGTGTGACGGTTTCCACAACAGCATTGGCGCCGGCAGGCTGGATCTTTTGAATACTGAAGACCTCTTTTTTTGCACCATCTAATACGGTATAATGGACTTTAAAACCCGCCATAGCATTATATATTTCCGAGTACGCTAAAAGGCTTGGCCGAGTTCCGATATATTCTTTATCAGGATTAGGTATTACCACTAATGCTCCTTTTTTAAAAGGGGAAATAACATCAGGTAAAGCATTTTCAAATGAAGAGGCGATCTCCATATCACTGACGCTAAGCTGGTGATAGGACAGCGAACGGATGATGATAGGAAAGCTGGAAGTGGTCTGCGAGAGAGTATCATTTATATCCATGATACGAATATGCACGGTATATTGACCGGGCTTTAAAAGAAATGATTTCTGCCCGACAAGGTTTTTAAAAACCTTGGGAGAAATACTATCCCTACGATTGGTAACGACCCATTCCTGAGCTGCGACTGTATCGCGAGCAGAAAATATCACGGCTTTGACATATAGCTCACCTTCAAAATCCACGCCGGACTGCTTATAGGTAAGCGAAGAATCCGGGAATGAATAATACATCTCCCAAAGTGTCCGGGAGGTATCATACCGAAACTGCGCTGCATCAATCGAAAACGGAATATTTCGGGCAAAAGCTGAAGTTGTAAATACGAATCCGCTTATAAGAATTAAAAGAAGTTTGTAGTAGTTCATAAGGATTTATATAAGGAATACTAATAAGAAGAAAAATAAACGTATAAAATCTCTTAAAAGTATAGATATAAAAAAAGCCGTTGGCAGTGAATACCAACGGCATATTTTCAAATCGCGCATTATTATTATTTCAATGTAAAGCCTAAACTAATGCGGTTTACTATCCCTAAACTCTTTGTAGGCTGAATTGAATAATCCACCTGGCCTCCGAAACCAGTAGACTCGTATTTAACGCCAACCCCACCTGCAAGATTAATCTCATCATGGCCTAAACGGTAACCACCACGGACTGAAAATAAATCATTCCACGTATATTCGGCACCAAGGGCATATTGCTCAGGAGTATCTGACAGTGTTTCAAAGTCAAGAGCAACAATAAGATCGTTTACTTCGTCACCTTCTAACACATTTCCTGAAATACCGGCACGGAATGACAGAGGCAGAGCAAAAGGAGTAGATACCTGCTCCTGAGCACCAGTTGTAGAAGTAGTTACATTTAGATCTTCTCCGCCAAACTGCTGATCACCACCAAAATTATGGATGGAAAAACCCAATTTTATACCTTGAACGCCCATTTCATACGAAGTACCGGCATCAAAAACAAACCCATCACTTCTTACATTGGAAAAGCCGTTTTTAACATATTTGGCATTTACTCCAAATGCAAATTGTTCTGTCACTTTTCCTGCAAAGGTACCACCAATTGCAAAATCATTTACACTATAAAATTCTCCTGTTCCATTTTGTCCTTCGTTTTCCACTGTTGTTTTTTCTATATTCCCTGTGGAAAATGATACTATATTTAATGCAACTACATAATTCTCACTAATTGGAACGGAAACTGCAGCAAAATTATGTGTAAATCCCGCAAACCAATTATTATATGACAGGTTGGCATTAATACCTTGTAAATTAGCAAGTCCTGACGGATTCCAGTAAATTGCGGTAAGATCATCAGAAACGGCGCTAAATGCACCGGCCATTCCTGTAGCTCGCGCTCCGACCGGAATTTTCAGAAATTGCCCTCCTGCTGCTCCTACCTTTTTAAACAGCCCGGCTGAAGAGCCGGAGGTTTGTCCAAAGGCCGGTGTTATCATGCCACTTGCAGCTATAATGGCAATTCCGGCAAATAAATGCGTATATTTTTTCATTATTATCTCTTGTTTATTATTCTAACTTCTCAAAATCATTATATACTTCCTCCCTTCGTATGAACGGAGGAAGTATAAGAAATTTTACTCTGGTACTGTTCGGAACCCACCAGTAACAACTGAAAACTTTACAATAGCACTTTTCCCATTTGGAGTTTCGATCTTTGCAATGAGCACCTGGCTGGCGACACGTTGCTTATTATCGCTTAACAGATCCCAGATATCTCTACCTTCACTAAAAGTACGAGTTTCCTCAGGCAAATTACTCTCATTGTGTTCGATTGTCCGGATCAGATCGCCATTGATCGTATAAATTGAGATTGTACACTCAACAGGAAGTTTTGTAAAATAGATCTTTGCATCGTATTGAGATTTTTGCCCATCATGCTGAACATAATATGGGTTAGGTACTACACGTACTTGGCTCAGTATATCATCAGTATAATCATTAAGTGCAGTTACATCACTTACTTTAGCACGGATTTTTGCACCTGCTTTTGGTAATCCTATAGCTCCGCCAAACGTCTCGAATACAACCTCATCACCTGATTCGAAATCATCTGTTGGTTGCGATGGTTGCGCTGTAAAAAGAAGATCCGCAGCGGCCTGACGACCGGCTTTATTAGCAAAATCCATCCCAAAGGTTGCACCTGAACCAAGAAATGTATGAGTAAACTTGACAGTATTGGCACCATCAGTTGATTTACCTGTCAGATAGTATCTTCCCTGCGTTCCAACCGGGATAGCCTGAGTGCCTTCCTGTGTAGATTGTTTTCTACGCGCCGGAATAAGATTTTCTGTGTCACCGTCTACCCAGCCGTATGCAGCTAAATTATAGGAATTAACAGGTATGCTACGAGGATCAATAAATTTCCTTCCGGTAGTTACTGTGAGAGGTGTATGGCCAATCTCAGCAGTATTCCCTACGATTTTCTCATTTGGAAGAGTGTCTTTTGTGTCCTTAACTACTTTTACATTTAAAAAAGGAACAATGAAGTCCTTTTCCTGAGCCGGAGAACCAAACTTTAAGCGAAGAGTTTCAACGTCTCCTGGTGTAAACTGCACAGTATATCGTGCTGCCCCTTCATTAAACGTAACAAACTCACCATTAAATGCCTGCGTTAATTCTGCCTTAAGCTTGGATGCCTGAGCTACTCCCGGAGTTGCATTTCCTTTTGTTATTGTAGCAGAGAAAGGCCTGTAAATCCCCCCCTGCTGGCCAAGGGTATAATTAAAGCTAAACCCAAGTGCATTATATGCAAATCGGTTAGGTGCATTACAGAATACATCGGTCGTGAATGTACCCGAGCGGAATTCTGTTAATGTTGAAGTAGGCAGACCGATTGGCTTGTCATCACAGCTATCACATCCAACGAATACTCCTGCATTTTCAGAGAAAGAACCAATGATTGTACCACCGCATTGAGTGGGCTCATAGAGAGTACTGTAGGTCACCAGTGAATCTCCCGTTGTTAAATCCCGGAGAATGATATTGGTTTGATAGATACCGGTAGCAGTTCCCGCTGCATCAGCCAAATAACCACTGGCAAAAATATCAGGTTGGAATTCAACTTCAAGCTCATGCCCGCCAAAAAGCTGCTGTACACGTTGCTGGTCTTTTATAATAAACTGGAAGTTTGAAATTCCACCTAAAAGATCTTCTGTGCTTGATGTGATCGTTATATCTACAGGATTACCTGCACGTGCAGCTAATGGTGTAGTCTTTATAATATTACGATCAAGAATACCGGCACTATTTTTTTGAGGAGTGAGTTGACGATAATCTCCTTCATCATAGGCAAGCAGACGATAATAATACTCAAGTCCATTCACTAATGTCTCGGTTGTATTTTCATCAGCTGTTGCATCTACCAGGCCATTCTTATTATCATCACCAATATCTACAAAAGTACGATTCTTAGTGATTTTTTTCATGTACGGTACAATGACATTATCACGCACTTCTCTCAAATCCTCAAATTCCGGGAAGATGATCTTTGCTTTTTGCTGTCGTACCAACTCAAATAGTTGCGATATCGCTGTAGAGCGTTGTGCCGCATCAGCAAAATTTTTGAGTACAGGGACTTCCGAGCGTGGTATTGCACGGCTGACCTCGATCCGGCCTAATAAGACTGTATTCAATAATGTTTGGAAATCAAACTTAGCAAAATATTCACCCCACGGCTGATTTGCAGGATTTGCAAGAGCTCCGCTAAGAGTCGCAGTTTTCGCACCGTAAGTGAACGCTGTATCAATCCCGGTACCCAGGCGCATGACCTGGAATGTAACACTATCAGCGCTTTGACTTAAAAGGACAACCTGGTCAAAGAACGGTGATTTTACATCAGCACTTACACGCTCTGATGATTTTGCAAATGGGAATGGCATTTGCCAGGCAGCAACCTCTTTCCAACCTAACGGACTGCGATACGGACTTCCTCCCAGTGTTCTGAAATCTACATCAAATGAATCCAAATCTTTATTACGGGCACGGTAAAGACGATATCCCAAAAAGTCTAATCCTCCTTCCAGCTCATCATACGATATTTCAGCAGTACTGTCCCAGTGAACAACCACACCATTATTGATCGGCTCCCATGTTAATCTTGGAGCATCCGGTGGCTTTGGCGCTTTAAAATTATTGTCATAGACAGACTGTGCAAAGTTATCCTTACGCACCAGTTCGGCCATATCTTCTACTGTACCCGTAGGTGCGGATTTAGTACCCTGATCCGTAGCGGCGCTCGCCATTATCAGTCCCACTACTACGCGTGCTGTATCTCCCGGCTGCATTGTAAACGGCCCGGTTGACATAAGAAAGCGTTTATCTCCGGGGCCATCATCGCCATCGCGATTACCTGTGGACATAAAGCTATAGCGGAGATCACTTGACAACGGATCATTAGCTATTGTCCAGTTGCGGAAGGTATGAAGCCCTAATTGCTCATTGGTTTCAAATACTTTCTTATCGCGGCGTATATTGCTGGAAGCATCTACAGCCGGGCTTTCTAAAAAGTCAAATCCGATATATCCAAATCCCTTCCCTGCTTCCTGTTTATTTCCATCCGACCATTGTACAGCCAGGTTGAGTGATTCATCAGTATCGTAAAATTTCGTGTGGTCATTAGTGGCACCATCTGAAACGTTATTACTTGTAGCAATGTCCATGTCCATGGCGGGCGCCATGTAGCACTCACGAAGGATATCCGGTGATTTATTGACGATAAGATATTTTAGAAAAATAAAATCTTTATAGTCACCAAATCCCCATGAATAGATAGTCTGCTCGAATTGCAACCTCATGGGAAATCCTTGAGCAGCAGCAACGCTTTCACTAATCTCGTATTTATCAAGATCGGTATCTTTAAATACTGTAAAAATATCCTCCTCTGAAATATAGGCAGGCCCTTTTGGATATGTGCCGGTATTACGTTGTGTAATATCATTCACATAATTTCCAAAATAGCGGTTACGCTTTAATGTATCATTTGGCTGTGTGTCCCAGATTGGCCAGTTAGGGCCGTCTGCTTTGTTAAACGGGATCCCGTTTTGATCGAAATCTGTTGAAAAATACGCCCGGTACTTTGCCGCGCCATTATTGTCCAGTTTATCTCCATCTTCAATTCTACCCGGCGCCATCCAGGAACCACCTGAATTAGGATTATAGGAGATCACGGCAAGTTTATTGGGGACAGTATCTCCTGCCTTAAGTTTTAAAGCTCCAAACCAGATACCTCCTCCGAATATATATTGATTCTTACTTCCGCGGGGCCAGTATCCGCCACCGATATTTGCAGCTACATTCAGTCCAAAGATACCGTAATTGGTAGTATGGAATGATATACTACTTACTTTATTCTGCTGCTGGTCAAGAACCCCCTTTGCTGCACGAAGTACCTCGTCCTGTTTCTTACTCTTTTCCGTATCACGCGTTCTGGCTGCAGCATCCATTCCCATACCGGCGACAGCACAGAGTGTTACGCTTACGATAAAGCGTTGTAAAATTTTCATTATTATATTCTCCGTTATATATTTTCTTATATAGTTTTAAAATCTGATCATAAATCCGGCTGAAACCTGGCGTGGCTGCTGATAATTAGCGCGACGGCTCTGAGCATCCCGTACGTATATTAGATACCCGTCATGTCTCTCCTTCTGCGTTACAATACCATCCTTATCAAAATCTACACGTTCATTGTACCGTAAATTTCCGTGGTTATCAAAATTAGGGCCTCCCGGTGCAAATTCAGTATTAGGTAAGGAAGCTGCGGGACTTTTATATGCCGGCTTATCGCCCGAAACCTCTGATGGCTGACGGCTTAGCACATCATTATCGTTATCAGGATTACCTGATCTCTCATAGAATGCTACAGGTTCTGTTCTGTTAAAGATATTTGTAATATCTACAAACAGGTCCAGTCCCAGATTTTGTACAGATTCCCCAAATAGATCTGCAAGAGGGAAAGATTTTTGGATACGTGAAGATACACTCCATACATCCGGCTGTCGGTCACCCAGGTAATCACCTGTCTGCTGACCTCCTTTTCCGCGTTTGGTATAAGGAGTACCTGACTGATATATACCGGTAAAATTGATATTCGTGTTTGCTAAGGCATAGATACCACCGATTGAGGGGCCTTCATCGCGATTCCAGACAAAATCAACAACTGCGTTTAAATTATGTCGTCTGTCGAAAGCCAGATAGGACTCACTCAAAGGAAAAGTTCTTTTTCCGGTAGCCTCATCAGTTCCGGCTAGAAAGACCGCAGCATAGTTGGTATTGGTTGAAGATGAAGTTCCCCGGGCTGAAGCTAAAGTATAGTTCACATTGATCCCTATATGATCTGTCGGACGCTTACGGAAGGAAAACTCCAGACCACGTGAATTCCCATATTCAGCATTGGCAATTTCGGCGTATGGGAACGGGATTGCTTCTACAAAACGAATACCGGCCTGGTTATATATATCTTTATAATATGCCGTCACACCCGCAGAAAAGTCCTCATTAATTTGCTGCTCAAATCCCACCTGATACGCCTTTGTCTGCTGGGCTTCCAGGTTAGGGTTTCCTAAGATCATATTACCCCGAGCTTCATTATTATTAAACCCGTCAAAAAGCTCGTTATACTGTGGCATTTGGAAATACACACCATAGCTGATATTAAGGACTGTATTCTCTGTTACAGGATATGCAATAAATAGCCGTGGGCTAAACTGATACTTAACAGTTGATTCAGCAAATCCCGAATCTGATGATCGCCCGACAAAGCTAACAGGTGCATTAGTTATGCTGCTTGAGGTTCTGTATAGGCTTCGTGTATCAGTAATATCAAATCGAAGGCCCGGGTTAATGATGATACCTTTGTACGTGATTTGATCCTGTACAAACATAGCCCCGGTAATTGGATTATAATCGTCTTTGTTTATTGCATTGATTTCCGGAGTAGACGCATAAAAGTTATTAGCTCCGTAAATATCATAGAAAGGATTCTCTGCTTCAGGATTGTTAACCTCATTCTTGCTAATAGAAAACACCCTGGTTTCAAAACCGGTTTTTACAACATGCATAAAGCCTTCCGGGTCGCCAAACCGTGTGGTAAAGTTACCATCTGCCTGGAAGAAATTGGATTTCCTTGATGCAAATCCACCGACACTTCCCGTTGAGTAGAAGAATCCCGGGATACCATAAGGATTCTGGCTTGCTTGCGCAAATCCATTTCCTTCATAATATCCTGTTAATGGATTTATCCGTGGCAGATCATCGCGTAATATAATTCCGTCTTTATCTCTTAGCGTATCGCCTTGCATATTTCTTCTCACAAAACTTTCATTCAATTCAGTATATTGATCAATAGTTTGATCCGGCTCTGCAAGGGTAAGATCGCCATTATCATTTATTGATAGGTTATTCTGCGGCTCCATAAATTCAAATCCGCCAAAAAATGAGGGATCATCAAATGATGAACGCCGGCCATTTCTATTTTCATTAATGTTCGTAGAAAGTGTAAATTCATAAAAGCTGGATTCACTCAAACTATGATTCACCCGTGCAAATGCATTCTGTATAAGTTGATCAACCACCTGTTGCTTTGCCCGGCGTTCTTCAATATCAGCAGTAGCGGAGATAGCTCCCTTATCATTCGCGTAGAGCCATCCCCATCCTGACACTTCACGATTTGTCCGGCCGAATGTACCACCCAGGATAAGCCCTATATCGTCAGTGACCGCAAATCGCATCCTGCCGGTAATATTTCTTATCCAAAGACCGTTATTTGGCATTTGCCCTAAATTATTCCCTATCGGGTCTATTACTGCATATCCATTATCACGATATTTTTGTGTTTCATATTTGCCGCTTAGGAAAAATGTAGAACTCCCCAAAAATGGTATGGGGCCACCTATATTTCCTTCAAATGTATTAAGCCCTTTTTCTTCCAACTTTAGTCCTGAACCCGGACCGTTACCGGCAGTTCCATTAAGAAAACCAAGGTCAGTACGATAGCGAAGAAGGCCTTCATAGGCATCAGTCTTTCCGGTTTTTACAACAGTATTGACAATACCTCCCAACGCCCTGCCATACTCAGCACTAAAAGCTCCTGTGAGAACTTGAACTTCCTCTGTGGCGAAGTTACTGACCGTAGGATACTCATTAAAGCCGGTAGCCCCAAAGCCCCCGGTAAACTGGTCACCTACATCGAGCCCGTCAACTCGGATCTGTGTTTCTGTCGGACGGCTTCCTCGAATAATCCAACCATTACCACCTTGGATAACACCTGGAGTAAGAAGTACTACAGACTGAACAGTTTCCCTTGGGACGTTTGTTAGTTCTTTTGTACCTAGGGAGTTGATGGTTCCTACTTGTGTTGCATCTACATCCCGCTTTGCGACTACTTCCACCCCTTTTGTTTGCACTACATCACTTTGTAGTTTCACATTATGCGTAAGCGTCTGATCAGCCGAAATTGTTAAACGTGTAGTATTATCTTTATATCCAACACCTGTAACCCGGATAGTGTACGTACCCGAAGTAATGTTTGATACAGTATAGTTACCATCCGCCTTCGCATATGCTCCTCGCGTGGTACCTTCTACCTTTATGGTAGCGCCTGAAACAGGCTTTCCTTCAGCATCTGTAACTTTTCCCACTAAGGTTCCGTATATACCTGCATACGTAACTGCGGGAGCTACAAATACTCCAAGAATAAATAAGAGTAATCGTGACATCATTCCTCTCCTCAAAAAATTATAGATTATACTAAACATAAATATCATTATTCATAATATTGCAGCTTTTTAAAAGTAAAAATTTTTAGCTGCAATATTTTGTCAAATGTCTTGAAAATTTTTAAAAATAAAGTTTGTCCATGCAAGCTCCTTTTTTAAAAATTTCCTTTAAAACCTCTTATTCCATCGTTTTCAGCAAAATCATCTCCTTACCTTTTAAAAAGGCTTAGATTATAATATTTACCGGATTCGGTGATCAGGATAAGCAATCCCATTACCTGCCGGAGAGGAAAGAGTATTTCTTTCTCTCCGGCATTGTGGTAATAGTATAGTCTTTTTAATGTACAATAGTCAGCATTCTGGTAATCGAACCGCCATTATGCTTTAATGTATAATAGTAGGTTCCGTCAGGTAATTCTGCTGCATTAAATGTAACTGTGTGCTCTCCGGCTGTTTTAAAACCTTTGTCAAGCGTCAGGACTTTTTGTCCCATCACATTTACTACCTCAATAGAAACCTGTCCTTCAGCAGAAAGTGTATAACCAAATCGAGCTGCGCCATTAGCAGGATTCGGAGCTACACTGCCAAGTCTTAGGCCATTTGCAAATTCTTCGTTAATACCAGTTGGGCCTTCCGGTCCGAAGGTAAAAACAGGGTCAACACCGGTAATAACCACGTGCTGTGCTACAGCCGGATCGCGCTGCTTTAACTGAACATCAGCGAATGTTGCTTCTGTGCCATCAAGGATAGTCTGAAGTGAAAGAATCGGAATGTTCTTTAAATCATTAGGTACAATATTAGGAATCCACGTTACTTTATCGAATAGTTCAGTTTGTGTTACATTGGTAGCTCTGCTCCAGTTTGCACTATCTAAGTTACGTACTGCAAAAGTAACATCTGTTCCATTCGTTGTATCCTGGCCATTTGTAGAAACATAATTGTAGAATTCTACCCATTTCGCCAATAAAGTTCTGCCATCAGCTGTACGGGAAATCTGAATTTCATTACCCATCTGGTTAGGAGTAGTCGTAGCATCCGGGAGATATGCCAAACTTAATCCTGATGTATTAGCGATTTTGCGTATATTCCAAGTACCGCTAGATTTATAAACTTCTACTAAATGAGCAGTTTTCGTATATTGATCAATTGAATCAAGCCCGCTCTGATCTTTTAAAATTCTTACATCATTTTCAAACATGCTCATTACAAAGCTGAACTGATTTGTGCCGGTAACAGCAAAGTCAGATGCCGTGTATGAAAAGAAGCTGCTATCAGGATTCATTTGATTTGCTGTTGCATACGCACGAATTACACTGACAGGTAAGCGATCGAATGCGCTCCATGTTGTTCCATTATCTGTAGAGCTGGAAACTCCAGGTAAAACATTTCCTGAGTCAGCTCCTACAAAACGACCTTGCACAGCAAGGTGGAAATTGCCGGCTGGATCACGCTGAAATCCTACGATTTCCCTTTGGCTGCTTGTAGCAGCACTTGCGCCACTTGGTGCAATAAAATTGCCTGCTGCCCACTGAGGAGGCACAGTTGCTGTAAATGTACCAAAATCTTTTATCGTGCGTAAACCGATATAATTATTTTTAGTAAAATCAGTTGTGCCGGCAGGTGGGGTAAGTACACCAACTGTTAAGATGGTATTACCATCTTTCGACGCAGCAAGTTTAGAATCTGTTCCCCAGGTATAAGTCTCACCATTTACATCTACACCGGTATTCACATCAGTGGTAGCATCAGTACCAGCCAAAAATCCGGAAAGCACCGGCCCAAATGAAGTTCCTACTACAAGTGGAGCGGAAAAGGCAAAAAGAAGATCATCAGGGTTGGTTGTATTCTCGCCCGGATTAACGATCAGAAGACTTGGATAGCGGGTATTTCCATCAGCTGTATTATTAATATTTAATGGGCCAATAGCATCAGTCCATGTTTTTCCTAAATCCATAGATTTACGGATATAAATATTATTTCCACTTTGTAGCGGATTACCACGCTTTATTAGAGCTAATGTCCCGGTCACAGGATCATACTGAAGCGGTTGCTGATTATTAGTAAAAAACGAATATGCATTAGGTAAAGAATCCAAAATAAATGATGGAAAGGCCTGAACACCATCTAGTGTTCCTCCACCATTTACCATCTGATTTTTCCATTGAGCATTTCCCCCTTTACCATTTGATCCTGTAGCTGGATTTTTCGTAGCGCTCTGCGCCAAAACTGAGAATGGCAATGCCGCTACTATTGCAGTAGCTATCATACACTGTCGAAAATTCTTCATAGTACACTCTCCCAAAAACTGTTAAATATTATTAAAAAATAATGTAGCAACGTTAATATAACACCATTTGGGTACTAATGTCAAGTTTTTCGTTAAAAAAATTTTCTTAATAGTTTTAAAACCGTATCTGTAAACCGTACATAATAGATAATGCAGCGCTTACCTCTGGTTTCTCTACCGATGCCGGATTTTTTACGACCGCACGGCTTTCCGCGCCCATAGTAAAGGAAATTGCTGATAACAGGTCATATTTTCCAAATACCCGGCCATACGCAACACCGCCTTCACCCGATCCACCAAGCCCCAATCTTCCATGAAGCGATGCATTCCCACGCCGGACCACCTGGCGCTCATAAAATGCTGCGCCCCAATACATCCTACCCTGATCTACATACGGCATTTCCATCTGAGACCATGTTGGTTTGGTTGCGGTCTTTGAATTATCTCCGGTAGGTGGTTGCGGCTGATCATTGCCTTCCACGCTTAGTATCACAACTCCGCCACCATTGCCTACAGATGACTGCACAGACCTTACCGAGCTTCCCTCATACGTATAGGCAGTATAGCCCATTTCGACGCCAACACGGTTTTCAGAATTAATGCCATACGATACACTTTGAGAAATCGAAGCTATTGCCGATTCAGCAGCATGAGCGTTCTTTAAAATATTAGTTGCCAAAAAAGTACTTACCTGTACTTCATCTTTTGAGCTTTTCTCGCCCGGCATCGGGTAATTCCCATCTTTTAAAGAATTTCCATCATTATTGTACTGGCTTAGCATACTATTTCTTTGCACTGGTACTGAGGAATTCCGTATTGCTTCTGTTATAGTTGCTATTGCATTAGGGGCCGGCATAGAGCTGGCATCTGCTATATTCGCACCAATAGGATCATTCGTCATAGTTGACGCGCTATATTCCGGCTGCACACTTTCACTGCTTTTAAAAGATTCATTTTTAAAAGAAAGTGCAGAGAAATTTCTCGCGGCTGAACTTCCCGAATTTCTTTTAAAAGACCTGCTATTACCTTCATTTTTAAAAGAAGAACCTTTTAAAACATTTACCTCGATCTGGCTATCAACTCCTTTTAAAAGAGTAGCCGAATCTCCAAAACTATTCAGCGAACCGTCTTTAAAAGGAATGGTAAATGCAAGCAGTACCAATGCCATAGAGAATACATTTACGATCCGGCGGCGCACAATATGTTTTAAAAATGATACCGGGCGTCCGCTATCCTGGATACTGTGATTCATGATCTTCATCAGGATCAGGTCTTCGGTTTGCGACACAAGGTCAGCCGGTGGAATAATCGAATCAGCATCCTGCTGCATTTCCACATGCAGTAGCGCTGCACCGTCAAATTCCCCACGCGCCTGCGGTTCTTCCGAAAGTATTTTCCGTAATAATATATCTTCCTCCGGCGTCAGATCGCCGTCAAGATATTTTGATATTAATAATTCAAGATTCATTGTTTTCCTTCACAAGTGGTGCTAAAAGCCGACGTAAAATGATACGTGCCCGATGAACGCGAACTTTTGCGAGTGACAGATCAACACCGACAATATCTGCTATTTCCTGGTAGGAATACCCTTCGTATTCCCGTAAAATTATCGCCTCTCTCAGCGGGATCGGCAGCAATGCCAGCGCCCGCTGAATATACATCTGCATTCCAAGGTCGCCCCTTTCTGCAATTTCTTCCGTATGGATTTCTTCCGAAAAAGTGTCAAATCTTTTTAAAGAACGAAGCGAATTCAAACACACGTGGCGAGAGATCGTAAAAAGCCACGCCGAAAAATTATTTCCTTTAAACTCCGCGCGGTGCTCATACACTTTTAAAAACGTCTCCTGGAAAGCGTCTTTTGCCGCCGCCTCGTCCCCGATCATACGCAGGCAGAAACGGTACACGCTCTGCTGGTACTTGCCATACAGCAGATGAAATGCCTCAGCGCTTCCGGCCCGGAGGCCTTCTGCTGCGCGTTTCAGCTCGTCATCGTCTGCGTTATGGTTTTTAAAAAGGGACATTGTTTTTAAAAAGTATTCTGAATTTTGTGAAACTTTCAGTGTTCGATTTCGTACACTTCCCGCGTTTATGCCAAAGACACACCAGCCCTGTAAAAAGTTACAACTGTTAAAAAATAATTAATAATATTTTAGAAATAGGTAGGCAGCGTTGGAAATGAAAAAAGTTTTTAAAAAGAATTGTGCAAAATTATACAACTTTACAATCTAATCCTTTTAAAAACTTTTAAACGGTAGTAGCGGAAAAATCTTTTTAAAAATGTTCTAAAATCACATTAACCCAAGATTTGTCATTCCGGCTTGCCCGGAATCTTCTTCATCGGCGAAAGAAGTTGCAATAAGACAAGCAGTGCAAAGACATTAGCTTTAAAACAAATAGCATTATTAGCATTATTCGAAGATTCCGGGCAAGCCGGAATGACACCTAAAAAAAAAGTCTCCCTTAAGAAGGGAGATGCCGCAGACAGAGGGATTCTTTAAATCGAAATCAACTCCTCATCATCAAACATCAGCTCACACTTCTTCCGCCCCGAAGCCACCTTCTCCTTTGGCAGCCACGCCCGAACGCCGCTCGCAAAATTCGTCCGCCAATTCCCCCACGTGTGCCCCTGGTGAAATTCCTGGTAAAAGACCTCCGCGCCGCGCTCTTTTAAAGCCGCATACATTGCCACAGCATTCAGGTGCGTATCCCACACCGTGCCGGTTTGCAAAACCACGCGAAGTTTCGCTGCATTTTTAAAATACTGCTTTTTAAAAATCTCGCGCTTCTGCCACCAGTACGCCGGTGATTGCACAATAGCCGCGCCCAAAATATCCGGGTTTTTAAAAATCGTATTTGTCGCCAGCAGTCCACCAAGCGACGCGCCCGTCACACAGCGTTCATGAGGGTCGCACGAAACATCTAGCCCGCGCGCGCGCCACGTCTGCACCGCAAAGCTCAGCGCTTCCTTCACGCAAAATTCCACAAAATCATCATTCAGCGCATATTCCGCATTCCGCATTTTCGGCGAAATAAACAGCGCCAGGCAAGGCCGCAGCTCGCCCGCAGCAATCAAATTATTTAAAATCTCGTCATATTTTCCAATCGTCACCGCTTCCGAGCCGTCATGAATCACCAGCAGCGGCAGGCTTTTCACATCATCACCCTTTTTAAAAGCCGGTGTGTACAGGAAAATCTCGCGCGCTTCTTTTAAAACCTTGCTCTCAACAAAAAACCGCTCCAGCGTCCCATTCTTCTGCGGCTCAATTTCAACAAAACCATCTTCATTTGGCTGGCTCGCCTGCAAGGCTTTTAAAAGCTCCGGCGACGGCGAAAGCCACGATTCATCCACATATTGCGGCATCAGGAATTCGGAATTAATCCCAAAACCTTCCTCCGAATAATGCGAATTATGCACGTCCATGCCCCAATTCCCGTCAATTATCAGCTTGTATTGCAGCCGCGCCGTTTCAGGAAATTCCAGCATTTTAAAGAACAGCTTCGTCTTCGGGACGCGCGTCAGTTCTGCTGCCGGACGCCACCGCGACCAATCTCCCGCGAGCCCAACCGTTTGAGCATCACCGAAATACAAAAAATACGCGCGATTGCCCACCACAAGCGGCGTGGACGTCGTCGAAATCAGTTCATTCCAGAAACTTTCCGCCAGCTGCGCCCGCTTTTTCAGGTTCTTCTCGCGCACCAGCGTTATAAATTTCGCCTCGAACTGCAAATTATCCAATGTATTCATCTATATAATTTTTCGACTTTTTAGAAACTTTTTAAAACGCCGCTGAACAACACGTTTCACCACCCAAATAATTCCAAATCTTTTAAAATCAAATTTTTAAAAACTCCCTGAAATTATTCTTTTCATTTTAAAACCCAACCAAAATTTCATGCTGAGCACCGTCGAAGCACGAAATTTCCAACAGGTCTCATAATAAAAAACAAATCTTTTAAAAACAAAACACACAAAGTTTTTAAAACCAACCGCAAAAATCCCCTCCTCGGAGGGGTGCCCGCAGGGCGGGGTGGGTCCGCGTCAGAAGGTCACGCCGGGATACGATAACTCACGATTGCCACCGCGGGAACCCACCCCGCCTGCGGCACCCCTCCTCGGAGGGGATTTTCCTTTTAAAACGAAATCTTTTAAAAACAACAAACCCAACACGTTTTTCAAAAAACAAGCGAGGTTTTAAAAATCCTTTTTTAAAACAACTTACTGCGCCGGAGTACCCGAATAACCTTCCGGCGGAACAGGATTTTCCACTTCCTTCTTCTCCACTTTTTCAATAATCGGCAACTGCCCGCGATATTCCGCCACATAATTCACATAATTCTGCGCCGACTGCTCAAGCTTCTTCCGCTCCTCATCAGATAATTCACGCATCACTTTTCCCGGCACACCCGCCACCAGCGTTCCCTCCGGCACTTCAAAACCCTCACGCAATACCGTTCCCGCCGCAATCAGCGAATATTTATTCACGATACACCTGTCCAGTACCTTCGCGCCCATGCCTATCAACGCAAAATCATGAATCGTCGCACCATGCAACACCGCCGAATGCCCAATCGTCACATTATTCCCAATATTCAGCGGATGTTTCTGGTGTGTCACGTGCAGCATGCTCAAATCCTGGATATTCGTCCGAGCGCCAATCCTGATATAATGCACATCGCCGCGAATCACCGTATTATACCACACCGACGAGTCCGCGCCAATCTCCACATCCCCAATAATCCGCGCGCCCTCGCACAAAAACACCGACGGATGAATCGACGGCGTAATCCCCTTATACGTAATAATGCTCGCGTTCTGCCCCGTTTCCAGTTTCATATTTTTAAAAGTTATTTCTTATACGGCTGAATTGTTTTTAAAAGTGCAATCGGCGCATAATGTTTCACATTAAATGTATGCAAATCCGCCTTGACATCAATAGCCGTCTGAGCAATCAAAGCATCAATCAAGCCGACTTTATGACTTAAATGATATTTCGCAAAAATCGCCAGCGCCTGCTGTCCTGAATCCGGCTCTAACCAAAGAACTACAACACTTTTTAAAAACTTCTCTACTGCGCGCTGCTCAGTTTTATTATCGCAGCCCTGCACAAGCTCCATCGCCGTAAAACCCGAAATCGCAATTTCCTCATTCAGCGTATGCAGCCATGCAATCGCATTCGGAAAGCTCCGCAAAACATCAATCGCAATATCCGTATCAATCAGGATCATTGATTATTCCTATTCTGCGCCCGCTCACGCAATTTCCTCGCAAATCCCGCACTGTCCCCAATTTTCTTATCTTTCCAAATGCCGATAAACTCGCTTTCAGCAAGCTCTTTGCCCGTTAAAAACTTCTTTTCACCGGACTCATCTTGCGGCAGCACAATCATCTCCACCTTCTGCCCCTTTTTAAAAGGCGCACCGGTTATCACAATTTCACCATTTTTTAAAACGGTCGTATATGCGCGATATGCTTCCATAACTTTTTTAAAAATCTTTTTTAAAAGAATTTCATGTTTCCCTTTCTGCCACATTCCACCAATTGAGGGCGGCCACCCTTACCGTCCCGAGAACCCGTTTTAAAAATACTTTTAAAAACCTTTTTTAAAACGGTGACAATCTATGCAGCGCACCTTCCAAAATCCGCACAATTCCCGCACGCTCACTCTGCGCAAACACAATCGTCCCATCCGGTGAAATCCCCGGCTGCGAATAAAACAGCGGCGCATCGCTCAGCGACAGCACCGACCGCAACTCCCCATCACCACGATTTAAAACATACAGCCCAACCGCGCGCCCCTGCGTACCAACGCACGTCACCACGTCCGCGCCGATCATCGCCGGCGTCACCACATTCATATCAAAAAACATCGTCCAGTTTTTATTTCCATCCGGCGCAAGCGACGTCACAGCGCCACGCGTTTCACCAACGCCCACTTGCGAACCCGCCACATAAATCGTTCCGTCACCCGCTACCGACACACCACGCGGCATCACAGGAAGCTCGCGCGACCAAATAATGCGCCCCGTCATATCCATCACATGCACCACCGGCACGCGGCTGTCCTGCGCCGAGCGCACGCCCGTCAGGAAAATCTTGCTCCCGCTCACCGCGGGCGTATGAATTATCCGCATATTTTCAAAAGGCCGCTCCCACAGCTGTCGCCCGTCCGCCTGAATGTACAGCAGCGAATCCGTCGTTGCAAAAGTATTTCCGCTCATCCCAATAAAAACTCCGTTTCCATCCGAAGCAAATCCCGTCGGCGCAAACGTTGAAGCGCGCTCCCAAATGACTTTCCCATCAAACGACATTTTTAAAACAACACCCGAACTCGCGCCTGCCACAATCCCATCGCTCATCGCCAGCAAATCAGGAAACAGAACCAAACTCATATCACCCGTCGCCACCTGCTTTTTAAAACGACGCTTTCCATTCACATCAAAGGAATAAAGAAAGCCGTCATTCGCGATTGCGTAGAGATTTTGATTTTTATCCGCGCACATTCCCGCTGCGACAATCGCGCCATTATCCAGCTTCGCTTCCCACAAAACGCCCGTCGCGCCTGCGAGAATTATTGTACCTCCCGACGTTGCCAAATATGTCTGGTAATTTGAAAAAACCAACGGCGCAACAATCGTACCGGAGGAATCTTTCGGAGCCAGCTTTTCTTCAGTAAAATCGCCCGTAACGAACGGCTCAAAGTTTTCAAAAGAATTCGCGCGCGTCATTCCGCCGTGAATATTTGCCGCGTCCCCGCCAACAAATTTCTCTGCCGAACAACTATTTAAAATTGCCGCAAGAATCAGTACAAATGAAAAATTCTTTTTAAAAACAGTAACCATGAATTCTATTTCAAACCTTTAAAAACGTTCTTTTTAAAACACTCACGAAACTCACCGCACTCACAAAACTCTACAACTCATCGCCCACAGGACTTTTCGGCGCCTTATAATTCTCCGCTTCCACCAGCCATTCATCCTTTTTTAAAAGCAAATATTCCTTCGCGGCATCGTAGTCATTCGGAATAATTCCATCAAGAATCGCTTCCTCAATCTGCATTTTAATATAGCCGACATGTTTTGACGGCGGCAGCTGGCATATTTCCATGATTTCAATCCCACGCACCGGCGACTGGAATTCGCGCAGCTTATCGCGCTCCTGCACATCACGGATTTTTTCAAAAACTATCTCGTAATTTTTCGAGTATTTCTCCTGCAATTTCGGATTTTTCGTTGTAATATCAGCGCGGCACAGCGTGAACAAATCTTCCAGCGCGGCACCCGCATGAACCGCCAGCCGGCGAATCGCGGAATCGGTCACGCCGCCATCCACAAGCGCTTGCGGGCGTCCGTGCATCCGCACCAACGTCTGAACATACGGCAAATGGTCCATCGGCAGCTTTAATTTTCTGAAAATCTTTTCCTGCCAGCGCGCACCGATTTCCTCATGCCCGTGAAAACTCCAGCCCGTTCCTTCGATAAACCGTTTCGTTTTCGGCTTCGCAATATCGTGCATCAGCGTTGCAAAGCGCAGCCACACGTTGTCCGACATTTTTGCAACATTATCTACCACCTGAAGTGTGTGTAAAAAAACATCCTTGTGGCGATATTCGCGCGAGCCATCCTGCACCAAATCTATGCCCGCAAGCCGCTCCACTTCAGGAAAAACATGCTTCAAAAGCCCGGTTTCGTAGAGAATTTTCAGCCCAATGCTCGGCTTTGGAGCGGCAAGGATTTTTAAAAGCTCATCGCTTACGCGCTCCTGCGAAATAATCGTGATGCGCTCGCTCATTATTTTCATGGCCTCAAGCGCATCAGGCGCAATTTCAAACTCCAGCTGCGAGGCAAACCTTGCCGCACGCATCATGCGTAATGGGTCTTCGCTAAAGGTTGTATGCGGGTCGAGCGGAGTTTTTAAAAGCTTTTTATCGAGATGCTCACTGCCATTAAAAAGGTCAACAAATTTGCCCAACGTTTTTTTATTCAGCGAAATCGCCATCGCATTTATCGTGAAATCGCGCCGCAGCAAATCGTCCTCCAGCGTGCCTTCGCTCGTGCGCGGCTTGCGCGAGTGCGCATCGTATTCCTCCTTCCGCGTCCCGACAAATTCGCAGTGAAATTCGCCAATCGGCACCAGCGCCGTCCGGAATCGCTCGTAAATCACCGCGTGGCTTTTAAAGCGCTTCGCCACATCTTCGGCAAATTGCAGCGCGTCGCCCACCACCGTGCAGTCAATATCCTTGCGCGGCCTTTTTAAAAGGTAATCGCGCACAAAACCGCCCACGGCGTACAGTTCCACGCCCAGCTCGTCGGCCAGCGCGCCAAGTTCGTGCATGATTTTTTCTTCGATTTCTATTATCAGTTCAGGCGACGTTATCGCAGGTTCTTTTTTCATCAGGGAGAATTTTCTTTTTAAAAACTATGCTCGGCGGGTAGCATTCACCAATGTACGTAATGCCGCATTTACGGCTTCCGAATCAGGAAATTTTTTATGCAAATCCGGGTCAATCACAACGACATTGCTTCCTTTTGAAAGCCGCGCAATGTGCTTATTTCCAACATGTTTTGCTTTGCTGAAATCGTATTCCGGCTGCATTTCCGGTTCTTCGGCTGCGCTGTTTTTAGAATTCGGCTTCTTCATAATATTTACGTTCGTGATTTGTAGCGCGGCGTGCGCTGATTATCCGATATTTATTTCTACGTTCTGTATAGACTACGACGAGTAATTTTCCATTCGATGACATTCCCATCATAATTGTGCGAATTTCATCGGTAGAATGAGCTGGGTCGTCAATTTCAATAGCCAAAGTATCGTAAAACACAGTCGTTGCTTCGGTAAAGCTGATTCCGTGTTTAGCTATATTACTTGCAGACTTATCGTCATCCCATTCAAAAACGTAACTCATCTTTTAAAAGGGCTTTTTTAAAAATGAAGAATGCTTTTTAAAAACTCTACAATCAACCTTCGTCTTCAATTGCCGGCAATTCAGAAACACTTTTTAAAAAGTCTTCCTTTTCAATAAATCTTTCGTGGCACGGGCTGCACAGCCAGATTCCAAACGAATAATACGCAAAATCCAGCCCCGGAATTTCCGCCAGGACTCGTAGGCAAATTTCGCAATTCACGTGCGTATCGCCATTGGCAATAATTTCCGCACGCTTCACTTTTTCATAAGGCCGCTCCTCGCGCGCTTCGGCAATCGTATCAATCAGGTAATCGCGGTCAACGATTGCGCCTTCCAGTTCCACCCACATCGGCTCGCTATTCATCGCTCTATTTTTAAAAAGTTCTTGTAAAATCGTGAGTTTTTAAAACACAAAAGGCGTTCTTTTTAAAAACGCCTTTAAAAACTTCTGCAAAATTACGGAGTTCTCGCGAGATTACCACCGTGTGCGAATCGTATATGTAACTTTTACTGTTCCGTCCTTCGGCACGTCCACGACAAATTCCAGCGTGTTGCCGTCGGTTTTTGTGTGTTTGTGGCTGGATTTGGTTACTTCCCAGTCGCCGTACGCGTGCTCGATAATGGTGACTGGCGTTGCAGTATTTTTGTGATTGCGCAGCGTCACTTCGTATGTTGTTTCGTTCACGCGGTCAGAAATATTGCGGTAATCCATCTGTTTGCGCTCGCCGACCACGTCAAACGCGTCGCCGATATACAGCCGCACGTCCTCGTCCTTCGGCGTGTGGTCAATCAAATCTTCGCCGATGAACTGCATATTGCCGCGTGCATCTTTTTTATAAACGCGCACTTTGCCCTTCGGCAGCGGCATTCCCATGTTATTTTCCTGCGAATTTTTCAGCTCAAGCGTCACTTTCACCTTGCCTTCCTGCGGACGCCCGCCGCCGTAATATCTGCCGTAGCTCGCGCCGTTTTCATACACTAATTTCCGCGTAACGCTCGCATTCGACGCCGTCATCAGCGTTTGCTGCTTTGTTTCGTTGTTTTGAATCGTCGTTTTTCCGTCGAGCGTGTAGAGGTGATATTCGAAAAACGATTCTTCCTGGAATTGCGGCGCTTGTGATTTCATAGAGCGAGGTTGCAAGGCATCTGACATTTCACCATAAGCCATATTTTGCTCCTGCACACGGCGAACATCACCCGCCATCAGCTGCAACTGCGCATCTTTGTACGTCGCGCCGCTTTTATTATCGAGCGTCACCCAGCCCGTCAGGTCAACTTTCGATTCATCGTCATTCACGACTGCAACGTAATCCGACTTCCACGTCATGCCGTTTGTCATGTAGGAAACTTCCGTCGTGTGTGTTCCCGCGCGGTCTGAATCAATATTCCACAGCAGCGATGGCCGCGAAACAAGACCGTCCGGCAGCTCATCCAACACAACTTCGCCAACCGGATTTAAAAGAATTTGCCCGTTGTCAAGGCGAATCACCAAACCCTGATTGTACGCGGCGCCGTCAGCCATATTCACATTCGGCGGATTTAAAAGAATTCCCTCCAGAATGTCAATCCCGCCGCCCGCTTTCGGCTGACGAAAACGAATGCGCTTGCCGACAGATTTATTTAAAATCGCCGTTGGATTAAGCAAATCATATTGATAATTCTGCTCGCGAACAGCAACATCAGTCGGCGCCGTCAGCGATTTAAAAGAAATCGAAGTCGGGTCAATCAGCGCCGCAACATCTTCAAAACGCAACACATTTTTCCCATTTTTTAAAACCACGTCGCGCTGCTCACGCACCACAGCAAAATTCTGATTATAAATCGTAAGCGAAACACCTTTTGACTGCGCTGCTGTGGATGTAATTCCCGGCTGCTCTGTAATCGGCTGCTGTATTGGCGTCTGTGCCGGAAATTGCGATTGCGGCGGAACGGTCGGCGGCGTCTGTGCGAGAAGCGTTCCCGCACTCAAAATCCCAAGCACTGACGATTGAATGATTTTCATAAACTTTTAAAAACTCTTTAAAAATGGAACAGGTGAACTAAAACGGCACAAATCATCATGCTTTTTTAAAAATGTGGTTGTAACTCCTTTAAAGCTAATGACACTTGAAACCGCACGTTGGTTACACAAAACAAAAGGCGACTTTTAAAAAGCCGCCTTCTGAGCGTGAGAGTTTTTAAAAAGAACTGAGGTTTAAAGCGCCTTTTAAAAGATATGTTAAGAAAGGTTATTTCGATTCGAACTGCGCTTCCGTCGTTGGCGTAAATTCGCCCGGCACATACGAAGCTACGTTTTTATTAGCACGAACTTCCCCCGTAAAGCCTTCATCACGACGCTTAATCGCCATCAGCGCTGAAGCGTAAATTTCTTTCCACGTCAGGCCGAATTTCTCCATCAACTCATTCGGGTCGCCGCTTCCGCCAAACGTATCCTTCACGCCAACAAACTCAATCGGCACAGGAAAATTCTTCGCCGTGCACTCAGAAACTGCTGCTGCAAGTCCGCCGTGAACCTGGTGTTCTTCAGCTGTCACCATCGCGCCGCACTCACGCGCCGCAGTTGTGATTGTTTCAAAATCAAATGGCTTAATAGACGGATTGTTGATAACGCGTGCTTCGATGCCATGCTCAGCAAGGCGTTCAGCCGCCTGCATTGCTTCCCACACAAGCGCGCCACACGCAACAAGCGCAACGTCATTTCCTTCACGGAAAACCTGCGCTTTGCCGATTTCAAACGGCGTATCTTCTGTTGTGAATTGCGGAACGGGTGAGCGTCCAAAGCGCAGATACGCGGGGCCGTGCATTTCGCCGATAGCGATAGTCGCTTTTTTAGCTTCATCATAGTCGCACGGAACGATAAGCGTCATGTGCGGCAAAGCGCGCAAATACGCCATTTCTTCCAAAACCTGGTGCGTCGCGCCGTCAGGGCCAACGGAAATTCCTGAGTGGCCGCCACCGATTTTTACATTTGCTTCATTGTAGCACATCGAAATGCGAATCTGGTCAGCATTGCGCAGCGCACAAAAAGCACCGTAGCTCGCGAAAAATGGTACTTTTCCACTCAATGCCATTCCCGCTGCAATAGTTGTCGCATTTTGTTCAGCGATACCAATCGAGAAAAATCTGTCAGGAAATTCCTTTTTAAAAAGTGACGTGAGAACGGAATCCGTGATGTCGCCGCCAAGCGCTACAACATTTTCATTGCGGCGGCCTAATTCCACCAGCCCGTCGCCGAAGCCGTGGCGCGTAGGTTTTTGTCCGCGAAGTGTTAATTTTTTCATGTTTTTAAAAGAATATATTTCGTTTTGTGTTTTTAAAAGCTTTTAAAAGTTATTTTTTTGCCGGGAATTTTGACAAACGCTCCAGGTTGATCTCTTTTAAAACATCTTCCAGGCTGCTGAATTCCTTTGGCAGATTTGTACCGGTGATCTCAATATAGAAGCGTTTTGCCACCATTGCCTCCAGGCGGCCGGTGTGTTTTACACCATCCCAGGACTCATATGCCAAAGTGGAATTGCCGGCAGTAATATCTTTAATTGACTCTCCCGGTTCTCCTGAAGTAGGACTTTTTATCTGGGTAATTTTTGTCTGGATAAAGTCCTCAATATCTGCATAATCTGTAATTGTAATTCCCAGATCACCCGTTGGAATAGTGTATTTCCGCGAAACCTGTGTCCAGCTGTACCCTTTTTTAAAACCTGTGCCGGTAGCAGGTACTGATCCTTTAAAAGTTTTGATGAATTCAGGCAGATAGCTCTGCAGAACGTTTGCGTCAAAGGCTTCGCTTGTCTGCGGGTCTTTCATCCCCTGGCTTCTGACTGATTTCTCATCAACTCCCGCAGGCGGTATATAAGCATTACCTGTATCGGTTTTCTTACCATTTACGGCGCTGTTTGTATCAGGCTTACAGCCATATAGCCCGATGCAGATGATAAAAAGTGTTTTAAAAAGCGTTTTTAAAACAGGATTCATTGCGTTCATTAGTTTTTCCGTTCCGAATGGATTTTCTCTAATTCTGCAAGTGCAATCTGTGCCTGCTCAGGTGAAGGTGGCTTGCCATGCCACTCGAATTTATCGCTCATGAAGGAAACGCCGTTGCCCATGTATGTTTTAGCGATGATCGCTGTCGGGACGCCTGTTCCTTTTTCATTATTCTTAATGAATTTGTCGAAAGCTGCCATAATTTCTTTAAAATTATGCCCATCAACCACGATCGTTTCAAAACCGAAGGATTTTACTTTTTCATCAATCGGGTAAACGTTCATCACATCGCGGATACGGCCATCAATCTGGCAATCGTTATTATCAATGATCCAGCAGAAATTGTCTAATTTATAATGTGAAGCCGACATTGCAGCTTCCCAGACCGAACCTTCCTGCAATTCTCCGTCACCTGTGAGTGAGAAAACGCGGCGATCGTTTTTATCTAAAAGTTTATCAGTCATCGCCATGCCGACTGCAATGGAAATCCCCTGCCCGAGCGATCCGGTTGACGCTTCCAGTCCGGGCAGTCCCATATCAATTCCCGGATGTCCCTGAAGGCGCGTATTATATTTGCGAAGCGTACTTAATTCCTGCTTCGGGAAATATCCTGCATTGGCAAGTGTGGCATATTGTACGGGGACCATGTGTCCGGCGCTCAATACGAACCGGTCGCGCTTTTCCCATTTTGAATTTTTAGGATCGTGGCGCATCACGCCGCCGAGATACATTGCAGCAAAAATATCTGTGGCTCCAAGCGGGCCACCACTATGCCCGGACTGAGCCAGCACCAGCATTTTGATAATATCTTTGCGTATTTCATTTGCTACTTCGGCAAGTTCTTCCGGGCTCCGGCGTTTATTCTCAAACGCTGCGGAATTAAAGTCAACGGTAAATTCCATAATTTTTAAGCAGTTACTACGTTAGTAAGAAAACTCGGCATTTTTTTGCTTTATTTTCAAAACTACAAAATTTATTACACCAAAAAAATTTTTGGTTATTTCAGGATATTTAGGTAATATACACTTCATTTAAAATTGCTTTGTGATCTTTTAAAAACTCTACTACAGTAAATAGTTATTGTACTTAACTTTGTAACAAAGTATTCCTTTATCTGTCAAGCTCAATACGACCGAATTTTAAAAAATAATTTTTTTTTATAATGTATTCATGAGGATCTCTATGCAAACCTTTACAAGGTTTTTTTCTCTCATCATGGCGCTGGCTATATTGGCTCCGTCAGCTTGGGCGCAGGGCGGCAGCAAGATAACGCCGAAAATTAAGGATGCGCTTTTAAATAACTCAGCCCAGGGGCGTGAGTTCTATATTGCCATTCCGCCTAATGAAAAGCCGGGCTATCCTACCAATGCAATTGAGTTTTATATTACCTCCAGTAAGAACACAAATGTAAGAGTGGAAGCTGAAGGGCTGGGATATAATAAATCCAAACCCGTCGAAGCTATGAAGATCACAACGTATGGTGCAGCTGATGGTATTGGGACTGACTTTGAAGTGCGTACACCCGGAGTTTCTCCGTATGCATTTAAAATCTCAGCCGATCAGCCGATCTCAGTATATGTATTGAATGCAAAAACCAATACTTCTGAAGGGTATCTGGCTCTTCCTACTTCCGTATGGGGAAAGGAAAATATTAATTGCAGTTTTTATGATTTTGGTGAATTCTCACCCTGGGGCGGTGGATTTCTTGTTGTAGCGTCGCAGAATCAAACGGTAATTACGGTAAAAATCAAAGGAAAAGGATTTGGACGTACGACCGAAAATAATAAGATCGGGGATGTTGTTACCAGGACCCTTAATAAAGGAGATGTCTATAACATGGTCGGTAATGGAGCTACTGTCGGGAGCTTTGACATGACAGGCACCACGATCACATCAAATAAGCCTGTCGGGCTTATTTCATACCATGAGCGCGTGATGATCCCGGCAATTGCTGCTAACAACGGGCGTGATCACCTTTCTGAAATGATCCCTCCGACATCTGCCTGGGGAAAGAACTTCGTTACAGGCGAATATATGCGGAAAGGCAATGGCGATCTCTTCCGTGCTGTCGCAAAGGAAGCTGGTACGATCGTAAAAGGCGTGTGGTACGACAAAGCCACAAATCAAAAAATTGGGGCTAAGACATGGGTATTAAATACACCCGGGCAATTTGAGCAATCTCTCTATGCCTCTGAATCTCCCGGCGGCCAGGATGTTAGAGGATATTCAGTATGGACGTCAAATAAGCCGATCCTGCTTATGCAATATTCATACTCTGCAAACTGGGATGGTGATCCGATCTTTGACCCTTTCATGATCATCGTGCCACCTTTAGAGCAGTATATCCAGGGAACAGTATTCCAGACTCCGGCGAGCGCTGCTTTTACAAAGAACTGGTTTAATATACTTGCAGTTGGAGACTCTACTGATGGAAATCATACGCTTTTAAAAACACTGAAGCTTGACGGAAAATTTGTTTATGAGACAGATCCGAAAATTATGCTACAGCGTATCCCATCTACAAATATTTATTATCTGGCTAAGGATGTAAATCCGGGAGCGCACCGTGTAGAAAGCAAGACAAAGTTTGCCGGATTTATCTATGGATTCAGCTCTTTTGACTCTTATGGCTGGCCCGCTGCTATGGCCCTGAATAAAATTGATGAGCTTGATACAAATGAGCCTGTTTTAAAAATAGTGCAGGAATGCGGCCTTTTTAAAATCAATGCAACAGAACTTCGCGAAGGTCAGATAAATGATAACCCACGCCAGGTAGAGTCCGGCGTTGGTCAGGTCCAGATCAGGGATGACGAAAGCTATAATTTCCAGCCTGACCCAACTCCTGCTACCTTTGAAAATGATCCGATGCTTCCACGATATGATTTTACCTTGCAGGTAGTAGATCTGAAAAAAGATGCGAAAGCAGTTTTTGAGGTAATTGACCGTGCAGGTAATGTTGCCTTAGATTCAGTGATATATATAGCTGACAAGCTGAGCATTTCGCCTGACCCTATAGATGTAGGCAAGGTTCGTGTCGGCACATCACTTGACTTCAATGTTGTTCTTACAAACAACGGTGTAGCTCCGGTAGAACTGAAGAAAGTCAGCATGAAACTGGGTTCTGTATTTACATTTATTAGCGGAGATCAACCGACAACGCTTGCTCCTAATGAAAAACGTACACTCGTGGTACGATATTCACCTACAGCGGAATACACCACAAAAGCTCTTCTGTTCGACCAGGATTCACTTATCGTAGAAACAACGTGCGCGCGCTTCCCATGGGAAGTGAAAGGGCGTGGTGTAATGCCGAAGATCAAGGTTGGTGATTTCGATGCAGGAAGCCGTGGTATCAATGAAAAAGCATGTTTAGAAAATGGCCTGCTGATCACCAATTATGGTACTGATGACCTTACTATCAATACTCCAACAGGATATACGGCTCCATTTACACTTACGAATATCACACCGGCATTCCCGCTGACGCTTGCTCCGGGCGACACGGTGTATTTAAAAGAGATCTGTTTTGAGTCGCCGGTCGTTGGTGATTATACGCAGAATATTCTATTTGCAAGCAATGCAATGGCCGGAGATAGTGTTTCCAACTGGAAAGGTAAGACTACTAATCCGGGCGTGAATATTGGCAATTATGACTGGGAAGAGCGTCGTGTGGCAACATCACACGATACTGTAATTAAAGTGACTAACACCGGTAATATTACAGTAGCCGTTACAGATATTAAGCTGAAAAATACTGATAATAATTTCAAGATAATTGATGTAAAGCCATACTCAACTACACTCGGGCCAATAGCACTTAATCCTGTGGGTGATGGCGGAACGGAAGAAATCTTAATCTATGTACGATTTACACCTGAATCACTGGGCGCTAAAAATAATTCTGTTGTAGCGACCTATTCAGATAAAGTTGATAAAGAGATCGAAGGCACGCTGAAAGGTATTGGTGTACTTCCGGTAATTCTTGCAAATAATATTGATTTCAGTAATAACTGTCAGGATCCGACAGAAGTTGGTAAAACAGATGCAACGCCGGAAGTATTTACTGTAAAAAATACAGGCGATATGGACCTTACCATCACAAGAATTGAGTTAGTGCAGCCGGTCAACGGCATATTCAATTGGGCAGATCCGGCTACAGCAACATCGCTTGCAAGTATCAGTGCCACCTCTCCGCTTGTCTTAGCACCGGGAGATTCGAGACAATACAATCTCACGTTTACTCCATCGGCAGTTGGTTCAGCAACAGCATCAATTGAAATAAACTCAGATACGGCGCGCGGTACAAACGCACAACAGCTAACCGTCTATCAGGTAATAGGTTGCGGATATGCTCCGGGACTTGAGTTTACAACGATCAATAACACGGATCTTCTTTGTGATAATCCGGTTGGAACGCTGACGATCAAAAACACAGGCGGCTCAATTGTCAATATTACCAGTGTTCCGACTATCGTTGATGATCCGGCCTTCCCGGGCGAGTCGAATTTCTTTAGCATTGCTAATGGAAACGACTTCCCGGCTCAGATCACACCGGGCAATAGCCGCGATATTAAAGTCCAGTTTAATCCGATGACGGAAAAAACATATCATGCGATCGTTATTGCTCAGACAGACAATGGGCCTGTTTCAATGTCTGTAGTGTGGAAGACAACGCGTGTAAATGCAAAATTCACACTCACAAATGACAGCAAACTACGCCTGAGCGACAGGTTCGAGGTAACGATCAACGGTGAAAGCAATACCTGGAATCAGGTCGGTGCTAAAAGCTTTGAAGCACAGTTGATATTCAATCCAAATGAAATGTCATACACTGGTTCAATTACCAATGTTGGCCTTCCTGCGGGCTGGAATACACCAACTGTTTCAGGGCCTGTAACGCTTCCTGACGGAAAACACATGGTGACGGTAACCGGCAGCGGCTCTACACCGATCCAGAAAAACGGTGCGCTTGTAAAACTTATGATGCAGACGTATCTTACTCCGCGCCAGAATTACCCAATGCAGCTCAATATGAGCTTAAATGAGCGTAATAAGTGTGTGATCATTGATACTGCCGGTAGTTCGGTCAACATCGAAGACTGCTTTGTGGAAGGACGTGCTGTCAAGATCAGCGGTACACAGTTCATGATGCAAAGCATCAGCCCGAACCCGGCTACAGGCGGTACGATTGAGCTTACATACAGCATCGGCTTTACAGCCTACACGCGTATTGAATTATACAATTCATTAGGCGAAGTAGTAAAGGTTGTTGTTGACGGTGTTCAGCAGGAAGGCGATCATACGGTAAGGGTGGACACTCAGAAATTATCTTCAGGTGTTTATCAATACCGCATGGTGTCAGGGCCTTTCAATAGCACGAAGTCAATGGTTATTACCGACTAATTTTTAAAAGGAACTTCCCGGTTTTAAAAGGACCATACATTACAAAGCTGCTCTGTAGATTACTTCTACAGAGCAGCTTTCTTTTTTTAAAAACATTAGAAAACTTTTTTCTTAAATATAGGAAGTAATATTAAACCTTTTAAAAACAATTACAGCTCTTACGCAGGAAGGAGAAATCGAAATCTTTTTAAAAGCGATAGCAGTTTTTATTGAGTGAATGATTAATTTTTCTTAAAAAATGTAAAAAAGTGCGTATTTTTAAAAATCCATTAAAAGATCCGCTCCATTTTCAGCGTATTTATTCAAAACAATATCACGAATAGTGCGTAATGAAGATAATAGAAATCAGGATACAAAAACTATACTATGAAAACATTATCTACATTCTTTAAAACATTGTTTCCGGTTATAATCTTTGCGCTGATATTTGCACTGCCAGCTGAAACATTTGCAGATCAAACAAAAAGCAAAGGTTTTTCAGGTGGGGTCCGCTCTGCCCTGACATCTCTTCGCAGTAAGAAAGTCTATACGGGCAAGACAACCTCCACTTCGCGAATGATAGCTGATACTACCGCGAAAATCCAGTATATTAAAAACAAGGGCGGTGATAAATATGAGGTGATCCTTACTCTGCCAAATGATATTGCACAGATCGAGATCAATGTTTACAATATACTCGGTAGAAAAATGGGTGATGTGGTCTGGAAGGGTTCTCCAAAGAAAAATGACGAAGGATATGAAATAGAGGTAAGTGGGCTGCCGGAAGGAATGTATATCTGCGTGGTGCAGGGAAAAGATTTCCGCTTGGCAGAAAAATTCGTCATATCGCGGTAATTTCCCTCTCAATAATAATTTCGTTTTAAAAGATTAACAGCACAATGCAAAGGTTTTAAAAATCTGCATTGTGCTGTTTTGTTTTTGGTATATCATTAGCTATGCTTCCCTTGCCCGCTGTTTTTAAAAACTATTTCTTTCCCGAATTTTCCTAAATTTGCAGATTGTTCGTTTTAAAAACTTCCTCAATTTTCAAGCTTTTAAAAATAAGATCATTATGCATAATTCCAAAGAAGAATTCACCGGGTTTTCTACGCGCGCCATCCACATCGGGCAGGAGCCGGAGGAAATCACCGGCGCCGTCACCGTTCCCCTTTTTCAAACGTCAACCTACGCACAGATCGAGATCGGCAAACACAAAGGTTTTGAATACGCACGCACGCACAATCCAACGCGCTTTGCGTGGGAAGCAAATTTCGCGGCAATGGAAAAAGCGAAATACGGTTTTGCTTTTGCAAGCGGTACAGCAGCGGTAGATTCCGTTTTAAAACTTTTGAGTGCGGGTGACCATGTGATCGCAGCAGAAGATATGTACGGCGGCACGTTCCGGCATTTTGACAAGATCATGCGTCGCTTTGGCGTGGAATTTACCTATGTGGACATGCGCGATATGGCGAATATCGAAGCAGCTTTAAAACCGAATACGAAAATGCTGTACACCGAGTCGCCGACGAATCCGATGATGACGCTCACAGATTTAAAAGCCGTTGCCAAAATTGCCAAAGCGAATAACGCAATGATGGTCGTGGACAATACATTCGCCAGCCCGTATTTTCAAACGCCGATAGAGCTTGGTGCGGACATCGTTCTGCATTCGGCAACGAAATATCTTGGTGGACATTCTGATCTGGTGAGTGGAATTGTAGCTACAAGCAATGAGGAAATTGCAACGCAACTAAAATTTATTCAAAATGCTGCGGGAGCTGTTCCCGGCCCGTTTGAATGTTGGCTATTATTGCGCTCAAGCAAAACGCTGGCGTTGAGAATGCGCGCCCACGAGGAAAATGCTTTAAAAATCGCTGCCTACTGCGAAGGAAATAAACATATTCACGCAATTCACTACCCGGGCTTGAAATCTCACCCGCAACACGAGCTCGCTAAACAGCAAATGCGCGGCTTCGGCGGCATGATCTCTATCGAACTCGGCTCGCTGGATAATGCACGCAAATTCACGAATTCTTTAAAACTTTTCACTCTCGCTGAATCGCTGGGCGGCGTGGAATCGCTCGTTTGCCACCCGGTTTCCATGACACACGGCTCGATTCCGAAAGAGCAGCGTGAGCGTTTAGGAATTACTGATGGGCTTGTGCGGCTCTCCTGTGGCGTGGAAGATTCCGAAGATATGATGCGGGATATTGAGCAGGCGCTGGCGCAGATGTAAGTTTTAAAAAACTTTTAAAGATCCTTTTAAAATCTCTCATGTTTTTAAAATGTGTGAGGTTTTTTTCTTTTAAAATTCCACCCAAACTAATTCCTCCGCCAGGAAACTATTTGTAAAGACTTCCTGTGATTCTTTTAAAAGCGCGTTTAAATCCTCGTAGCGATTGCTGAAATGCGTAATGTATAATGACATCACATTTGCTTTTAAAGCCGTCTCAGCCGCGTCTATCGTCGTAGAATGAAACCATTGTGCAGCATTTTCCAACAGATCCTTGCCGAATGTCGCTTCGTGAATTAATACATTCGCGTTTTGGGCTAATTCCACCGCGCTTTCCGTTCGCCGCGTATCGCCGCACAGTACGAATATTTTTCCCGGCACTTCCGGCTGAATAACATCTTTTAAAAAGATTTCTCTACCGTCAGGTAATGTTGCACTTCCATTCTTTTTTAAAACGCCAACGAGCGCTCCCGGCTCAATTCCTAAACTTCGCAATTTCTCACGGTCAATATTTACCTGCGGAATTTCCTGCACTTTAAAACCAAAGCACGGCACCACATGATCCATCGGTGCAGCAGAAATCACACAATTATTATTTTTAAAAACCACACCTTTAAAATCTGTTTCTAATTCTTTAAAAAGAATTTCAAACTGAAGATTTGTTCCGGTTAATTCTGCATTAGTTTTTAAAAATTTTTCAATTCCCACTGGCCCGATAAGATGCAAAACTGAAGTCCGCCTGTCGCTCGACATACTCGACAGCAGCGGCATCAGTCCGAAAATATGGTCGCCATGCATGTGCGTAATGAAAATCGCATCAAGCGAATTTCGTGAAACGCCCGCGTGAATAAGCTGAATCTGCGTTCCCTCACTGCAATCAAACAAAAATGCCGAAGAGCCACTTTTTAAAACTGTTCCCGATGGATGGCGTGTTGTAAGCGGGCCGCCACCGGCTTTTATTCCAAGGATACAAAATTTCATAATAGAATCTAAATGTAGAGACGGATAATTATCCGTCTTTACGATAAGAAAAAACCTCACTGTTTTTTAAAAACAAATGAGGTTTTAAAAGAATTCTGCGTCTTAAAAACTTACTTCGCAACACCAATACTCCGGCGCTCGCGGATTACCGTTACTTTTACCTGTCCCGGATATTCCATTTCATTTTCAATTCGTCCCGCGATGTCATGCGCCAGTTGATCGGCTGTTAAATCGTCCACGCGTTCCGGCTCGATCATCACGCGGATCTCACGTCCTGCCTGGATAGCAAATGTTTTTAAAACGCCTTCAAAGCTCATTGCGATGGTTTCAAGTTTTTCAAGGCGCTTTACGTAATTTTCAAGTGATTCGCGACGAGCGCCAGGGCGAGCGCCGCTGATGGAATCCGCCGCCTGCACAAGTACCGCAATAGCCGTTTCCATTTCAATATCTTCGTGGTGCGCGCCGATCGCATTGCAAATGATCGGATGCTCCTTGTATTTTTTCGCAAGGTCAAATCCCAAAAGCGCGTGCGGCCCTTCCGTATTGCGGTCAACGCACTTGCCGATGTCATGGAGGATTCCCGCGCGTTTCGCCATTTTCGGGTCAAGCCCAAGCTCGACCGCCATAATTCCGCACAAATAGGAAACTTCAATTGAGTGATTTAAAAGATTCTGCCCATAGCTGGAACGATAGCGCATCCGCCCGACGTACTTGATTAACTCAGGATGTACACCGTGAATTCCCAATTCAAGCAACGCATTTTCACCCAAACGGAAGACCTCTTCCTCAAGCTCTTTCTGCGATTTTTCAACAACTTCCTCAATTCGCGCCGGGTGAATACGGCCATCAGCCATCAAGCGTTCAAGCGCCACACGGGCAACTTCACGGCGGAACGGATCAAAACCCGAAATTACAACCGCTTCCGGCGTATCATCAATGATAAGATCCACGCCCGTTGCCGCTTCAAAAGCACGAATATTCCGCCCTTCGCGCCCGATAATGCGTCCTTTCATTTCATCGCTGGCAAGGTTCACAACAGAAACCGTCGTTTCAACGCTGTGATCTGACGCTGTGCGCTGGATTGCCTGAACGATGATTTTCTGCGCTTCTTTCTGCGCATTCTGTTTCGATTCATCGCGGATTGTTTTTACCAATTGCGCGCCTTCTTCTTTTGCGTCATTCGTCATATTTTCGATCAGATACCGCTTTGCGTCTTCTTTTGACATACCGGTAATGCGCTCCAAACGTGTCGTCTGCTCAAGCAATGTTTCATCCGCCTTTTTCAGTTTTTCCTGGATTCCCTGCTCTCTTTTTGCAAGTTCACTTTCAAAGCTCTGTAGCTGTTTTTCCTTTTTTGTAATTACTTCAAGCTTGCTGTTCACTGTTTCTTCGCGTGTTGCTAAAGCTTTTTCTGATGCCTGGATTTTATTTTTCTTTGCATTCGAGTCGTTTTCAAATTCCTGTTTGCGTCTGTGCCACTCCTCTTTTGCTTCCAGCATTTTCTCTTTTTTCATGTTCTTGCCTTCGAGGTCAGCCTCTTCCAGGACAAGTTTCGCACGGGCTTCAGCTTCGGATATCTTCGCTGCCGCTGCCTTATTACCCGCAAAATAAGCTATACCGAAGCCCGCTACGAGCCCCACCAAGCTTAGTAAAATGATCATCATTTCATTCATTTTTTAAAACCTTTTCGTTTTTTTTGTTTTGTAAAGTATTGAAATTATATAGTGAAAGTTTTTAAAAACTTTCTATGAACATTCATTTTTAAAAATAAAAAGACCGCACCGGAAATCTACTTCTGCACACAAAAATATGTGTGCCGCTGTCTGATAGCGGGTAAAAAAGAACCCATGTCTCGCATGGTGGGTGCTGCGTCGAGCTATATTTTACGTCCACTGAACCGCGCTGCATTTAAAGCGTAGTTTCCATATTGCTATGGATGAGGCCTGTAATTTATACCCGAAAGTAGCTCCCTGAGGAAAAAAATAACGGTTCTTTTTTATGTAGCGAACGACAACGATAGACCGATGCGGCTTTTTAAAACGCGCTTTGAAATCAAATACGTAATCTTATCTTTTTATCATCAAATCCAAACAGTAATGAGAGTTCGACTTTTCTTTTTAAAACCTTTAAAATCAACTTTTTAAGAAAACTATTAAACGTTCGAAATATTGCAGCATTTGTGCAGAAATTCTGCCATTTTTTCGATCTCGCTCACTATATATTCCGTATCCGTTTGCGTCTGGCGCTGAGATTCATGAAAACGCTCGGCCAAATTCAGCGCGGCCAAAATAGAAAGCGTCGATGTTGATTGTTCGTTCAGCTTTTGTTGAATTTGCCGTATCTGGCTGTCCACTTCATGCGCCGACTGCCTCACCTGAGTTTCGTCGTCGCCCCGAAGCGTATAATTTCGCCCGGCGATATTTACCTGTATGGTCTTTGATGACATTGATAAGAAACTTTAAAATTCAGTCGTTGTCGGTTCTTT
>JAZKFS010000125.1:0-7103 GCA_040386315.1 Bacteroidota bacterium
TGCGCTAAATTTGCCATTGCCGCCGCTTTTCGCCAATTTTGCAGGCAGTTTTTAAAAGCTTTTTAAAAAGAAATCTATCAATGAAAAATATAATAATCGGTTCACGCGGCAGTAAACTCGCGCTCATACAGTCGGAATACGTGCGCGGCCTTTTAAAAAGTGCTCATCCTGAAATTGAATTTGAAATTAAAATAATCTCCACAACCGGCGACAAAATCCTCAATGTGCCGCTCTCGCAAATCGGCGACAAAGCGCTTTTTACAAAAGAGCTGGAAACGGCGATGCTGGCGGGCGAAATCCATATGGCGGTGCACAGTTTAAAAGACCTGCCGACGCGCCTTCCCGAAGGTTTACAGATCGGCGCGGTGTGCGAACGCGAGGATGTGCGCGACGTCTTTTTAAAACATCCTGATTCGCCTTTTAAAACAATTGACGAACTTCCGCAGGGTGCAAAAATCGCTTCGGGTTCGCTTCGCCGCAAGTCGCAGCTTTTACATAAACGTCCCGATTTGGAAATCCACGACATTCGTGGAAATCTCGACACGCGTTTTAAAAAACTGTATGAGTCAGATTTAGCGGGAATGATTCTCGCACACGCGGGAATTCTGCGCATGGGCTATGAGAACAGGATTTCCGAAGTAATTTCTACAGAATCGATTCTCCCTGCCGTCAGCCAGGGAGCAATCGGAATAGAAATCCGCGAAGGCGACGAAAATCTTTTAAAAATTTTAAAAACAATCAACCACAGGGAAACCGAACGCGCCACCCGCGCCGAACGCGCGATGCTGCGAAAGCTCGAAGGCGGTTGCCAGGTGCCGATTGGTGCGTATGCGAAGGTCGTTGGTGAAGAAATTCAACTCGAAGGCGTGATATGCTCGCTTGATGGCAAAAAGCTTGTGCGAGATTTTTTATCTGATTCAATCAAAAATCCTGAAGAATTAGGAACGGCACTTGCTGAAATGCTGCTTTTAAAAGGTGGCGATGAGATTTTAAAAGAATTGAGAAGTTCATTGTAACGTGAAAAAAATACTTATCACAAGAGAGCCTGAGCAAGCTGCTGAATTTGCAGAACTTTTAAAAGTTCGCGGTTTAGAACCAGTTTTGTTTCCAGTTTTAAAAATTATAAGACCTCATTCATGGAACGAATTAGAGGAAAAGATTATAAAAATTGATGAGTATGATACATTGATTTTTACCAGTGCTAATAGCGTTCATATGCTGTTTAACCCTTTTACTAAAAGAATTCCAAGGGGGAAATTGCTTTTGAAAAAGTTCTGTGCAGTTGGCGAAAAAACAAGAATCGCAATTGAGAAACTAGGATTTACAGTTGATATTACTCCTGAAAACTATACTGCAAAAGCTCTTGCGGAAGCTATTTTTAAAAGCGAGATTCCTATAAAAAAAGCTCTATTTCTCCATGGAAATTTGAGTAAAAAGCAAATAGAAGCTGAGCTTTTAAAAGGAGGAGTTTTAGTAGATTCAGTTGAAGTGTATAAAACTGTTCCTCTAATTCTTGAAAAGGATGATGTCATAAAAACTCAGGAAATGTTATCAAACGGTGAAATTTCAGTTGTGACATTTTTTAGTCCATCGAGTGTGGAGAATTTTTTAAAGATTATTCAACAGGAATTTTTAAAAAGTGTTGCCATTGCAGCTGTTGGTACGACCACAGAAAGTATGCTTTTGCAATATGGTCTAAAGGCGGATATCCTACCGAAAGATGGAAAATTTACGGCTGATAAATTAGCTGAAGAAATAGCAGAGTTTTTAAAGCACAATCCAACATATGGATTCCCGCCTGCGCGGGAATGACAATTTTAAAAGAAATTCAAGGGAAATTCATAAATAGAAAAATCATGAGCCAATACCAAAACGACCTTTTTCTCCGTGCGGCACGCCGCGAAAAAACTGAACGAACACCGGTCTGGATGATGCGCCAGGCGGGACGCTACCTGCCGGAATACCGTGCTATCCGCAAAAATTACGACTTCCTTACTACGTGTAAAACGCCGGCGCTGGCGTCGGAAATTACGATTCAGCCGATTGATATTGTGGGTGTGGATGCGGCGATTATTTTTTCGGATATTCTGGTGATTCCCGAGGCAATGGGCATGGCGCTTTCGATTGAGGAAGGGCGTGGGCCGCGTTTGGAAAATCCTTTAAAAAGCCAAAGCGATGCGGATAAACTATTCATTCCTGACCCGAATGTAGAGCTGAAATATGTGATGGACGCGCTGGCGATGACGAAGAAAAATCTTGCCGGGCGTGTGCCGCTGATTGGCTTTGCCGGCGCGCCGTGGACGCTGTTTGCGTATATGACGGAGGGGCAAGGGACGAAGGAGTTTAAAAACGCGAAAATCATGCTTTTTAAAGAGCCGAAGATTTCGCATCAGGTTCTGGAGAAAATCGCGAAATCTGTTGCCACATATCTCATTGCACAAACGCAGGCGGGCGCTGATGCGGTGCAGATTTTTGACTCGTGGGCGGGCATGCTGAGCTACGATGATTTTAATGAATTTTCGCTGCCGTACATTAAGATGATTGTGCAGGAAGTCAAGGCGGCGAGTGATGTGCCAGTGATTGTTTTTGCACGCGGCAGCTATGAGTCTATCGAGGATATTGTACAGACGGGCTGCGACGTAGTGCAGGTGGACTGGAATACCGATATTGCTCACGCGCGGAAAATCATCAACGGGCGTACTGCAATTCAGGGAAATCTTGACCCGATTTCATTACTTTCTAATCCTGAAACAATAGTAGCCCGTACGAAAAAAATCATTGAAAAAATGCGCGGCTATGACGGCCATATTTTTAATCTCGGCCACGGAATTCTGCCGGATGTTCCGGTGGAACACGCGAAGCTGTTTGTGGATACGGTGAAGGAATTTAGTGTGAAATCGTAGAATATTTATTCTTTGATATGAAAAAACTCTCAATTCTATTTTTGTTTGCATTGATATTTTCAGGCTTAACTGGATGTAGCCTTTATACCAATTATTATTTTGTTGGCTATAATGAAATAGAAATTCAGAAACCTGAATACAAATTTTCTTTATCTTATCTCGGCTACTATACTGACCTTCCATATGATTGGCCAACTCATCTTGATGTTCCACTTTACGTGTGCGGTAATCCTTATTTTCCATGTCCAAGCGGATATCTGGTCGAATCAGTTGAAGTCTTTCCAATAATGAATGGTAAAATCTTACGAAGAGATACTGTTTCTGAACTTGCCAAAAGCGAACCGGAAGACTTGCTATTTCTTGCTCCGGAAAATCCACCTGATTCAATGAAAATTTTCGTTCGCGTAAAAATTGATTCTGCTGGAAAGAAGATTGTTCGCGATGATAAATACAATCTTTTTAAAGTATCGCGATATGATAAATCGTTTTGATTTTCTTTTAAAAACACAGTCGAAATTCCTATAATTTTTAAAAGATTTACTGTTGGAATCTTACTTTTTAAAAACTTTGTTGCTTTTAAAACCTTTTAAAAATGACCACACTCGACTACAAACAATCCGGCGTAGATATTGACACAGCCAATGCGACGAAAAAGCAAATGGCTGCGAGCTTGGAAACAAATGATTCGCGCGTTTTAAACAAAATCGGCGCATTTGCTTCACTTTTTGACGGGAGCTTTCCCCTTTTAAAAGAACCGATTCTTGTTTTTAAAACGGAGGAGCCGGGATCGAAGCAGAAGCTGGCGTTTAAATATGGTCGTGTTGCGTCAATCTGCGAGGATTTGATAAATCATCTCATCAATGACATTGCCGTGATGGGCGCGTATCCGCTGTCCGTGCAGGATTGCATTATCTGCGGCAAGATGGAAAAAGACGTGATTCTGCAAATGGTCGAGGCGTTTTCACAAGCGTGCAAAGCCAACGAATGCGTGCTGACAGGCGGCGAAACATCAGAGCAACCTGGCGTTTTGGAAGCGGGAACATATGTGCTGACGGCGAGCGTGACGGGCATTGTCGAAAAGTCGAAAATCATTGACGGTTCGCGCATTGAGGCGGGCGATGTTGTGCTGGCGCTGCCGTCGAGCGGCGTTCACACGAATGGCTTTACGCTTGTGCGCAAAATTATTGAGATGCAGCCCGAAATTTTAAAAGAAACTGTTGACGGCGCACCGTTTATTGACGCAATTCTCACACCGCACCGAAGCTATTTTAAAGTTTTAAAAAGAATTTTTGAACTGGATGGTTTGACAGGTTTGGCGCATATTACAGGCGGTGGAATTCGCGAAAATCTTGACAGGATTTTGCCGCAAAATCTGAACGCTGAAATTGATATAAGCAGGCTTCAAATCCTGCCGGTTTTTAAAACGCTGAAACAATTTGGCAATCTGGCTGATGCTGACATGATGCGCACGTTCAATATGGGCGTTGGCATTACGGCGGTTTGCCGCGCGGATTCGTCTGATGAAATTATCAGGCTTTTAAAAGAAGAAAACCTGGAATGTTATCCTATTGGAAAAATTACCGAAGGCGAGAAAAAGGTGGAATTGTTGGGAGAATTGAGTTGGTAAGTTTGTAAATGAATTTTCTTACTTCATACTGAGCTTGTCGAAGTATGAAGGCGTCAGAAGTTCGCGGCAGTTTTTAAAAGGATTGTTACTTGCATAAAACCTGTTGGAAAATTTCGTACTTCGACAGGCTCAGTATGAAATTTTTTTTTGTTTTAAAACCCCTTTTGATTTGTCATTGCGAGGAGGTCTTCCGACGTGGCAATCTGCGTTTGAAGTCTTTTTGCATTATAAATCAGATTGCCACGCTATGCTCGCAATGACGATACTTTTGAATTAAGTTTTTGAAAAGAACTTTTTAAAAATGGAAATCTTTAAAACCTTCACTCGTCATAGCGAATGCCTTTCACCATGTTTTAAAAAACTGATCGAAACAATGAAACAATTTGACGATATAGACATCGAGCTTTTGCGTAAATACGACCGTCCGGGGCCGCGCTACACGAGCTATCCGCCTGCGCCGGCGTTTTCGCATGACTTCACTGCGCGCGATTTTGAGCAAACTATCACGGATGATAATCTTTTAAAACCTGACGGGAAACTTTCGCTGTATTTTCATTTGCCGTTTTGCGATACGCTGTGCTATTTCTGCGGTTGCAATATGATGGTGACGCATCAGCGCGATAAAATCTCGACGTACCTTAATTATATCGAACGCGATATTTTAAAAATCCATAAGTATATGTCGCCGGCTCGGCCTGTGATGCAGTCGCATTGGGGCGGTGGAACGCCGTCGTACCTTGACCCGCACGAGATTTTGCGCTTGGGCAATTTCATCCGCGAACATTTTACGTTTGGCGAGGGCGCTGAGATTTCGGTGGAAATTGACCCGCGCGGGCTGACGTTCGAGCACATGCAGGCGTTTCGCGAGGTGGGTATCAACCGCGTGAGCATGGGCGTGCAGGATTTTACGCCGAAAGTGCAACAGGCGATTAACCGGATACAGCCGGAGGAAATCACGCGCGCGGCGATTGACTGGTCGCGGCAGCTGGGCATTATTAGCGCAAATCTTGACCTGATTTACGGCCTGCCTTTTCAGACAGTGGAGAGTTTTGAAAAGTCGCTTGATACGATTATTGACATTTCGCCCGAACGCCTTGCGATTTTCAACTTCGCGTACGTGCCGTGGCTGAAGCCGCACATGCGCATTATCAAGACGGAAGACCTGCCGACGCCGGAGCAAAAGCTGGAGATTTTAAAAATGACGATTGACAAGCTGACCGACGCGGGCTATATTTATATCGGTATGGACCACTTTGCAAAGCCGACCGACGAGCTTGCCATCGCGCAGGTGGAAAAGACGCTGTACCGCAACTTTCAGGGCTATTCCACGCACGCGGATGCTGATATGTACTCTTTCGGCATGTCGAGCATCAGCCAGATAAATGACACGTACGCGCAAAATGTCAAGTCTTTAAAAGAATATTACGACCGTGTGAATGCTGACGAATTCCCGACCGAACGCGGTTACCGCATGACGGAGGACGACAAAATCCGACGCCACGTCATCACGCGCCTCATGTGCGATATGGAGCTGACGAAAAGCGAGATAGAACGCGACTGCGGCGTTAATTTCAACGACTATTTTGCCGAATCGCTTCCGAAGCTGGACGAATTTATCGCCGACGGGCTTATTGCCGAAACGGATGATAAATACGTGATTACCGGTATGGGGCGCCTGCTCGTGCGCAATATCGCCATGTGCTTTGATGCGTACTCACAGAAGGTGCAGACGAATAAGCCGATGTATTCGAGGACGGTGTAGGGTTTTTTAAAAACTAAATTTTTGAACGCAAGTAATCGGAAGGTTCTTGCGTTTTTCTTTTTTAGTCCTTTTTAAAACACTTTTGATTATGTAAAAAAAATAAAGTAATTTACTTTTTAAAATCCTGGTGCTTTCATTACTTTTATAATAGTAATCTACGAGGCAAATATGAAAAGCAAAATCCTGCTTTCATGTTGTATGTTTTTTCTGAGTATTTGTATTTTAAAAGCTCAAGATCTCCAGTGGAAGCACTTCGGGAATCTTTTAAAAGCCCGCCATTATAATAATGCTTTATATTTAGGAAATAACGAGATTTTAGTTTCAGGCGGATATATTAATTCCAAAGGGACGTTCATCGTAAATTGGAGCGATGCTCACCTTACCGGCCCACCAACACGTTCCTGCGAAATTATTTCTTTAAAAGATAAAACAACGCGCTTGACTGATTCAATGTCGTTTGCGCGTGCTGAATTTCCGATGCTCATGACAAAGGATTCTAATGTTGTGGCGATCAGTGGAATTAATAAAGAAGGCGCAACCGGAGAATTAACTCCAACCGTAGAATTGTATGATCGTACAACCAAGCGCTGGGAAGTAATTGGAAACCTGATTGTACCGAGAAGGCAGCATGCAGCGGTTTTTATAAATGATGAGGAAATAATTATTACCGGTGGAAGAAACCAGGATGTTTCTGCGATTTCAGCCGCTGAAATATTTAATGTGACAACCGGTAAAAGTCGCCTTATTGCTAAGTTTCCTGCAGCATACAGCGGAATGATAGCCCAGATCGCAAGTGATGGTTCTATTTTGG
>JAZKFS010000126.1:0-6080 GCA_040386315.1 Bacteroidota bacterium
CACCATACACTATCTACGACCCCAGCGGGGTCGCACCTGGTGTTAAGCGTGTACTCAGGCGACGTGCGACCCCGCCGGGGTCGAGAACCGGAAATTAGAAATTTCGTTTCTATAAACATGTGACCCCTCCGGGGTCAAAATGCGACTCCTTTTTTTTTAACTATGAACTTAACAGCCCTGCCTTGAAAAGGGGGAATACTCTGAATTTGTATCTCCCTTTTTAAGGGAGATGTCCGTAGGACAGAGGGATAATACAGTAAAGTTAAAAAGTTTATACATCTTTAATAATAAAGCCGTACTACACAATATCGTAGTACGGCTTTTCAATTATCAGCTACATCTTGTTATTTCAGCGTATAGCTCTGTAATTCCATCGTGGAAGTGCTAAGATATGTCCCTCCACTACCATTATCGCCGCCATCACTCTTGGTCTGCTTTACAATGCCGATATTCGGTGCTAGGTAGTAATGTTCAAAATTTACCGGATTCTCTACACTGACATGCTGATAGTGATAGCACGAAAAGGTGCCTGCCGGTACGACAACACTTTCCGTTTTTGAAACCAGCTTGTACGGATAACCGGAATTCAGGTCTGCCGGATATTTAAACATAAGCATCGGTGTCGACATCCCCTGGAAATTTGCCCAAACACCGTCTGCCTTATTTTGGTAATAAACGTATATTCCTGCATAGGGCATTGCCATACCATACCATTTCGACCCGCTGATAGTAGTATCTCCTGCAATACTCATGGAAAGCGGGCCCGAATTCGTTTCATTGGTAGTAGTACTTGAATCCCGCATCATTATTAGATAATTCCACGTATTGCCCACCTTTAGAGGCATCAGCACATCTTCCTTTGGCGGCGATACTACTGCATCTTCGGCACAACTGCCAAGAAATATTACACTGATAAACACCGCTGAAAAAACTACGTTTTTAAAACGCATAAGAAACTCCTTTTAAAACCAAATGAGAAATACAAATTCGATATAATAAATATAAGTGAATGTCTATTAACAGTTGCAATCTAAACTATTTTACCGCCAAAATCTAATTATAAATGTATTTTTTGTTTTGCTGCTACGTAACTCGCTATATTGCACGAAAGTTTTTAAAATGCTAATGCAAAACTATTTCACTATAGCAAAAAAAATCATGGGAATCCTGAAAATTAAAGGCGCAGGCCGCGTGTGTATCATGCCTGACCAGGTAATAATATCCGGCAAATTAAAAGCACTTTCAAAAAATAATTATGAAGAAGCTGTTTTGAAACTTTCCGTCAAAGTAAACGCAATGACAGAGCTTTCCGCCGGCGGAGAAAAGGTACAGTATACCACTGATTCTTTCTCGGTAGATGTAGAGACGGAATACACGGATAGTAAAAGAGTTTTTAAAGGATATGCTGCGACGTATAGAATTAGCATCACTCTGAAGAATGACCGCGAAATTATCAACGAACTTTTGGCGCAACTCATCCCGCTTCTCGACGAAGATTCCCTCGGAATGGATTCGGAAATAAGCAACGAAGAACAATATCAAAAACAGGCATTAGAACTTGCTATTGCCGACGCACGCCAAAAAGCAGAAATAATATGCGCCGCCGCCGGACAAAAATTAGGAGAAATCCAGCGAATATTTTACAATGTGCGCGATACAGAAGGTGATGATTATATCACAAGCGCGAAAACAGAATACATGGCATCAAAATCACTTGAGGCAATTGCTATTCAAAGTAAGGAAATTGAGGTGAGAGAGCAGATAGTTGTAGAGTGGAATATGATTTGAAATATTGATGATAGACAGGGTTTAAAAAATTGTCATTGCGATGAGGCCTCCCGGCGCGGCTGTCTGCTTTTTCTATCTCAGCACTACATACTGTAATTCACGCTCAGTCTGACGCACCTGGACAAAACTGCCATACTGATCGCTATAGTCAGCGCGGACGACTTTCTTTACAATTCCCACATTCGGCGCCAGGTAATAATCATTGGTAAAAACAGGCCCGTTCACAATTACCATCCGGTAATGATAGCATGTGTATGTCCCCGCCGGGACGGTAACTTTCTCCGCAGTTGAGATCAGGTTCATTGTATGCCCGAGTGCAGTATAGGATGTATTCGGCTGTGCAGGATATTTATAAAAGATCTCCGCACTGTCGAGATAGCTTCTGTACCACGCGCCGTCATTACGATTCTGGTAATACACTACGGGCTTTTGTCCCATGCTGCCTGTGCCGACAGAGCTTTCCATGCCGTACCATGTTGTGCCGTCAGCGGTAATGCTATTGATAATTGTTTCTGTTTCAGTATCAACAACTTTTGTTTGGGTTTCTTCCGTAGAGTCGGTCGTTGTCGTGCGGTATGACCAGTGATTTCCGGTTTTTAAAGGCAGTATCACGCCGGTTTCTACAGGCGTGTCAACGGGATTGTCTTTTTTGGTGCAGCTGCCAAAGGTCATTCCGGTGAGCATGGCGGCAATGAAAAATATGGTTTTAAAACGCATTGTATGGCTCTCGGAATAATTTTTTAAAAGAAAAATTACAGTTGCAACCTAAACTAAATTTGTTTTAAAAGCAAATGGTTTTTTTTGATTTTTAAAAGCGCTTTTGCATTTTCATCCCGGAGGGATGACAGGTTTATAGAAAAACATAAAAAAATGCGTGCGACCCCAGCCGGGGTCGAAGATTATTGATATATGGCAATTGCTATAAACCTGCGAATCCTCTGGATTCGTTAGATTGACACAACTCTGCTTTTAAAATATGAATTGAAAAGTCTCCCTTTGAAGGGAGATGCCTCGAGGCAGAGGGATTGCCACGCCGGAAGGTCCCGCGTCCAGCTATCGCAAGAGTCATCCCCTTTATCCCCCTTCAAAGGGGGAAATTTCTTATTACGTTTTTTAAGGACAAAAAAAGTCTCCCTTTGAAGGGAGATGCCGCAGGCAGAGGGATGACCGCGTCAAAAGTTCGCGTTAGTAAGTTTGCACCCCAACTCAACAATTCACTATATTTGTCTTTTAAAAAAAAACCAGTCACAAATCACAAGTTACCAGTCACCAAAATATGTCCACGTTCCTCACTGAAAATTTCATCCGCGAAGTAGAGCAGCTGTACCAGTACGGCGGTTCGGCTAATGAAACGTCCATTCGTGGTGCTTTCCAAACGCTGCTGAATAATTACTGCAAGCAAAAAGGATTCCTGCTTATTCCCGAGCTGGCTTTTAAAAAGCCGGGCGCCACGCGCAGCGTGAATCCCGACGGAACGGTGAAGGACGCGCTGCGGCAGGACTGGGGCTACTGGGAGTCGAAGGACGAGTCGGACGACATTGATGAGGAAATTCAGAAAAAGTTTTCAAAAGGGTATCCCGACGACAACATTATTTTCGAGGATTCGCGGACGGCGGTTCTCATACAGCACGGGGCGGAAGTGCAGCGTGTGCCGATGCGCGATGCTGATTTATTGGACAAACTCCTCACGCAGTTCATTTCCTACGAACGTCCCGAGGTGCGAAATTTCCGTGCGGCGATTGAGCTTTTTAAAAGCGATATTCCGAAAGTGCTCGATGAGCTGCGCCGCCAGATAGATATTGCCTCGGCGGAAAATGACGTTTTTAAAAATGCGCGCGCGGAGTTTTTAAAACTGTGCCGCGAGGCCATCAATCCCGAGATTTCGCCCGACGACGTGCGCGAAATGCTGATTCAGCATATTCTTACGGAAGATATTTTTAACGTGATTTTCGACGAGGCGGATTTTCACCGCGATAATAATATCGCAGCCGAGCTTTTTCGCCTTGAGAACACGTTTTTAAAAGGTGAAAAAAAGCGGAACCTGCTCGGCGCGCTCCAGCCGTATTACCTCGCTATCAACGCCACCGCCGCCAGCATCGCCGACCACCACGAAAAGCAGAAGTTTTTAAAAGTGGTGTACGAGAATTTTTACAAAGCGTACAATCCCAAAGCCGCCGACCGCCTTGGCATCGTGTACACGCCGCAGGAGATCGTGCGGTTTATGATAGAAAGCACCGACTGGCTGCTGCACCGGCATTTCGGCAGGATGCTCGGCGACAAAAACGTGGAAATCCTCGACCCCGCCACCGGCACGGGCACCTTCATCTGCGACATCATAGACTACCTCTCGCGTGAGCGCCTGGAGCACAAGTACCGCCACGAGCTCCACGCAAACGAAGTGGCGATACTGCCGTACTACATCGCCAATCTCAATATCGAGGCCACGTACCGCCAGAAAATGGGCAAATACGCCGCTTTTGAAAATATCTGCTTTGTGGATACGCTCGACAACATGGGTTTTGGTTTTAAAAACAAGCAGGACGACCTTTTTTCCTTTGCCGCCGAAAATACCGAACGCATCAAACGCCAGAACGACCGCAAAATCTCCGTTATCATCGGCAATCCACCGTATAATGCGAATCAGGCAAACGAAAATGACAACAACAAAAACCGAGAATATCCCGCAATTGACAAGCGCATAAAAGACACGTACATCAAACAATCAACCGCGCAGAAAACAAAGCTCTACGACATGTACGCGCGATTTTTCCGGTGGGCAGGCGACAGGATTTCTGATGATGGAATTGTGTGTATGGTTACGAATCGTTCGTTCATTAATTCGCGTACGTTTGACGGTTTTCGCAAAATTATGGCAGAGGAATTTGACGAAGTTTACATTATGGATTTGGGCGGCGATGTTCGTGAAAATACAAAATTGAGCGGCTCAAAAAATAACGTATTTGGAATTCAAACGGGTGTTGCAATTTCCTTTTGGATAAAAAATCGCGCGGCTTTAAAAACTGAAGCTTTTAAAAATGGTTCTTTTAAAAACATTGCGAAAATCTGGTATGCAAGACTTGAAGAACTTGCAACAGCGGACGAAAAGTTACAATTTCTCGGTGGAAAAAAGATTGGAGACATTTCTTTTGAAAAAATTACTCCTGATCCAAAAAATAACTGGATAAATCTTTCTGATAATGACTTTGAAAACTTAATTCCAGTTGCGAGTAAGGAAGTTAAAAATCAAAATAATTTACTTGAGGAAAAAGCGATTTTTAAAACTTTATCGCTTGGTATTGCTACAAATCGTGATGAATGGGTTTATGATTTTAATAAGGAAAATCTTAAAAATAAAATAGAGTTTTTCTTTGAAGTTTTTGAAAGTGAAAGGAAACGTTTTAAAAAATCTGGTGACAAAATTGCCGTGAATGATTTTGTTGATCGTAAAATAAAATGGACCTCTGAGCTTGAAACATTTCTTTTAAAAGGAGGAAAATTTTCGTTTGATAAAAAGAAAATTAGAGAAGCAAGTTATAGACCGTTTTTAAAAGAATTTGTCTATTACGACAAGAAAATTATTCATAGATTATACCAACAACATAATATTATTCCTATTGATTTTAAAGTAGAAAATAAACAGATTTGTTTTTTAGCAATAGCTTCAGAAAAATCACTTTACTGTTTAGCAACTGATAAAATCCCAGATTTACATTTCACAGGCGATTCCCAATGCCTACCGCTCTACCGCTACACAGACAGCGGCGAGCGCATGGACAACATCACCGACTGGGCTTTAAAAGAGTTTTGCGCGCACTATGCCGCGGAGGACATCACGCGTGAGGACATATTCCACTACGTGTACGCCGTTCTGCACAGCCCGCACTACCGCACCAAGTACGCGCTCAACCTGCGCCGCGAGTTCCCCCGCATCCCGTTTTTAAAAGACTTCCGGCAGTGGGCGGAGTGGGGCGAGGCGCTGATGCAGCTGCATATTGGGTATGAGGCGGTGGAGGAGTTTGATTTGAAAGTTGTTTCCACGGGAAATCCCCCTGTATCCCCCTTGGTAAGGGGGACAAGAGGAGAGAGAAGTGTGCTATTTGCTGATGACGACAATCAAGTCTTATCCCCCTTATCAAGGGGGACAAAGGGGGATTCCACTCCAACGGGAAATCCCCCTGTATCCCCCTTGGTAAGGGGGACAAGAGAGGGGAAGGGTGACGCGCTATTTGCGAGCGAAGATACGGCGCAGGAAATCTTATCCCCCTTATCAAGGGGGACAAAGGGGGATTCCA
>JAZKFS010000126.1:6090-11112 GCA_040386315.1 Bacteroidota bacterium
CACGTCAAACGGGAATTCCACCACCATTTTAAAAAAACCGCCAAAAGCAAAACTCAAAACCGACCGTGAGCGCGGCGCCATCATCCTCGACGACGAAACCGAGCTGCACGGCATTCCCGCCGAAGCGTGGGACTACAAGCTCGGCAACCGTTCGGCGCTGGAGTGGATACTCGACCAGTACAAGGAAAAAACGCCGAAAGACCCGACCATCCGCGAAAAATTCAATACCTACAGATTTTCTGACTACAAGCCGCACGTCATCGAGCTTTTAAAACGTGTGACGACGGTGAGCGTGAGGACAGTTGAGATAGTGAGTGGAATGAGCGGTGAGGAGTTTTAAAAGAATTTTTTAGTATTTTTAAAAATCATTTTTCTAATTTTTTTGAGGAAGATCATGAAACTGCGGTCCATGTTTTTAAAAGCATTTTTTGTACTTGGAATTGTACCAGTGACGATGGCACTTGGTGGCTGTTCTAACTCTACTACCGAGCCTGCGGACTCAGGTAAGGCAAAAGGCACAATTTATATGAATGGCGAAACCCGTTCCAGAATTTACTCTTTTGACGTGAAAACTGGGACCGGCACAAACCTGCTGGCGGGTTCTGACCCGTATGTAACCCCTGAAGGTACGATCATCTGTTCTGCAAATAATGGTGATTTGGTAGAATATAGCAAAGACGGTACGACAAAACGTGTGATAGTGAAGAGCGAGATATACGCACCATACGAAGAAACATATAATGATGCTTTCAAAAGTCCACAGCTTTCACCGGATGGCAAATACATTGCGTATGAAGGACAGTTTGGTTATCGTTTTGATATGTATGTGGTTGAGCGCCAGACGGGCAAACTGGTTACGCAATTTTTTGAGGATTTTACTGTTGCAGGATTTGAGCGTCCGAGCTGGACTCCTGATGGCCGTATTGTGTTCTCAGGAAAACCCAACGCTAATCCTGGGCTGTATATCACAAGCAAAGATTTTAAAACATACGAGCGCATAGATCAGGATCTAAGTGATCCACGTCAGCCGAAAGTAAGCCCTGACGGGAAGCTGATCGCATTTATCTTGAATGATCACCTCTATACGCTCAATATTGACGGAACAAATCTAAAGCAAATCACTACTTCAGACTGGAAAGAGTCTTGGCCAACATGGTCGCCTGATGGGCAGTGGATCGCTATATACGGCAATACTTCTATATTGCTTGTGCCTCTTAACAACAAAGATGGGTACGTTGATCTTGATAATATTAATGATAATTTTATGACATTTACAGCCTTTAAAGACGGCCAGTTCCAGTGGGTGTACTAATCCGGTAAATTTTAAAAAGGCAGCCGGAAAATTTCCAGGCTGCCTTTTCTATTGGAGTATAATTAAGAGAATTCTTAAAAACCTATTTCACATGTGTTACTGACACCAGCAATTCATCCAGTATGGCTTCCATATCTTCAACGGTCGTCACACTCCCGGCTTTCACTACTACGCCTTTGTGATACACTACTATCAGCGGAGTGGCCTGCTCGGCGAGAAATTGCTTGGCCGTCGGGTTTTCACCTGAATCAATCCTGAGAAAAAGAATAGAGCTGTATTCCTGTTGTTTTGAAAGCTTGTCGTACTCGGGGGCAAGGTTTTTGCAAATTTCGCACGTTGGTGAAGTGTACTTTACGGAAGTATATTCGCGGGAATAAATCAGGAAGCGTAGTTGCTCATCGTCAATTGTTTGAATAGCCATGATCTGTATAGGTAATTATCAAGATAAACAATACGAAAGGAAGGAATGCCCGGCGATTAATTCGCTCACATTCTTTTTAAAAACAAAACAGTTGCAGGCTTCTGTAATCCTAATCCTTTATCAGAAGCAATTGCAGCATTCGCTGAATATCGGCGGGAGTAGCCGCAGGATTAGCTTCTATCACCACACCTTTGTGATATGTTACCAGTAGAGGCGTTTCGCGTTCCTCCAGGAACTCCTTTGCGACCGGATTTTCCTTTGCATCAATTTTTACAAAGAGAATAGAAGCGTAGTCTTTATTATTGGAGAAATCTTCGTAGGTGGGTGCCAGCTCTTTGCAGATAGCACATGTAGCGGAGATATATTTTACGGCAGTATTTTCCTTAGAATAAATAAGATGCCGCAATTCATTGTCATCAACGGTAATAACTGACATGGTTTTTCTCCGGTTAAGTGAAAGTTGTTTTTAGGTAACGAAAGCTTTCTGAAAACATTTCATTCAGGAAGTTTTCTTTAAAAGGATAATTTATAAGCAGATAGCATTTAAAAATTGCTTTAAACTCTCAAATATCTGTAGTTATTTCCAACTAAACTTTCACTTTTTTGCCGGAAGTTTTTTCAGCATACGGAGAATATCCTCCTCCGTCGCCGCCGGGCTGGCTTCCATCACTACGCCCTTATGATATGTTACTAAAAGCGGCATTGCACGTTCATCTAGAAATTCTTTTGCCACAGGATTTTCATTAGCATCAATTTTTACAAAGAAAATTGACTTGTAATTTGGATCATTTGATATTTCCTCATACGTAGGCGCAAGCTTTTTGCAAATTTCGCAGGTGGGTGAAGTATATTTTACTGCTGCATTTTCTTTAGAATAAATAAGGTGCCGTAATTCAGTATCATTGACAGTAATAACAGGCATGAACTTTCTCTTTGTATTTTTATATAAGTGTAGTGGATGTATGGGATAACGAAAATTTATTGAGTAAATTCCCTTTAAAAAATACTATTCTTTTGCAGCCTGCAATTCCCGCCACTCATCTTCCAGTATTCCCATTTCCACCAGCGTCCAGTATTCGGTGTCCTGATACCGAAATGAATCACGCATCACACCTTCCGTTTTAAAACCGCATTTTTCATAACAGCGGATCGCAGCTTTGTTGTAATCATATACGCCAAGTGTAATACGGTGCAATTCCAATCCTTCAAAGCCCAGTTTTAAAATCGCATTAATCATTCCCTGGCAGATGCCACGCCCGCGCTTTTCCGTATTGCCTACCAGTACGCGGCTTACACGCGCGGATTTATTCTTCCAGCTGATACTGCCGATGGAGATATGCCCCACAGTCTGTCCCGTGGCAGTCTCCACCGCTTTAAAAACGAACGTATCGGAATTCTTCATATCATTCGTATCCTGGATATACCAGTCCAGCGAATCCTCGGTAAGCGGAAAGCTGAAGAGTGCACCCGCCCAGTTCGTCATCAACCGGTCGTTGTCTATCCAGTCTATCAGTTGCTGAAAATCTTCTTTTTTAAAGGTCTCAAGTTTTATCATAGCTTTTGTAATTTTGCCTGCAAATGTAATCCTGGTCTAGTGCGAATTTACATTGAAAATCACGGCTGTAAAAATCTTTTTAAAACATCATATAATGCAAGATCAGTATCACAATAATAAAGTTTTTGAAGATGTAGTTTTTCCGGGTGGAAATGCTGTAAAACGCGAGTTTGAAAAGTGCACTTTTAAAAACTGCAATCTCACCGGTTGCGATTTTTCCAACAGCATTTTTATTGACTGCACTTTCTTCGGCTGCAACCTGGCAAGCTTGAAGCTGAAAGGCGCAAGCATACAGAATATTACTTTTAAAAACTGCAAAGTGATCGGCGTGAATTTCAGCGAATGCAAGGAGTTTATGTTCAGCGTTAGTTTTGAAAATTCCGTACTGAATTACGCGGTATTTTCCGGCAGGAAAATGGCAAAAACGAAGTTTTTAAAAACGTCTTTAAAAGATGTGGATTTTTCCGGTACGGAGCTGATGAGCGCGGTCTTTAAAGAATGTGACATGCTTGGCGCAGTTTTCAACAGGACATTTTTACAGAAAGCAGACTTCACTGAAGCATATAATTATGCTATTGACCCCGAACTAAATACGATAAAAGGGGCGAAGTTTGCGCTCGATGGTTTGCCGGGATTGCTAATGAAATATGATATTGATGTAATGTAAAATATCGTCAAGTTGTTTTTAAAAGCGGTTTTAAAAAGAGCTTTTAAAAATGTCTTTTAAAATCTTTAGTCGGACGCATGTAGTAGTTTTTCCAGCATCCGCGTCATATCTTCCACGTTATAGACCGTATTGGCTTCCAGCACTATTCCATTGTGATAAGTCACCATCAGCGGCGTGGCGCGCTCGGCCAGGAATTGCCGTGCAAGGGGATTTTCATCGGCGTCTATATGCAGGAACAGCACATTTTTAAAATCTCCCCGCTCCGAGAACTGCTGGTAAAAGGGCGTAAGCGATTTGCAAATATCACACGTGGGCGACGTATATTTTACAACTGTATATTCGTTGGAATATATCAGGTGGCGGAGTTGGTCATCGTTTGCTGCGTGTACAGGCATAAATTTTTTACGAACGGCAAGTTTTTTAAAAAGAACTTTTAAAAGTTCTATTCTATGATTCAGTTCTCGATATTTCTACAATTTTCTCCAGCAGCTCTACCATATCTTCAATTGTATAGACAGTATTGGATTCCAGCACAGTCGCCTTGTGGTATAGCACCATGAGCGGAGTTTCGCGTTCTGCCAGGAATTGCTTTGCAATGGGATTTTCGTCAGCATCAATGCTCATAAAAAGAAAACCTTTGTATTTTTCCTCATTAGATAGCTTCTCATAATGCGGAATGAGCGCCTGGCAAACGAGGCACGTAGGCGAAGTATATTCCACTACGGCAAAATCATGTGCATAAATGAGGTGGCGCAGTTGATTGTCGTCAGCTGTAACTACAGGCATTTTTGTATTGAAATTTTAAAAACTGTTTAGGAGAAGTACTAACGATAAATAACTACGATTTGATTCCGCAGGCAGTTTTAAAAACAAAAAAGGCAGCAGAAAAAATTCCGCTGCCTTTTAAAAAGCTCTTTAAAAACTCATAATTCAAAACTCAAAACTCAAAACTATTTTAAATACCGCCTTCCTTTGCCTCGCCCTGCTGATTGTGGTCGGGCTTCATAAACGGATATTGAAAACTTGTTGGCGGGTTGAAGTTTTCCTTGATTGTACGCGGTGAAACC
>JAZKFS010000126.1:11122-17705 GCA_040386315.1 Bacteroidota bacterium
ATAGAAGAGTTCCGTCGCTCCGACTCCGGTCACCCCGAATACGGCAAACGCATCCGCCAGGCCGGAGTCCGGCACACGAAACTGAAACCCGGTCGCCACATCGGTCAGACGAATCGGATACGCGGTGAAACCCAGCGCAATAGATTTAAAAAACTCCCCGCTTTATCATTCGTACCGCTTGCACGCGCACCACCGAATGGCTGCTGACCTACGACTGCGCCGGTTGGCTTGTCATTCACATAAAAATTTCCCGCAGCGTTTTGAAGCGCATCAGTCATTTTTACGATCACTTTTCTGTCTTTTGCGAAAATTGCTCCGGTCAGCGCGTATGGCGAAGTTTTGTCGCACATTTCCAGCGTTTCATCAAACTTTTTGTCATCGTACACATGTACCGTCAGCACCGGCCCGAAGATCTCTTCGCACATTGTTTTAAAAGATGGATCTTTTGCAAGAATTACCGTTGGCTCAATGAAATATCCGACGGAATCATCGTAGCCGCCACCAAAAATAATCTCCGCATCTTTCGGATTATCTTTTACAAAATCAATGTATTTCGTAATGCTTTTAAAAGCGCCTTTGTCAATCACGGCATTCACGAAATTTGTAAAATCTTCCGGCGAACCGACTTTTACTTCCGCGAGCTGCGCCAGCATTACTTCCTTTACAGCATTCCATTTTGACTCAGGAATATATGCGCGCGATGCCGCCGAGCATTTCTGTCCCTGGTATTCAAACGCGCCGCGAACCATTGCTGTAGCTACTTCTGCTGCGCCTGCGCTATTGTGCATGAAGATAAAATCCTTTCCGCCTGTCTCGCCGACGATACGCGGATAGGAGTGGTAATTCCCGACATTCTCACCAATGATCTTCCACATCCCGTTGAAAACTTCCGTCGAACCCGTGTAGTGAATTCCCGCGAAATATTTGTTTTTAAAAGCCACATCAGATATTTCCGACGCGCTGCCGATCACAAAATTAATAACTCCATCCGGCAAGCCCGCTTCTTTAAAAAGCTCCATAAGGTAATATGCGGAATACAGCGCTTTCGTGGAAGGTTTCCACAGCGCAACGTTTCCGAGCATGGCAGGCGCTGTTGGAAGATTTCCCGCGATAGCGGTAAAGTTAAACGGCGTCACAGCATACACAAATCCTTCCAGCGGGCGATATTCCAGTTTATTCCAGATGCCGGTGGGCGAGTGCGGCGGCTGCTCTTTGTAAATTTCCTGCATGTAATACACATTGAAGCGAAGGAAATCAATCAGCTCACATGCAGAATCAATTTCCGCCTGGAAAGCATTTTTGCTTTGCCCGAGCATTGTTGCGCCATTGATCGTTGCGCGCCACGGGCCGGCGAGAAGTTCGGCTGCACGCATGAAAACTCCTGCGCGCTCGTACCACGGCATATTCGCCCATTCCTTCTGCGCTTCGAGTGAATTCTGGATCGCCTGCTCGAAATGTTTGCGCTTGCCGAGATGAGCTTTTGCTAAAACAGTTTTGTGATCGTACGGACAGAGAACGTCCATCGTGTCGCCTGTTTCGATGCGCTCGCCGCCGATGATGAGTGGAATTTCAATTGTCTTCGATTTCATCTCGCGGACGCGCGCCATTAGTTCGAGGCGCTCCGGGCTACCCGGCGTGTATGCTTTTATCGGTTCGTTATCAGGAAGATTGAAACGCGGAATGCCGTTGAACATAGAATTTTCCTTTTTAAAAGAGAGTAGTTTTAAAAGAATATTTTTAAAAACGTAATAGAAAGCAAAATTACCAAATTTCTGTGAAACGGTTTTTTAAAAGCTGCTTTTAAAAAGACAAAAGCGCAAAGATTTCTCTTCACGCTTTTAAAACAACTTTTAAAAACCTTTTAAAACTACTTCACACTCGTTCGCATGAGAGTCCTTTTAAAACCATACAGCGGAAATTCCACAGGCCCGATCTCAACATTTTTAAAATCACGGATGTACTGTACGAATCCGGTATTCTGCGCAAAATATATGTGCTCTTCCGTAGTAAATTCAAGTGGTTCGGATAGCGTGCTGTCTTTTGTTACTATCCCGGAAAAGTGCGTGGTAAAGGTAAATTTCTGCGCCTGGATAGTTTTGTCCGTATCGTAGGAAATTCCCTCGAGCCCGCCTTTTACAGCCGTTTTTGTAACGCGTGCGGTGTAGAATATATTGGTGTCATTGATAATTCTCATATTCCTCACGGTGTCATCAAGGACCGTCCAGCTTGTTGCACCGCCAAAATCCCCGACTTTCACCCAGCGCTGTTGCAGATTAGTTGTTGCAAATCCGTCAAGCGCGATAGGAACAGCCAGCCAGTGCGCTTTATTATCAGCGTTTGAAATATAATTTGTGTCAATCGTGCTGTCAGCATGAAAGGAAAATTCAGGCCGTCCGCTTGCGCCGAATATTGTGCCCGGCTTTCCCCAGACTAATGAATCCAACCGTTCGCTTCCTGCAATTTCGTTATTATTCTCACCAAGATTCACAGAGCGGATAATACTATATCCATCCGTCGGAACCGGGTAAAAATCATTTCCCAGCGGCGGGTCTATACTGAGCGGGCCATCATCGTTACAACTCATTGTAGAGAAGATTATCATTGTAATCAAACAGGCGAAAACTGAATTGAGCTTTTGCATTGTGCTGCACGCGAAACTTTTAAAAATTAAAATTACCAAATTTCTGTGAAATGAGTTTTTAAAAGCATAGTTTTTAAAAAAGAAAAAAGCGTGAAGATTTCTCCTCACGCTTTTAAAAAGAACTTTTAAAAGAATTCTTTTAAAACCTAAAACAAATTATTTATTCACATAGCTTTGCAAAGTATAGTCAAAGCCGTTAACAGGATATTTTAATACGGTAACGTCAACCTTGTATGGGTCGCGGTGACGTTTTACCAATCCGACATTTTCTACAAAATACAGTTTTTCAATATTGCTGAAACCGATAGGAATTGCCCCGAATTGAGAGGTAACCTTACCGGAGAAAGTCGTGGTTACCACCACTTCCTGCGCTTGTTTTGGTGCTGCCGGTGTACCGAAAGCAACGCTACTGATAGCGCCTTTCGTGCGGGTTTGCTTTACATGGAGTGAATCGGCTGTATATGTGCTGCCGGCGACATCCACAGGGAAATTAATTAATGTGCTGTCAAACGTCACCCATGAGGTAGTTGTGCTTTTAAAATCAGCTTCCTTTACCCAGCGCTTTGGAACAGCGATCGGGGAATTATTGAAATCAATCGGGGTGAAGTAGCGGTAATACGTGGTGCTATCACCGGAGATATACGATGAAGCTACACTGTCCTTCATGCCATCACGGTAATACGATTCCATATACGCGGTTTTTCCTACGTACATTGTTGCCGAGCCGGTCACGACTGAATCAATCGTGGTCGAACCTTCTATGACAGCGCTGTTCGTGTCAAGCTCCGTGTGCTTGTAAACACGTACATTGCCCTGGGCCGTAGGTGTGTAGAATTTTGTAGTAGTAGTAACAGGAGGATCAACGATCGTGGTATCGTCATCGCGGCAGCCCGCTGCAAATACACTCAGTGCAACAGCACAAATTGCAGTAAATCTTGTGCAATTATTCATAGGATTCCTTTTAAAAAAATATTGAAATAATGATAGATCGAAAAAACAAAGATACAGCCAAAAAATTATCTTTTAAAAATATACAGATGTTTTCTACCGGACTTCGACGAGATTGCCGCCCTGTTCTTTTAAAAAGCCGATCGGTTGTAAAAAATCACCTAATCCTTCCTTTTTAAAAAGCTCTTCTATTTCCGCAACACTTTCCGGGGCAACCGCTACGAGCAGGCCGCCGCTTGTCTGCGGATCGCACAGGACGCTTTTCTGCTCCGGCGTCAGTTCTGCGATCTTATGCCCGTAGGAATCAAAGTTTCGCGTTGTTCCGCCCGGCGTGGACTTCTTTTCAAGATAGTAACCCAGGTTGTCAAATTTCGATACATTTTTAAAAGTAATCTCCGCGCTCACGCCGCTCCCTTCGCACATTTCCGACAAATGCCCGAGCAGTCCAAATCCCGTTACGTCAGTCATCGCGCGAACACCTTTTAAAGCGCCGAGCTTTGCGCCGATGGTATTTAATTTCATCATCCACTGCGCTGCAAGCCCTTTGTCTTCCTCGCGGAGAATCCCTTTTTTCTCCGCTGTCGTAAGGATGCCAATGCCAAGCGGCTTTGTGAGGAAAAGTATATTTCCGGCTTCGGCGGTATTATTTTGTTTTAAATTTTCAATATTCACTAATCCATTGACAGCAAGCCCAAATATCGGCTCCGGGCTGTCTATCGAATGTCCGCCCGCGAGCATGATTCCCGCCTCGCGGCAGATCGAACGGCTGCCTTCGATCACGCGCTGCGCTACTTCCGGCGGGAGTTTGTCTATTGGCCAGCCGAGGATCGCTATCGCCAGCACAGGATTTCCACCCATCGCATACACGTCGCTGATAGCATTTGCCGAGGCAATGCGCCCGAATTCATACGGATCATCCACGATCGGCATAAAAAAATCCGTCGTTGAGATCAGCGCTGTCCCGTTTAAAAGGTCGTACACGGCCGCGTCGTCGCGCGAGTGGTTTCCCACGAGCAGCCGCTCGTCCGGCATAGGAGCGGCTTCATTGCTTTTTAAAATCTTATCAAGGATGCTTGGTGAAATTTTGCAACCGCAGCCCGCGCCGTGGCTGTATTGCGTGAGTTTTATGGTTTCTGTCATTTGATTTTTTAAAGGTTTATGTCGTGCTGTCATTGCGAGGAGCAGTCTTCTGAGACGTGGCAATCGCAAACACTGGTTGTCGCGTCCGAAGTATTTGCGATTGCTTCGTCGGAAGACCTTCTCGCAATGACGAATGTTTTAAAAAGAAACTCCAATTTACCACTATCTGCGCGGTTTTTAAAAAGAGTTTGAAAAGTAGTGCAAAAATGCTAAGTTGCCTCAAAGCCTCTTCCTTTTTAAAAACATGCTTTTAAAAGAGTTTCGCACCGTGAAAACACTCCTCATCCTTCTGGCAATTTTCCTTTCGGCACACGCCTTTGCGCAGGAACCTGTGTGGAGTAAGAAATATCATACGGGAAGTGTGACGTGCCTTGATTTTTCGGGTGACGGCGGGAAGTTGTTGAGTGGGGGAAAGGATTCGACTATCAAACTTTGGGAAATCGTAAGTGCAGATACTTTAAAAGGTTATAGAGATATTAGAGCTCAGGTTAATTCTGTAGATTTTTCATCAACTTCTAATTGGTTTTTAGCCGGTTCTCTTGACTATAATACGCGTTATTATACTCCAAAATTAGTTCTTATAGGAAACTTGACAACTGACACTACATATGAAGCTATAAAAGAAGAATTCATTGTTTATTTTGAACCAAAATTAAATTTTGAAATACGACAAGTAAGAGATAAGAAAATTACCCAATCTTATCTAATAAACGATAAAACATTCATTAATTTTATTGGTGGTCGTATTTTTAATCTTACAAGAGATGGAAAAGAAGCTTGGGATGAAGGTACGCTTGTTGCTTTTTATAATCTAGACTCTTTAAAAAGGATTGAAACATATAAAAATGGATATCTTTTACCCATCGAAAAAGTGATTGCTTCATCTTCCCGTAAAAGATTCTTTGTTCCTTATATTGGAGTTTTAAATGTTAATATTGATTTAGGCAGTTATTTTACTCAAATTAAAAATTTAAATAATATTGGTGCTTTTTCTCCGGATGATTCGACTATTGTAATAGTAAACAAGAATGACGAGATCAATATTTTCTCAATTACTGGTAATGAAATTAGTAGAGTTAGTTCAAAAACTTCTTCAACAACTGCACTTGCAATAGATAATTTTAACCGCTACTACATTTCCGCCCACGCCGATTCCACACTACGCCTCTGGACACCGGGCATTCCAAATATTTTTAAAAGAATTCTTTTAAAAAGTCCTGTTACGACGATTGCCGTTTCACCTGATTCCGTTCATTTTGCTACGGCGCATACAGACGGCACGGTTGCGCTGTGGAATATTGATTCACTGGCATATTATTCTAAAACTGATTCTGTTCCAGCAACCGATATTCGTGAAGAAAATCCTTTTAAAAATACAACTCTTTCCGTCGAGCCGAACCCTTTTAAAAACTCCACGACGATCCGTTTTTCATTGCCGAATTCTTTAAAAATAAAACTCACCGTGACGGATATTCTCGGAAGGGAAGTAGCGGTTTTAAAAGATGAATTGATGGAAACAGGTGAGCAAAACGTAGTTTTTAAAAATGGAAATCTGCCGAAGGGAATGTACTATATCACGCTTTCCGGCGACGGGCTTTTAAAAACAATTCCTGTGCAGATCGCGCGGTAAGATTTGGTAAGGGAAATTGGTTTTAAATCAGAGAAAGCCGGTAGTTTTTAAAACTACCGGCTTTCTGTTGTTTAATCGTATGAGATTCTTTTAAAAAGTGATCTTTTAAAAAGTATTTCTTTTAAAAAGGTTGCTTTTAAAAACCTCGTATTGTCATTTTTACTTGACCACGACCATTTGACGGGTAGCACGGAAGCTTTGTGTCTGTACCGTGTACATGTAGA
>JAZKFS010000127.1:0-7807 GCA_040386315.1 Bacteroidota bacterium
AAGTTTTTACCTCTTTGTAGGAATAATATTTCATTCCTTCGCTTTCAATCTCCGAGAACCATTCATCCTTTGACTGCACATATCCTGTAATGTGGGTAAGCGTGAAATCTTTATCCAGAATCTTATTCAGTTCAGCTATATTCCTGTCAATCATCAACTGTGTTAATTGACGAGCCACATCAAGCACTTCCGATTTACTTTTATCTGTTTCCATAGCGTCTTGTGTTTTTGAAGCCCTTTGCGAGCAGGCTGTAGTTAAATTAAAAATTAGTGACAGCAACAATAATCTTAATAGTACTTTCATGATTATTTTTTATTAGGTAGCGGGCTTTTGCCATGTGTTCCGGCTGAACTTGTACCAATGCTTACTCCAATATCGTGAGCCGCTGCTATAGATTCGGGCGCACGATTGCCAAACACTTTTACTTTAGCGAATGCTGTTTCCAATTCCTGCATATCGTCTGCTGTAAGTTTTACTTCTACAGCGCCAAAATTTTCCTGCTGGTGTTTTAAATTCGTTGTACCCGGAATAGGAACAATGAACGGCTTGCGTGCTAACAACCAAGCTAAAGAAACCTGCGCAGGGGTACTTTCTTTTTTAGTTGCCATTGTCTGAAGAATATCAACAATTGGCTGATTCGCAATTATAGCTTCTTTCGTAAATCTTGGGAATGTAGCGCTAACTCTTAAATCATCTTTGTGAAACTGATGGCCGGATTTTATTTTGCCTGTTAAATATCCCATTCCTAATGGGCTCCAGGGAACAAATCCTATTTCTAATTCTTCGCATACCGGTAATACTTCATGTTCAGGGTCTCTTGTCCAAAATGAGTACTCGTTTTGAATGGCTGTTACAGGATATTCTTTATGCGCCCTGCGAATAGTTGCAGCACCTGCTTCGGACAAACCAAAATGTTTTACTTTCCCTTCCTTAATTAAATCTGCTACGGCTCCTGCAACATCTTCAATAGGAACTTTCGGGTCAACTCTATGCTGGTAAAGCAAATCAATATGGTCTGTTTGCAAACGCTTCAACATCCGTTCTACATTCTGTTTAATGTATTCAGGGCGACTGTTTAGTCCTCTTCGTTCCTGTGTTATCGGGTCAACTTCAAAGCCAAACTTTGTTGCAATTACTACATCGTTTCGGAAAGGCGACAATGCTTCTCCCACCATCTCTTCACTGTAAAATGGCCCATAGACTTCTGCCGTATCAAAAAATGTAATTCCACTTTCATAGGCCTTACGAATTATTTCTATCGCTTTACTTTTATCAGTGGGCGGGCCATAAGCCCAAGCAATATTCATACAACCAAAACCGAGGGCAGTGACTTCAAGTTCTCCCAATTTTCTTTTATTGTTCTTCATAGATTTCCCTGTATTGTTCTCACTTTGAATAGTTGTTATGCAGGAAGAAAGTAAAGATGACCCAAGCATTAATCCTCCTGCTAAGTAGGCACCTCGCGCAATAAAATCGCGACGACTGAAACCGCCTTTCGTCAGATTACTGTCTTGATTATGTTTGTCGTTATTCATACTTCATCCATTATTTGTGTGACAATGATGAGTACAAAATTAGACTATAGGTGGGTGGGAAAATAACAAGATTCAAACAGTTATTTACGAAATTCAAACATTCCTGAATTTTAAAGGATTAATCTGTGCGTGCTTTTTAAAAAAATTGTTAAAATGCGTAACTTCTTTAAAACCTAACGCATAAGCAATTTCGGAAACATTCCAGGGAGTATGTTTTAAAAGTACTTTCCCTTCCTGCAAAAAGCGGTCGGCGATAAGTTGTGTCGTTGTTTTTTGTGTGATTTCTTTGACTGCCCGGTTGAGATGGTTTACATGAATATTCAGCTTTTCGGCAAAGTCAGCGGCAGACCGCAGGGCAACGGTTTGGTGGGTATCGTCAATAGGAAATTGGCGTTCTAAAAGCTCAAGAAATAATGTGGTAATTCGTTGAGAAGCATTGGTATGCTGGTTTTCAAAATTTGTAGATGGCTGCATTTTTAAAGCTATATGCAGCAGCTCAAACACAAGCATCCGCAGTACATCATATTTATGGATATACTCTGAATTTATTTCTTCAAACATCCGCTCGTAGATGGTTTTTACCTTGTCCGCCTGTTCATCTGACAGTTCAAATAGCGGCATTCCACCAGGCTGAAACATTGCATACTGATGCAAATCGCCAAACTGATGAAAAAAATATTGATTGAAAATGCAGTAAAAGCCGCCGGTTATACGGTCGCGTTGTTCCCAACTGTATGGTATCTGCGGATTTGAAAATGAAAGCGCCTGTTTTTCCACCTCAATTACCTTGTCGGCATAATGAACCTTTGCATTACCACAGACGAGCATAATTTTAAAGAAATCTCTGCGGCGATATGGAATCGCCCGCGATTCGTTCCCTACAAACGGCTCCAACCGGAACACATTAAATTGCCCGACTTCATTACGGAGGTTATCCGGCAACCATTTCTTTTCTTTGTAAAAATCTTCTGTATTTTCTGTTGTATTCATTCTGCAAAACTACAAAATTCAAACAAGATAGCTACAGGCATTATTTAAATTATATTGAAATGGATTTTAAAAAGACACGAGTGAAAATTTTTAAACCTTTTAAAAATAAGTTTTAAAACATTACGCCAATAGATTCATGAAAACTCTCACAATACAACTTCCCGAAACCGAGCTAAGCGACTTTGAAGTCCGCATGATATTTGCCTCAAAGCTATATGACATGGGGCATCTGACATCAGGGCAGGCGGCACGAGTGGTTGGAATTTCGCGGCGTGAGTTTATAGAGACCGTTGGCACGTATGGCGTTTCAGTTTTTCAGTATTCAGTTGAAGAACTTGAGCAGGATATTGAAACTGCACGAAAGTATATCCAACCCCGAAACTAATAATCTTTTAAAAAGCGTGAATTTTAAAACCTCACGCTTTTTACTTTTTAAAAATGCGTGTTTAAACACTAAAATTTTAAAATGGCCTTCAATACATAAAAATAGTTTTTAAAAACAGGAAACGACGACTATGGAAAAGAAAATCATTGCGACTTTTGGCGGAGTGCAGAGCCAGGTTGGCGAATTTTCGGTGAACCGCGTGCTGCCGAATAAATTCAGGCGCATTGTCGGTCCATTTTTCTTTCTCGACCACATGCTGCCGCTGCGGTTTGCGGCGCGTGAGGCGGCGGGGCCTGATGGCGATTTTGCGCATCCGCATCGTGGCATTGCGACATTTACGTACCTGCTAAGCGGCGAGATGGAGCACTACGACAGCCGCGGAAATCACGGTATTGTGGGCGCAGGCGGCGCGCAGTGGATGAATGCCGGAAACGGAATTGTGCATGACGAAAATCCTTCGACGGCGTTCCAGTCAAAGGGTGGGCTGCTTCACGGCCTGCAGTTTTGGGTGAACCTGCCTGCAAGCAAAAAAGCCGAAGCACCGGAATACCTCGGCGTGCAGAGCAGCGACATTCCGCGTATTGCTCTGCCGAATGGCGCGGGCTTTTTAAAAGTGCTTATTGGCGAATACGACGGTGAGAAATCGCCCGTTCCGACATATTCGCAGCAGTTCAATTATCACGTTCAGCTTCAGCCGGGCGCGTCAGCTGTTATAAAAATCACGGACGGTTTTCAATCAGCGGTGTTTATTCCTGCGGGAAAGATCCTCATTGACGGGCTTGAACAGCAAACGGGCGAGCTCCTGATGCTGAGCGATGAAGGCACGCAGATTTCTTTAAAAAACATCAGCGACAATTTAGCCGACATCATGATTTTCGGCGGCGAGCCCTATACGGAACCAATCGCGAACCATGGCCCTTTTGTAATGAATTATGAGCATGAGATTCCTGTTGCGTATAGTGATTTTAAAAGTGGGAAGTATGGGAAGATTGATTATGAGAAAGCTAACGCGACCGTTTGACGCGGAATCCCTCAGCCTGCGGCAGCTCCCTTCCTAAGGGAGCCATTTATAGGAAATCCCCTCCACGGAGGGGTGGCCGCAGGCCGGGGAGGGTTCGCGGTGGAAGTTGCCCAATTACAAAGTTGCTTTATGGCGTGATTCACATGAGACACAATTGCCTTATGGCGTTATTGCTTTTTGACGTGAACCCTCCCCGCCTGCGGCACCCCTCCTCGGAAGGGAATTGTTATTGAGTTTTAAAAGAAAAGTTTTTTAAAAAGAATATTTAAAAAGTAAAAAACAATGAAAGTAGATATTTGGTCGGACATCCGCTGCCCGTTTTGTTACATCGGCAAGCGTAAATTTGAAATGGCGCTGGAGAAATTCCCTCATAAGGACGAAATCGAAGTCATCTGGCACAGCTTCGAGCTGGACCCGAATTTTAAAACGCAGCCGGACAAAAACCAGTACGAAGCGCTCGCCGAGGCAAAAGGCATTTCGCTGGCGCAGTCGAAGCAGATGCACGAGTATGTGACACAGACAGCGGCGGAAGTCGGGCTGGAATACAATTTCGACAAGGCGGTTGTTGCCAATTCGTTCAATGCGCACCGGCTGATTCACCTTGCGAAGGCTGGGGGCAAGGCGGATGCGATGAAGGAGCGGGTTTTAAAAGCGTATTTCACCGACGGCGCGAATATTGGTAATGCCGAAACGCTGCTAAATTTGGGTGTGGAAGTTGGTTTGAAAAAGGAAGAAATTGAGCAGATGCTGAAAAGCGATAAATATGCCGACGACGTGCGGGAAGATGAAGATGCGGCGCAGCACATCGGGATTCGCGGCGTTCCGTTTTTCGTTTTGAATGAGAAATATGGCATTTCGGGAGCGCAGCAGCCGGAGACGTTTTTAAAAGCGCTGGAGCAGGCGTGGAGTGAACGTGAGAAGATTACGATGATGAATTCCGGTGATGCGTGCGACGTTGATGGTCAGAATTGCTAAAGTGTTAAAATAGATTCTTTTAAAAAGGCGTGGGAAACTGCGCCTTTTTTGTTTTTAAAAAGACCTGTGGAAGCCAGCCCGTTTACTTTTTAAAAATGAGTAATTTATTTATCACCATTTATTGTAGTAAACTTCATAATTTGCCGGAATATTGAAAATTTCAATATATTCACCTGCCAGAATTCACCAACGAGGGAAACATGAAAGTCGGTGTGGGCTTTAGCGAGAGGAGCGATTCTTTCCAGGCGGGAAAGGAAGCTGCTGAAAATGCTTTAAAAGAACTTTCGACCGGAAAATCTGACCTCATTATGCTCTTTGCCACCTCAAAGCATAATTCCGAACTTTTGCTCAATGGCGTTCGCGTGACGGCGGGTGAAGACGCGAAGCTGATGGGTGGCTCTACGGTGGGAATTATCACGAATGACAAGCTTGGTTACGCCGGATACCAGGTGGGCGTGGCGGCCTTCTCGCTTGAAGGCGTCGAAGCACATCTGCTTTTTGAAGAGAACCTGGTGAACCGTGAATTTGAGACTGCAACGGCTCTCGGGATGCGGCTGAATGAAATTACTGATGAAAATTCCAACCTCATTGTTTTTTACGATTCTGTAAAAAAATTAGCGCTCACCAGCCCGCCGCAACTCAATCTTGCAACGCCAATCGTGGATGGACTTCGCAGTTCGATGAAAACCTTACCGAATATGGCGGGTGCAGGTTTGCTCGGCGACGCGATGTTTCAGCTGCCGTGTGCGCAATGGCATGGAAATGAAGTTTTTAAAGAAACGCTTTCGGCGCTGGTCCTGTCGGGCGATATTCACATGGATACGCTCATTCTACATGGCTGCAAGCCGTCGAGCAGCTATCATATGATTACGCGCGCGGAAGAAAATGTTGTTTTTGAAATGAACGGCCGTCCGGCGACGGAGGTAATTAGCGAACTGTGGGGCGCAGATTCAGACATTGACCTGGATGATTTCCCGCTCCTGGTGACGCTTGGCGTGAATCGCGGAGACAAATTCGGGGATTTTAAAGAAGAAAATTATGCAAACCGCCTGTGTTTTGCTGTTGATAAAGAACAAAGCGCGCTTGTGATGTTCGAGCCGGATTTAAAAACAGGCGCGGAAGTGCAGCTTATGCGTCGCAGCATCGGCTTCGATTACATCGGCCCGCGCGTGGAAAATCTTTTTAAAAACCTCAAAGGTGAAAAGCCGGTCTTTGCTTTTTATATTGACTGCCTTGGGCGTGCAGCGGCTTTCTGCGGAATGGATAAGGAAGAAGCAGAAGAAGTGCAGAAATTTATTCCGGCGGGCGTGCCGCTTCTGGGTATTTATTCCGGCGTGGAAATCGGGAAAATCGGTGCGGATGTTCAGGCGCTTGACTGGACGGGCGTTCTGTGTGTTTTCAGCCAATAGTTCTTTTAAAAATTGATGCTATGAGCGAAGAAATTCTTCATACTGAAAAGCTGCACGCCGAGCTGGACTATTACAAAAAAAAGCTCGACGAAATAGCCGGCGAAAACCTGCGAAATGACTACGCGCTTTCTCGGTTGCGCTATGAGCTGAAGCAGAAGCGTCAGGGCTTTGCCGTGCTTGCCGAGCTTCAGCAGGCAGTTGATATTAATATGTCAACGGAGGAAATTCTTTTAAAAACGCTTCATGCGCTGAATTCCACGCTTGATATGGAAAAATCTATGGTGCTGGAAATGAGCGCGGAAGATTACTTCGTCCCGCTCAAATGGATTGGTTTTCACAGCGAAGAGCAGATTTTTAAAACTCTTTTTAAAGGAAATTCTTTAAATGAAGCGGTTGAACATTCTTTTTTTCTTTTAAAGAATAAAGAGTCGGTCAATTCTGAATTGATGATAGAACTAAGTACTGTGCTCGATTTACCGTACTATATCTGCATTCCGATTAATATCGAAGGATATGCTAATCGGCTGCTGGTTTCCGGCAGAATGACACAAAAAATGCCTTTTCACCCGCCGCTCAATGAAAGTGACGCGCACACGCTCCGCGCAATTTCAAATTTTATAGCAACAGCCTTACAGAATAAGCGACTTGGCGAACTGAAGGAAATCGCTTTGCAGCAGGAAGTAACCGAGCGTCTGCTTTTAAATATCATGCCCGCCAGTATCGCCGAACGTTTAAAAAAAGGTGAAAATCCGATTTCTGATAAAATTGAAGAAGCGACAGTACTTTTTGCGGATATTGCCGGTTTTACAAAATTTTCCTCCGAAAAATCTGCCGAAGAAGTAGTTAACCTGCTTTCAACAGTTTTCTCAGCTTTTGATACACTTGCTGACAGGTTTGGCGTTGAGAAAGTTAAAACGATCGGCGATGCCTACATGGTGGTTTCCGGTGTGCCGTTAGCGCAGGCCAACCACCTGGAACGCATGATAGAAATGGCTTTAAAAATGCAGGAAGCAGTTGAAAAAGTCCTGCCGGAATTTCCGGAATTGCAGATCAGGATCGGGATTCACACCGGTTCTGTTGTTGCGGGGATTCTTGGCAGGAAGCGGCTTTCGTACGATATTTGGGGAGATACGGTCAATACTGCAAGCCGTATGGAATCAACGGGAGTTCCGGGAGAAATCCAGGTAACAGAGGATGTTTTTAAAAAGCTTGAAAATTCATATTCTTTTAAAAAACGTGGAATGACGGCGGTAAAAGGCAAAGGTGAAATGACGACATACCTTCTTTTAAAACCAAAAGTGCGCCTGTAATAATATGATAGTACGGAAGCAGATTTCTTTCAGGGTAATTCTTAAATACAGCGGTAAAAAAATACTGCTGATGTTCCTCCATGCAGCAGCTATCACACTTTTATACTATTACGCCGACTGGAAATTCCTGAGCATTTCGACTGCTGCCGCGGGAATTCTTGGTACAGCTATAGCGATACTG
>JAZKFS010000127.1:7817-13756 GCA_040386315.1 Bacteroidota bacterium
CTGCTTGGTTTTCGCAACAATTCTGCGTATGACAGGTGGTGGGAAGCACGTAAGCTCTGGGGTGCCTTGATTAACGAATCCCGCTCATTCACTCGGCAGGTGCTTACTCTTTTCTCTTTAAAGCATAGCGAAAATAAAAGTGAAGCAGATCTGGAGGCTTTTAAAAAGCAGATAATATACAGGCAAATTGGGTTGGTAAATACGCTCCGCTGTCACTTGCGGAAACAAGAAATACCTACTGAAATAGAAAAATATTTCTCTAAAAAAGAATTAGCGCTTTTAACAACAACACAGAATATACCGAATATGCTTCTCCTGGAGCAGGCACGGCAACTTCATGATGCGTTACATTCGGGCTACATTGAAGATTTTCGCCACATGCAGATTGATGTCCGTTTAACAGCAATGACTGATATTCTCGGAGGCTGTGAACGTATCAAAAAGACAGACTTCCCACGGCAGTACAGCAATTATACAAGTATTTTTACCTGGATATTTATTATTATGCTGCCATACTCCCTGGTACAGGGAATGGGTATGCTTACAATTGTCGCATCAACAGTCATTGGATTTATATTTATGGTTTTGGAAACGATCGGATATTATATTGAAACACCATTTGAAAACCACATCAATGATACGCCAATGACGGCGATTTGCAGGGGGATTGAAATTGATCTGCTGGAGATGCTGGGCGAAACTGATCTGCCAAAGCCACTGCAACCAGTGAATGGATATTTATATTGATGTTTTTAAAAAGCACATTTTTTTAAAGAAATGGAGCGCATCGTTATCATCGGCAACGCGGGCGGCGGCAAAACAACGCTTGCCCGCACGCTTTCCGGCAAACTCGGCCTGCCGCTGCACATGCTGGATTCCGTTCAGTGGCGGCCGGGCTGGAAGCTGACGCCGCTGGAGGAATTGGAAAAAGTTTTAAAAAAGTGGACGGCGGAGGAGAAGTGGATTATCGAAGGTTTCGGCCCGATGGAACTCATGCCGCTCCGTTTTAAAAACGCCGACACGATTATTTACCTGGATTTACCGCTTTCGCAACACATCTTTTGGGCTTTAAAACGGCAAATTCAGTTCGCTTTTAAAAACCGCCCCGAGCTTCCACCCGATTCGCCGACGCTACCAATGACGTGGGAAATTATCAAAGCGCTTTTTAAAATTCATTATAAGTTACGGCCGCAGCTTTTAAAAATGTTGGAGAAGGAGAGAGCTTTTAAAAAGGTGATTTGGATTCGCTCTAAGGGAGAATTGTATGAGTTTTTAAAAACTTTTTAAAATTGTCATTCTGAGCGTAGCGAAGAATCTACGATAGAAGGTCCTAACGCGAACTTTTGACGTAGATTCTTCGCGATGCTCAGAATGACAGAGTGATTTTATATCCTAATACACAATCGCCGTCAGCCCGCGAACAACCGCGCCAAGGCGTATCGCATCAAAAATCCGTTCCTGCGTTGTGCCCATGCCGCGAAGCGAATTTTCATGCGCATTCACGCACATTTCGCAGCCGTTGACAGCGGAAATCACAAGGCTCATCAGCTCAAAAAATTCCTTGCCGAGGACAGGGTTCATCATGAGCGTCATTTTTAAACGCGCCTGCATCTGCTCGTACGATTTGTTTTGCGCGAAGTGGCGGAAGCGGTAGAACACGTTATTCACGCTCAGAAGCGAGGTGCATGCGTGTGTTTCGCCGATTTCTTTTTCTGTTGCACCTTGTGCGATGGCTGACTTTTTAAAAGCTTCGGCGAGAATCTGGTTATTCTGATTGACAGCCACGGCGAGCGCGAGGAGATACGATTCTTTTAAATTTACATGCTCGGAATTGAGCGTTGTTTTTAAATTGAATTTGGTGTCGCGGATGAACTTCGATTCACCCAAAACCATCGCGTCCAGTTCAGGAAATTCGCGATTCGTGTCCACGCCAATGTATTTTAAAAGGTCGTTTTTAATCTCGACATATTCGGGATTCATTTCCATTGTTTTTTCTCTTTTTAAAAAGTTTTAAAACCCTTCGACAAGCTCAGGGTGAAAATTTTGTTTGTTTCGGGCAAAAAAATGGCAGGCAAGAAAGTTTCCGCCTGCCGTTTTAAAAGCTGATTTTCTTTAAAAAGTTTCGACTTTTAAAAGATTATCCAACCAATGTTTCTTCGCCTTTCTGCCAGTTGCACGGGCAAAGCTCGTCAGTCTGCAAGCCGTCAAGCACGCGAAGAACTTCTTTCGTGTTGCGGCCAACGTTTAGGTCATACGCCGAAACCCAGCGAACGATTCCCTGCGGGTCAACGATGTGCGTTACGCGGTACGCGATTTTCTCGTCTTTCTCAAGAATTCCAAGTTCTTCCGCGAGTGATTTCGACGTGTCGGCAAGCATCGGGAATTGCAGGTCGCGAAGGTCTTCGTGGTCGCGGCGCCATGCAGCGTGTACGAATTCAGAATCCGTCGAAGCGCCGATGAGAACTGCATCGCGGTCGCGGAAATCTTCAGCCAGCGCGTTAAATTCAGCGATTTCTGTCGGGCATACGAACGTGAAATCTTTCGGCCACCAAAACATCACCATCCATTTGCCGTCTTTTGTGTGAATATCGTTGGAAATTTCTGTAAATTCCTGTCCCTTTTCGATAGAAACGACTGCTTTTTTGTTGAATTTCGGGAATTCTTCGCCAAGTCCGAGCATGCGGTTCGCCATTTTCCTTCTCCTTTTAAAAATATCGTTGTAGAAAGTGTTAAATTTTGATGTGCAAACTTACAATGATTTGGCATTATCAATCAAGTCAATTATATTTATATTCTCATAAGGAAATTCTATCGCTTTTTAAAACCTCAAATGACCTTAATTCAGCTCCAATATCTCATCGCGCTCGACACGCACCAGCATTTTGGCATCGCTGCCGAACATTGCTTCGTCACGCAGCCGACGCTTTCAATGCAAATCCAAAAGCTTGAAAAAGAGCTTGGCGCGATTTTATTTGACCGTGGGAAGCAACCGGTTGTACCAACGGAAGTTGGGCGGCGCGTTATTGAGCAGGCGCGGATTGTTCTGCGCGAGGCGGCGCGTGTGGGCGATATTCTGCAGGATGCGAGCGGCGAGATTTCGGGAGTTTTTAAAATCGGGATAATTCCGACGGTAGCGCCGTATTTACTTCCACTTTTTTTGCAGAATTTTGTAAAAAAGTATCCGGCGATTTCACTGCAAATCGAGGAATTACAAACGCACCAGATTATTGACCGAATTCGCCATGACCGGCTTGATGCCGGCATTCTCGCAACGCCGCTGCACAATCCCTCCATCACCGAAGAGCCGCTTTTTTATGAACCGTTCGTGGCATATGTTTCGCGGAATCACGAATTGTATAATAAAAAGAAAATCAGTGCTGAAGATCTGGATCTATCTGATGTCTGGCTTTTAAATGAAGGCCATTGTTTCCGTGACCAAGTGGTGCAATTATGCAAAAAAGCTTTAAAAACTAACGAAGAAAACGACCGCGCTGTCACGTTTGAAAGTGGTAATTTAGAAACGTTGAAAAAGCTTGTCGAGCAGAATTTTGGTTTGACGCTTTTGCCGTATTTAGCTGCGCGTGAACTTGAGGAAACAAAGCAGGGTGATATGTTGCGAAAGTTTTTAAAACCTGTTCCGAAGCGTGAAATCAGCATTGTGTACGAGCGTTCGCGGTTGAAAAAGCAGGTCATTGACGCGCTTTTAAAAGAAATACAATCGGCGGTACCGAAAAAGCTTTTAAAAGACGATGACGGCGCATCGAATTTATAAAACTCTTATATAACTAGACAAAATGAAATTCTTCTACCTAATTTTTGCAAGTATAATTATGTTTAATTGCAATAAGTCAGAAAATTATAAAGATGATATTTACGAAGTTGGCCAAATATGGCAATACCAGTCACGCGCTGGTGAGGAAAATTCGGAATTAACAATTGTAAATATAGAAAATCATCAAAAAAATGGTGTAATTATTAATGTTTTTGTAGATGGTTTGAAAATTAAAAATTCAATGTCTCCAGACGGCATTTCAAAAGAAATTCAACATTTACCTTTTTCAAAAGAAGCTATTAATAAAAGTGTTGTTAAATTGAAGAGAAAGACTTCAACACTGCCAGATTTTAAAGCTGGGTACAATGAATGGAACTCAGCATTTAAGGCAGGCAAGGCTGGCATCTTTACCGTTCCAGTCAAAGAAGTAATTCAAATGATGGAGCAGGTAGCTAGTCCAGATTCAACCAAAAAGTAATTTACAAGAATAATTGAAATTAATTTAAAGAGAGAAAGAATGCGGAAAATTTTATTAGCGAGTGTGCTGGCGGGTCTGACGCTTTTCAGTGCGTGCAAAAAGCAGGAAACGAAAACGGAAATGCGTCCGGCGTCGGGCGGGAAGTCGTATGGCGGCGTGTATCGGGTGAATGAGGTTGCGGAGCTGCGCGCGCTGGATCCGGTGAAGGTGAATGACGTGGTTTCGTCGAAAATCTGCGACCAGATTTATGATAGATTGCTGTATCTTGATGAGAATTTAAAACTTCAGCCGCAGCTTGCGGATAGCTGGGAAGTGTCGCCGGATGGGTTGACGTACACCTATCATCTGCGCAAAGGCGTGATGTTTCACGATAATGAGGCGTTTCAGGGTGGGAAAGGGCGCGAGCTGACGGCGAATGACGTGAAGTATTCGTACACGCGTTTGTGCGATCCGCGCGAGGGAACGCTGAATTACGCGTATGTGGCCGAAAAGGTAAAAGGCGCGAAGGAATATTTTACTGCTGCGACGGAAGCTTTAAAAAATAACGGGAAGTCAGCTGTGACTGACGTTGCGGGTTTTAAAGTGATTGACAATTACACGTTCGCGATTGAGCTTGTAACGCCTTTTGCGCCATTTGAATTTTATCCGTCGTTGACGTCATTCAGCATTCATCCGCGCGAGGCGGTGGAGCATTTTGGCAAGGATTTTACTTTTCATCCGGTGGGAACGGGCGCGTTTATTTTTCAAAGCTGGTCGCCTGACCGTGATCTGGTTTTAAAAAGAAATCCGGCGTACTGGATGAAGGACGAAGCGGGCAATCAACTGCCGCTGCTGGACGAGGTTCGCTTTACGTTTATGAAGGACGACAAATCGCAGCTGCTGGAATTCAAACAGGGAAATATGGAGGAATCGTACCGCATTCCGAACGAGTTTTTTACGGACATCGTGGACGAAAATAAGAACGCGAAAGGTGAGTATAAAAAATACCAGGTGCTGCATAATCCAACCCTTGCAACGCAGTTTTACGGAATGCTAACGACTGACCCGGTTTTTAAAAACAAGCTCGTGCGGCAGGCGATTTGCTACGCTGTAGACCGTGAGCGGATTATAAAATATGTGCTGAAAGGGCAAGCGGGAAGTGCAGGAAATTACGGCCTTGTGCCGCCAACGGTGCCGGATTATAAATCAGAGCTGCTCACCGGCTACGCGTACAATCCGCAGAAAGCGAAAGAGCTGATGGCGCAGGCGGGTTTTCCTGACGGGAAGGGCTTTCCGGCGATCACGCTGCAACTCAATAGCGGCGGCGGGCGCAATACCTCGGTTGCCGAGGCGATCCAGTCCATGCTTTCGCAGACGCTGGGAATTACCGTGAATCTCAACCAGGTGGAATTTGCGCGCCACACGGCGAGTATTGATGAGGGCAAAGCGCCGTTTTACCGTTTGGGCTGGGTGGCGGACTATCCTGATCCGGAGACTTTTTTAAATCTGCTTTATGGCAAGTTTGTTCCGACGGACGGTGGGATCAGCCCGATCAATTCCACCCGTTTTCAAAATGCAGAATTTGACAAGCTTTTTGAACAGGCTCTTGCCACAACCGACCGTTTAAAAAGATTTGAGCTGTATCGCCAGGCCGAGCAGATCGCGATGAATGAAGCGCCGATGCTGATCGTGTTTTATGATGAGGATTAC
>JAZKFS010000128.1:0-30760 GCA_040386315.1 Bacteroidota bacterium
TTATTATAAAATATTCATTCTTTATTATAAAATACTCATTCTTTATTATAAAATACTCATTCTTTATTATAAGAAATTGTTTCTCTCTTAAAGATCAGAACAAACTATGTTGCATAGCCAACTTTTTTCCCATCTGGCTCAACTATAATTACAGTCATGCTTAATGCTTTTCTTATTTCAAACTTTTCTGAAGCGTATAAACTTGTAGTATGAGTATTTGTAGAACTATAAACATCACCTTGATTTAAAAGAATATATAAGGGATTACCTCCAAGCTCTGCTATTATTGAATAAAGCTCATCTGGAACATCCGCCCGCCCATAAATATATCCATTAAGGGCATTACGGGTAGTCTTAAATTCTTGTTCAGCAAGTAGTTCAACAAACGATTCTACAGTATCTTTTCTTTTATGTAATTTTAAGATAGAATACATAACTTCTTTAAAGCGCTTTCCACGCTCTTTAATTTTGTCATTCATAAAATTGTCATTTGCTTTTTGTAATTATTTAACGTATTTTTTGTAAAAAGTTTAATAATTAAACTTTAATCTGCTTCTATCACCATAGTTACCAAGATAACTTTTTTCCACTAAATATAAACGTTTTTAAAATTTACAAAGGGTGATTTATGAATCTGAAAAGGTTAAGTAAGCTCGCAATTATTGTAGTTGTTTTTCTGTCTTTAGCATCTCAAAATGTAAGAGCGCAAAACGAATCAGGCTGGCGTCCAATGAAAGAAGGAACATCAATGTGGTTTGACTCAACAAAATCTATGTTTCAGGTGCAATATCCTATTATAAGAAATATCCCGCCTTTGTCTATGAGTATGCCGTTTGATGTTTTATTGAGCTATGTATATTTAGATAGCATTTGTCGACTTGGGTCATATAAGGATGCTTCGGACATGATAAAAGGATGGAACGTAATGAATGATACACTTCGCAATGCTGCAAAATATATGTACAAAATGGTAGATTATAATCCTATTATTTTTACGCAGTATGAAAGTCAGACCAGCTTGTTATGGAAAATGCCTTTTAAAGTACCACTCGAAGAATTTCGATCAAAGCTTTCTAGAAAATATCAAGAACTTGTTCAGCCTGCAAATGAAAAGAATGCTGTATATTCATTATTAGAATCAGATTATATTCTCCGAATTAAAGTTCTTGCAATTGATTCAATCCCAAATAAATTAGCTCAAGGTAGATATAATCGTTATCGCGTTAAAGCTGAAATATTAGATACCTTAAAAGGTAAAGTACTCCAGACAAACGAATTTAATCCAATGGTTATGCAGCAACAATCTGGTCAAACTTCAACATCCTACTATACATATTTTCAATATATTCCAATGAATTATTTTAGTATAGATGAATTATCTTCAGATGGAAGAGAAAACTATCCATACGAAACTAAAGATTCTGCTTTTCTTCGTTCACCCGATGAATTTCAAATGTATATAGGACAGGAAGCTATAGTATTTTTAGATCATGGGAATCATTTTGTTGATCATCAATATGATTATTATGACCTAGGTATGAGCTATGATCTTTCAAATAATGCTTTACCAATTATCAATGGTCAGGTACGAGATGTAAATCACATCTGGTCAACTAATCTTCTAATGAATTATGCCGATTGGGAAACCCGTTTTTTACAGTTACGTGGGAAAATTCTCACGGGCGCATATTAACTTTTTTGTAAATATTTACGGAGAAATTTTTATGCGAATGTATATGAATATTATTATTGCTGCAATTGTATTACATTATGCAGCTTTTGCACAGGAATTAGCACCAAGCATTTTAACTGACGGCAAAATTAGCTGTGATCAATCATGTATAGATAAAGAAGCACCTTATCAATTCTGTGATACATTAACAAAGAAATTCGTTATAAAATGCTCAAGAAATCCAAATAATGAGCCAGGTTTTAAACCTCTAAAAAAACGGATGCCGCCAAGTTGTATTCAGTATTACAGAGAAAGTCTAACATTTTTAAACCCGGACGAAGGTTTCGTTCAGATAAAAAGAGATCCCGCTAATGGTACATTAGATACGTTGTTACTTTTTGCGCCTATATATGTTGGAAGCTCGGTAGAAAGTCTACCATATGATTGGTGGTTTAAAAGTGGATGTCCTCCACAAAGCGAAGGATTAGATACTTGTTGCTTGAACGTTAGATGGATAACTGATGACTTTGAGATGAGAGAATTTACTTCTACGCCTGGGACTACTTTAGCTGTTCAATATACTAGTCATATACCAGTTGCTGGTGGAAATAAAACATGCGGGGTGTCGTGTGAAAGGACCGAAATTGTTTTAAACGCCTCGCCAGGATTCAGACAAGATACAAATGGTGTGCCACGTAGATTCTTTTATAATTATCTAGAACCAGAAGACAATGGTTTTTTGGAGAATGATGCAAGTTTAGAGTACTATCATTTTAATAGTGTGCTTCTCCACGAGATTGGGCACTGGTATGGTCTTGGTCACGCCGGTAAACCTGATAGTTACGGAAGAACTTGCGGGCAAGACCAAGGTGTAATGCAGGGTGGGATGGATCCCGGTGATGAATTTGATCTTTCACAAGCCACAGATGATCTGTGCGCTTTTAAAAAACTATACTGCTGTGCTCAAACTGTGGATGTGGAAGAAGAAAATAATGAACTTTTTAAAACAAGGTTTGAGATTTTCCCGAATCCTGCTGTTGCATCTTCAGTTCAAATCCGTTTGCCTGAAAAATTTGCTTTAGGGCAAAAATTTATCAGTATTGTTGATAATCAAGGAAAAATAGTTTCAAAACAAACAATCAGTAATAATTCAAGCGAATTTGTATTAAATATTTCTCAAATTCCAAATGGAGAATATATGATAATAGTTTCATTTGCCAATTATCGTGGAAGTATAAGTCAGAAAGTAATTATTCTGCGATAATTCTTTTAAAAGAATTCTTTTTAAAAAGCCCTGTAGTTTTAAAAAATTGCAGGGCTTTTTTATTCCACAATGCGGATTGTTTTTAAAGCGGAGGTCTTCCCGCGAGCGTCAATAGCACGGATCTTTAAAATGCTCACATCGCCCGGCTGAATCTCAAACCGCTGGATGTGCGCAAGCGTTTTCTGGTCAAATGCATAATCGGCATACATCTGCGTCACACGCTTTACGCTGCCTTCCATGATTTCCAGGTTGACGCGATTTTCCTTGCCGTTATGATAGCCCCACGAGCGTGTTTTTATGCTGATCGCGCCGCTTTTTACAACGCGTTCTTCCAGGACTTCCGGCAGCGGATAGTTCATGACCTGCATAGTAAATGCCTGCCCGGTTTTGACATTTCCTACATATCTTTCAAAAGTGAATGTTTTGCCCGTGTCGCTGATGTCCGGCGTAAAAGTGAAATTCTCGCCTTGCAACGACGTCGCACGCTCACCGGAAGCGTCTTTTAAAACTGCGCGTGTTTCATTTCCCGTAATAAGCGGGATATTCGGTTTAAAAAGATAGCTGCGCTGCGGATACATCACAGCATGAAATTCCGGTTCGCCGATCTGCCGCGAGATCACCATGAATTCCGTTGTAGCGCTCGTATTATCGCCTTGCCTGATTCCCGTTACCTTTACAGTGATCACGCCGCTTGTTTCCATTTTTCCTTTTAAAAAGATCCGGCTGCCGTTGATATTATCAATGCGAACGGATGCGCCGGAATTTTTAGGTGTGATCTCGATATTTAAAACAGGTTGTAAAAGCTCGCGCGCCGGGTCTGCGCCCTGAACAAGGATACTATTGCTCCATTCCTGAAAGGGAATAGCGTCAATAGTACCTATCGCCGGCTGCACAAAAAACGTCTGAAACGGTTGCTGGCCATTGATAGCCGAAGCTGTATCAATCGGATTGACCGGATTCTGCGCCAAAATCGGCGGCTGCATTTGCGGTGCAGAGATCACCGGCGAGCCGTCTTTATTTGTCGCAATGATATTGATCGTGAATTCCGTTTCAGCATCCACACGTGTGCCCGACTGCAATATACGCTCAAGTTCGCTCCCGTTTTTAAAAGTGGATGGATTCATCTTCGGACGTGCCGTAGCAACCACACGAACACGCAGAATACGGTTCGACTGCTGATTTTTCGGCGGTCGCCATGAGAAAACGGCAGCGCGGTCAGCAGGACGCTCGCTGATTTTAAAAACAGTTGTCGGCGCAGGCTTGTCTGACGCCAATCGCAGCGTTTGCCGGAGCGTTTCGTCTTCTATAAAAAATTCGTAGCGCACATCTTCCACATCACCGGAATAGAAAATTGCATTGGTAGAATCAAGGGAAATAACTGAAATGTGTGCGGAATCACGCTCGATCTGATAGGTAAGAATTGTTTTTTCGGGTTGGATCGTAAAATCCGTCAGCTCGCGCAGGTAGTTTAAAAACTCCGTGCCGCTTTGCGGTTTCTCCTCTTCTTTGGCAATTGGCAATAGCAGGATCAGCGCTGCGAGATACAGCACAAAATACACATCTACCGTCCTGCGCCGCCTGCCATTCTGGATGCTCATGGCTTGCCGGAATTATTGGCTTTAAAAGAAAGTATTTTTTCCAGTTCGCGCCGAACTGAAAGCTCAACCTCCTCACGCTGAAGCTCTCCGGCGGCCTTTGAAAAGCTCTGAAGATTTTCCGTAAAAAGTTTTAAAGCCTCGTTCGTCAGCTTCATCGTTTCCAGCAATTGCGGATTTGGCGCGACTGCCATTGATAAACTCTGTGCTACATCGCGAATTGACGCGATCATTTCCGTCTGCTTTTCAACCAATTCTTCCAGCGAATTACCAACATTCTCCAGCTTCACAGAGATCTCTGCATAATCGCGGCTGATCTCGCCAACTTCGCGCACAAGCTGTTCGGCTTCACTTTCCGCGCCTGCAATTTCAATATTCAGGTCCGCATCATCCGGCGGCGAAAAGAGCATTACCAAAAACATAAAAACCAGCAAAAGCGCTTCCAGTCCGATACTCATAATTACGATCGTGTCATTAATACTCGTCGTAAAGCGCCGGATACCGATCACCGTCAGCAAAATCGCCGCACCGAAATACACAAAGGAATTGATAGAAGAAAAGTAATATCTGTTGACGATCTCCTGCATCCACAGCGACGTCCCACTCACGATCCCGAGCGGATGCAGCACCGTAATATCGCGCCGGATATAGCGGTTCAGTTCGCGCTCATGCACGCAGATACGCCACATCTGCCCGAGAGCAGCAAGTGCTCCGAGTTGCCGGTCATAGCGCAGTTCGCGGTACATTTCTTTTAAAAGTGCGCGCCCTTCAAGTGATGCGAGAGTTTCTATTTGCTGCATTGTGTTTTTAAAATCTTTTAAAAACTCTGGTAAATTTTTATGAATAAGTTCTTTAAAACCCCTTTAAAAGTCTCCCTTAGTAAGGGAGATGCCGCAGGCAGAGGGATTCTCCTCTAAACTTTTAAAAAGGTAATGATGCGCCGATAGTCATTCCAAAATTCCCGTTTCCAAGTGCGCCAACTCCCCAGCGGAAATCTGTACGTAAAAAGATAACATTACTCACAAATGTCGGAATACGGCTCAGTCCGAATCCAACTTCTGAATACCATTGATCATTTGTTGAGATGTATGAGCTGGGGGTTGTTTGAAAGAATTGACCGGATGCGCCACCAATGCTGAGGTCAATCCCGCGACCCTGATAGGTAGGAAGCCCAATCGCCCGCCAGAAAAAATCGGAAAAATTATGTTCGGCGGAGAATGCATAATATTTTGTACCGCCATAGACAGCCACGGGAGCTGAAATAAAAACACCAAAACCGCCCGCAAGGACTGTACTTGACCGCATACGAAACCGGAATTGCTGAGGCAGATCATCACTTCCCAGCCCACCATACGCACCGATCTTTAAAAACATCGGGGAATAACCGCCGATAGGGAAGGTCGGGAAAGAAAAATGCGCTAATGCTTCAAAAAGCTGGAATGAGAGATTGCGTGTAGTTTCCTTGCCAAATTCCGCCAATAGCTTTGCGTCAAATTCTACATTACTGCCGGATGTAAAAGAAAGTATCTGCTCGGGGTCGCCACGTCCCGCTGTTGCGCTGAAAATATTATAATTTCCTTCCAGCGCCGCAGGATTTTGGCGAAAACCGCCCTTTTTAAAAATAGAACGCGACGTAGTATTTGCAAGCGCAAATTGGCGTGAATTTTCAAAATTCACACCTGCCGAGAAATCACGCCAGGATGCGCTTAACCCTGTCTTCCAGCCATCTCTTTGAAAGTAATCGTAGTAGTCTTCATGAAAAAGAGCAGCAAAAGCAGTATTGATGAACATCGGAATGCCTTTATCAGTTGAAGCGGTCGCGATCTCAGAAAATATATTTCCGGTTATGTTGGTTTTAAAACCTTCGGCTTCAAAAAAAGTAACGCGCAGCCCGGCATTCCCGTACGGTTTCTTCTGCCCAAAGCTATACAGCCCGCGAAGTTTTAAAGCCACAGGCCCATACGACGGCTCAATCACGGCGCCGGTCATAATACTGCTGACACGGTTAAATTCCAGGATCGGCAGAAAGTCAAATGAAAATAAAGAATTCTGCTGCACGCTGTCCTGCACTTTTGCCTTTTCTGCGCTGTCAATTGTCCGGTAAATTTCCTTTTCTTCCAGAGAAAGAGCGCTAAGTGAGTTATTCTCCCAAAACTCAGGGCGTGCGGAATCTGCCATCGGCGCAACAGTAATTATGCGGTTTCCATCACCAAATATTGAATCGGGAATTGCTTTATTAAATTGAAAATCGTTATAAATACTGATGATGCTGAAGTCAAGCGAAATTTCCACAAATCCTTTTAAAACCTCAACGAATGATGCGCCCTGCACTTGCAAATATGCAGGCTGCCAGATGTCATCCGAGAGTTTTTCAAACTTTTGCGTGAATACTAAATTTTTAACTGTCGGAATTGCTGTGTTCTGCGAAGGGCGAACGGAGATTTCCAGCGGATCGTACGTGTCGGCGAGAATTTTCATCGTTCCTTTAAAAGCCGGAAAGAGGCGGGAAGCGGGTTCAATGCCGATTACATACACTTCCTTATCGCCAATTGTGGTTTTGGAATCAATTGAAAAATTATAACTATTCAGCGCATCATCGCCAAGCGGGGAAGTGAGTTCAACGCCGGGTAGTCTAATTATTTTTTCAAAAAAATTAAAGAAATTTCCCAACGCAAGCGTATTAGCACCGGCCGGAATATTTGCCGTTTGACGGCGTTGAATAATGCTAAATCGCGAACCTTTGCCTTTTTCAAAATATGCTTTTGAAAAACTTTCCATGATAATATTTCTGGTGCTGGAAGAAGTATCTTTATCATCGCCACCAAGAGTAAAACCCACCGTTACGCTTTTATCATCGCCACTTGCTGAGCCGTTTCCCTTATCTGCCTGAAAGATAAATTTTGTATAAAGCAAACCTTCGTAGGTGTTGAGATTTTCAGAATATTTTTTTATTCGTGCGATTGTCCGCGAAACAATTTGATCCGCGTCTAAGCCCGCTGTAACTGTTACGCCCGCTGTGCTAATTGCCGAAGGCGAAAGTGTGATAATGAGAGTTTTATCTGATGCAGTCACAGTAAGTGACTTTTCTTTAAAACCAATAGAGGTGATCTTTAAAACATTATTCCCTTCAGGCAGAGGCAGGCGGAATTTCCCCGCACCTGATGAATACGTTCCTTTTTGCGTACCAGTGATGCGAATGGACGCGCCTGCTATCGGCTCTTTGGTGTCCGCATTCCGCACTTCGCCTTCGATCACCTGCTGCGCAAGAGACGCTGCAAAATGTAAAAGGAAAATGGTGATGACAAGGGAAAACTTTTTCATGTGTTGCTCAGGATTCTTTTAAAAACTTTTGTAATATTTTTAATAACCGCTTTTTAAAAGAATACGATACATTGATACATTATGTTCGCGAGCGAACGAGGTTTAAAAGCCCGATAGCAAAAAACAGGATATTTGCTGACCAGCCTACAAGCATGGGATTGAGATCCATCGAGTAGCCGATCGTCTGGCTGACCTTTGTAAAAGCGAGATAGACAAAGCACACAGCCATTGCCGTCGCTATTTCCACCGCCAGTCCGCTTTTCTTTTTAACAGAAGCAAATGCCACGCCAAAAATTACAACGATCAAACTGGCAAACGGTAGCGCATATTGCCCGTAATAATCTATCCGCTGACGGCGTACGTCTTTTCCGCCCTGCTGAAGTGTATTAATATAATCGCGGAGCTCGTCAAAATTCAGTTCTGCGGGCTGTTTCTGAAGCTGCACAATTTGAGCATTGGTAATATGTAGTTTTGTATTTAGTGTGTCAAATGCCGTGACCGTGATGGCGGAATCTTTAAAATCACGCTCAATCCCTTTTATCAGATTCCAGTTATTTTTTACCGAATCCCAGCGGATCTCCTGTGCATCAATCCTTTTTAAAAGCCGCGGCGAGATCTCGGAATTATATTCTTCAATAGCAATTCCCGAACCTGTTTTCCGGTCGCCGTCGTAATACTGCATGATGACATTGCGCAACGGCTCATCACGCAGATATAAATTATACAAAGGCCCGCCTGAACTTCCTTTATTGAGATATTTTCGCTCAATCTCAAGTTTGGCTCTCGTCGCCCGCGGCGCGACCCAACCGCTGAAATAGACCTGTCCTAAACTGATCAGCGTTGAAAAAATCAGCAGCGGGATCATCATTCTGTACAAACTCATTCCGCCGGTTTTTATCGCCGTAATTTCATTTAAACCCGTCAGTTTCCCAATGCTGAATAGACTTGTCAGCAGCATGGAAATCGGCAGAATGAATTTTAAAAACTCCGGATACGAACTGAGATAATACGATATAATGACAGTTGACGGCGTATTATTATCCAAAAAATTACCCAGATTTTCCAGCAGATTTACCACAAGAAAAACTGCACACAACGCGATCAACGCAAACACAAGCGTCGAGACAAACTGCCGGAAAATATATCGGTCAATGATATTCATGAATAATATTTCTTTTTAAAAACTTTCCTTTTAAAACTTCTCTTTAAAACGAGTCACAAGTTACAAATTTACCAGTCACCAATTACGAAAACCGCCTTTTAAAAACTCGCCTCCGCGCACCATTCCACGCCGTCCACAGCCCGACCAACAGCGCTATCGAACTCATAATGATCGCCCCTGCCACAAGTGGCTCCCACGTCAGCAGCCGCAGCCATGAGGAATTTTCTTTAAAAGCAAAGTACAGCGCCAGCGCGATGGCACTCCCCAGAATAATCCCCAGGATACTCGCGATCAGCGCAAAAATAATGTGCGGCAGCGCAATGAACCACTGTGACGCCCCCAATACATGAAGCACATGTGTTTCCTCAAAAGCCAGCGCCATTTCCGAGCGAAGCGACGAATTCAAAATAAAAAGGAAAAGCGCAAACGCAATCCCGCCAACGCCCACCGCGATCAAAAACGTCTGCTGCGAGCGCGCATACACCGCCTCGGCAAAATCCGCGCGATACGTCGCGTCCGAAACATCCGACATCCGTTTTGCATAATTCGTCACATATTCCACATAAGCATTCGTCCGGTAATTCTTTTTAAAACGCACTTTCGCCACCGCCGGAAAAGGATTCTCCGAAAGCAGAAATTCTGTAGATTCACCCATCCGGTCTTCAAACTCCTGCCGCGCATCCTCCGGCGTCACCAGTTCCACGCTCGAGATCCCGCCAAACGTTTTTAAAAGATCGATCTTCTCCTGAAACGCCACCGGCGGCGTCCCCGGTTTAAAAAACACCGACACGATCAAATTATCCGACAGCATTTCCCACGACTGCAACGACGCAAAATACCCCGCACTCCCAAACGCCGCCGCCACCGTCGCCACGCACGCCGCCAACATTATCCGCACTGACGACGCCTTCTGCCGGCGAAAAATCTTTAAAGCGCTCGAAAAATGAAATGGAAAGCTCATATTTTTTGGTGATCGGTGATCCCTAATCTGTGATCTGTTTTTAAAAAGAAAATTTTTTAAAAGAAATTTATGTTTCCCTGACGTCCGTATTCCACCAATTGTGGGCGGCCACCCTTGCCGTCCCACCAACCCGTTTTTTAAAAAGAAAATCTCAGTAAAAAGTCTCTCCGCGCACTCTGCTTTTAAAAACTCGGCGTCCTCTGCGTGATGCCTTTAAAAAAACTTTTAAAAGCTTATTTCTTTAAAAAGCTTCTCGTATCTTTCACCGCCCGAAACAGCGAAGAATACGGAAGATTAAGTTCTTTTCGCACAAAAGCAAAATTTAAAAACCCAAGAAACGCAAAATATACGAGGATTCCAAGCGGAATAAATGTTTCAAGCTGCAAATACCCGACAATAACAAGCGCTGTAAATCCAAAAATAGAAGCAATGATTACGTTCTTCGTTAGGCGTGGTGCGGCATTGAGCGCAAGAAGAACGGGTGATAAAATCACAAATGGCATCAATATTGCACCCAGCGCAAAAACATTAAATTGCCCGATTGCCGGCCAATATTTTTGCGGGAGAAAAGTGGTGATTACCCAATGGCTCACGCCCATTTCCAAAATTAAAACAACAACCATCGCCGGGAGAACCGTAAACGATAGCATTTTAGAAATAAGCGTTTTTAAATCATCCATTTTATCTTCCGCTACCAACCGCACCGCGCCCGGATACAGCAGACTCGCCACCGCATCGAACGCCTGCTGGAAAGCGCGGAAGAGGCTTTTAGCAAGTCCGTAAACTCCGACCGAAGCAGTTGAAAAGAACATCAGCACCACAAAGACATCCAGTTGTACTACAACATTATTGAGCGCGCCCACGAACGCCTGTCGCGAACCGAAGGACATGTATTCTTTTATGCTGATATTTCCCTGGCGGCTGAAACGCAGAAGCCCGCGCGTAAGCAGAATTGCAGCAACCGAACCTGCTGCCATTCCTCCAAGATCAATCAGGACGAGCTTTTTAAAAGTCAGAAATTCGCCCGGAGCAAGATTCATAATGAAATAGACGGTAAGCATGATCCGCACGGAAAACCATGCAAGATTCATCCAGAAAATTTGCTTCATTTGAAGATCACGCATCAGCAGTTTCAGACAATATGCCCGTGGAATGGTAATAAGCGTCATAATAGGGAGGACGAGAGCCACCCGTTGCAGCTGTGGTTGGCCGAATACTTCGGAAAACGGAACTCTCAGCAACATGATGAGAACCGAGATGCCAAATGTAAGGATCGCGTGCAGCCCAAGCCCCATTGTATTGACCTTCGGACGGTTCTCTCCTTTAGCACCGTACAGAATAATTCCCTGCAGAGCAAACCCATCGCTGATAATAAAAAGCCACGTGTGAATTCCCATGAGCAGGAAATAGAGGCCAATCTCATCCTGGTCAGCATATTTAAACTGCACAAGAGCGACAAGCCCGTATGCCACAAACAGCAGTTTGTCAATGATCGTCCACGTGATCTTCCCGAGATGCTGCTGGATTTTTACCAAAGTATTCTTTTAAAAAGCTTTTAAAATGTGGTGAAGAGATGTTTTTAAAAACAAAAATACGGACTTTTAAAAACTCTTTACGGTTTTAAAAAAAAGAAAGCTTTTAAAACGGTAAAAAAGTTAATTGCGCGTGAATTTCCCGCCTTTTTCGTAAATTGCCGACTGAGAATTTTCCTGAAAAATCTCTCCTTTTAAAAACATCACCGAAACGATTATACTTTTTTAAAACTATGCTTTCTTTTAAAAGAATTTCTCTTGCGATTCTTGCGCTGCTTTTTTCTGTAAATATTGCCGACTCGCAAACCCTGACACGCGCACAGGAAGGGCTTCGCACGAAAAATGTTCAGCTCCTGGCGATCACTAACGCGACGATTATTCCCGAACCGGGAAAAATTTTAAACAATGCAACGATCATTATTCGCAACGGGCGTATTGAAGCGGTTGGCGCGGGAATTGAAATCCCGAAAGGCGCGGATGTCCGTGACGGAAAAGGATTGTGGATATATCCGGCGTTTGTGGAAGCGTACTCGGACGCGGGAATGCCGAAACCAAAGCGCGGCGGCGGTGACGAAGGACAGGCGCAACCGTCAAATTCACGTGGCGCAAAATACTGGAACGAAGCGATCAAGCCGGAGCAAAGCGCGGCAGACATTATTTCCATTGATGAAAAAACGGCGGATGATTTTAAAAAAGCGGGTTTTGCGGCGATTCATGTGAATTCGATGGATGGTGTAATGCGCGGGGCTTCAGCGCTTGTGCTTGCAAAAACGGGTTCAACGCAGGAAATTCTTTTAAAAAATAACGTATCGCAATGGTTTTCTTTTAAAAAGGGAAGTTCGCGCACGGAATATCCCGAATCACTTATGGGCGTGATCGCGCTGATCCGCCAAACGCTGATAGATGCTGACTGGTATTCAAAATCTCACTCTGCATTTGATAAAAATTCCTCGCAAATAATGCCGGAAGTAAATGTTTCGCTTCAGGCGCTGACGGATGCTTTAAAAAGTAATTCGCCGATCATTTTTGAAACGCAGGACGATCCGTATTCCATTACGCGCGCAGCAAATCTTGTAAAAGAGTTTTCTTTAAAAAATGTTTTTTATAAAGGAAGCGGTTACGAATATCAGCGTTTGGCAAATGTTGCAGCTTTAAAACCCACGCTTATTTTGCCGCTGAATTTTCCTGCAACGCCGGATGTGGGGTCGCCTGACCGCGCAATGGATATTTCGCTGGCAGAATTAATGCACTGGGACGCGGCGCCGTCCAATCCGTATTTGATGGATTCAGCAGGCGTGACATTTGCTTTTACGGCGAGCGGTTTAAAAGATAAATCTGACCTTTTTAAAAATATCCGTAAAGCAATTGAGCGCGGCTTAGAACCAGAAACAGCTCTTGCTGCATTGACGACAATCCCGGCAATTATCTGCCACGCAGAAAATCTTGTCGGTACACTTTCAAAAGGGAAACTGGCGAATATGATCGTGACGAACGGCGAGCTTTTTAAAAGCGAAACGGTGATCCAGTCAATGTTCCTAGCAGGTGAGGAGGATATTTTTCAAAAGTCGGCGCTGGCAGATGTTCGCGGGAAGTGGACGGTGACGCCGGAGAGGATTTTACCAAAACTGAGTATCAATATTGACGGAAAAGCGACCTCCCCAAGCGCGGGCATTGCGATTGATTCTGTAACGATGAATTCTTTTAAAAAGCCGAATATAGAGCGTTCGCCGGAATTAAAACCGAATGACATCGGGCGCGAGGAAGAAGCGCAGCAGGCTGATTCACTGAAAATTTCAAATCCGGTTTTAAAAAGTACACAGCTTGGCGGTTTTAAAAGCTCAACAAATCTTTCTCTCAACGGCTCGCTGGTGAATTTTACTGTAAAAGGCGATACGCTGGGCTTACCCGGCGTGATACGATTTACAGGAACGATGGACTCGACTACCGGACGCGGGAAATTCTATCTGCCAAACGGCGAGGAATATGCGTGGACGGCAGTTCGTGACAGCGCTTTTAAAGAAAAAGATGTTGCAAAAAAAGATGAAAAGGTTTTAAAAGCAGTGAAGCCGCAGCTGGTCTATCCGTTCGGGCCGTATGGTTTAAAAGAAATGCCGAAGGCGAGAACAGTTCTTTTAAAAAATGCAACGGTCTGGACGTCAGCCGCAGCGGGAGTTTTACAGGAAACTGATGTGGTGATAAATAACGGGAAAATTGCTGCAATCGGGAAAAATCTTGGCAATACGCCTGCCGATACAGTAATTGACGCGACAGGAAAACATATTACGCCGGGAATTATTGACGAGCATTCACATATCGCTATTACGGGCGGTGTGAATGAGGGCAGCCACGCAAATACAGCTGAGGTGCGTATTGGCGATGTACTTGACCCTGATGATGTGAATATTTACCGGCAGCTTTCCGGCGGCGTCACTTCGTCGCACTTACTGCATGGTTCGGCAAATCCTGTCGGCGGTCAGCTTCAATTTATAAAATTGCGTTGGGGAGCCGATGCTGACGGTTTAAAATTCCAGAATGTAGATCCAACGATAAAATTCGCGCTTGGCGAAAATGTGAAGCAGTCAAACTGGGGCGATCAGGCCGTAACGCGCTACCCGCAGACACGTATGGGCGTTGAGGAGATCATGCGCGACGGTTTCCGCGCTGCGCTGGAATACGAAAAATCTTTTAAAAACTATAATTCACTTTCTGACTCCGGCAAACAAAATTCAACTCCGCCAAGAAAGGATATTCAGCTTGAGACAATGCTGGAAATTATTCGCGGTAAACGGTTCATTCACTGCCACTCGTATGTGCAGAGTGAGATCTTAATGCTGATGCGCGTGGCTGAGGATTTTGGTTTTAAAGTAAAAACATTTACGCATATTCTGGAAGGATATAAAGTTGCCAGTGAAATGGCAAAGCACGGCGCGATGGCCTCGACATTTGCTGACTGGTGGGCGTATAAGTTTGAAGTATATGATGCAATTCCTCAAAACGCAGGGATCATGCACGAAACAGGTGTCGTAGTTTCTATCAATAGCGATGATGCAGAAATGGCACGCCGGCTGAACCAGGAAGCGGCAAAAGCGGCGAAATACAGCGCTGTTCCTGAAGAAGACGCTTTAAAAATGGTAACGATCAATGCCGCGCGGCAAATGAATGTTCAGGACAGAACAGGGAGCCTGGAAGTTGGAAAAGATGCGGATATCGTTGTATGGAGCGGACATCCGTTGTCAAATTTTTCAAAAGTAGAAGAGACTTTTGTAGATGGAAAGTTATACTTTAGCATAGACCAAGACAGGAAGATCCGCGAACGTGATGTAAAATTACGCGCTGAATTGGAGCAAAAAGCACTTGCGGGAATTTCCGGCGGCGACACTCCATCGCGTGGGCCGCAACGCATGATGAAAAAGCTGGAACATTGTAACGATAAGGAAGACGGAGCATTCGGCGCAGAGCATGAGTAACGTCAGAGTTTTTAAAACTCCCGGATCTTCGTTTTCTTTCCTACAGAAAACGGGATTGTATGTACTGATCTTTGCTCTGTTGCTGCCGGTTGCATTTTATGCGTTATTCCTGGATCACGGCGTTTTTGTGCGGGGCGCGCAGGTCCTTTTAAAGGGACGGCAGCTATATGGAGATTATCTCGATATGAAGCCGCCGGTGATATTTTACCTGTATGGAATCTGTGAGTTCTTTTTTCCTTCGTCTGAGCGAGCTTTAAAAGTATTTGACCTGTTGTGGCAATTTGCAACTGCGCTTTCGATCGTGTATGCCGTAAAGAAAATTTACAGCGAAAAAGCTGCTTTCGCTGCGACAATTATCTACTCAATTTCGTATTCAGTTCTGTATTTTACCGGTACGATGCAGTGTGAATCTTTTGCCGCGATGCCGATGATCTGGTTGCTATATCTCCACTGTCAGGACGCAGCAGGGAAAAATAGGGAAAGGGTTCTGAGTGGAATTCTCATAGGAATCCTGATCGGACTGAAGTTCACGTTAGGAATAATGCTTGTTGCGCTGATCTGTGAAGATATACTTTCGCGCCGTTATGATCTTTTGAGCTTTTTTAAAAAATATGCTGTTATTGCTACGGCAATGATACTATCATTATGCGTGATCTTTTATTTTCTTTTTGATCCAATTGTTCGTTCTGAATATTCTCGTCTGGCGCAGTATATTTCAGCGTATGCATCATTTCCGCCGATAGATTCCGCCTTTGTGGAGCGAGCGTACGAAAAGCAGTTTGAGCTTTTTTTTAAAGAATACAGCTTTACTTTTTTCCTGTTTGCCGTTGTCAGCGTTGGAGTGTTTTTTAAAAACAGCCGGATAGATACGCAGCAGAATACGCTGGTATTAACATCTATTCTTGCTTGTATGTTGCTATGGTGTACGGTGATCCTTGAGCGGAAATTTTTCCCGTACCATTTCTCGCGGATATACGTGCCGATGGCGATTTTATCAGGCGTAGGAGCCACTGTTCTTTTTAAAAAAATGCGATTGTGGTGGCAGGCGGATGGTTTTAAAAGCAGAACTATACTTGGATTTTCCATAGTATTTTTTATCGCTGTCAGCCCGCTCTTCCGCTGGGCGTTGTATGCACGAACGCCATATTATTTTTATACTGATAGCGCCCGCTACAATAACCTTTTTCAAAAAGGAAATCCTGATCAGCCATTAAGCGTTCGCCAGCAGCATCTGAATATTGCGGGGGAGATCGCTTCTGTAAGATCTGCCGGTGAGCGTGTTTTCGTTGTGGGAATGGAAGCCGCCCGGCTCGGCTACTTTTTAAAAGAATTCCCGATCTCAAAATTCTCCACATCGCAATATTACCTCGGTAATGGTTCGCCGCAAAAATGGAAGGACGAGGCTTTTAAAGAAATTGAAAAATCAACATGGCTGATCGTGCAGACGGACGACAGTCAGCCGCTGATCTTCGGCCATGCCATGTCGAGCTGGGAAGCCGCTCGGTATGATCCGCGACTGGGAGAATATATCAGGAATAATTTCGCAGCTTTTAAAACGATCGGTTATTACCATATTTTTAAAAGGAAATAAGTCAATTTACATGGTTTTTCATTCGTGTTCAATTCTTTGATACATTCTCAATTCTCTAACAGAAGATCATATTGGTATGGTGTTATATTTTCAATAATACTCCTGCCGGCTCTCTTCCTGCCAATGTCGAATGACCTTAGTATTTTCATGCGCGGTGGCGAGACTGTGCTGGCTGGCGGAAAATTGTATAAAGATTTCGTAGATTTAAAACCACCGCTGATCTATTACCTGTCGGCACTTCCCCAACTGTTCTTCGGCCCTTCAGAATTTTCCCCGCGCCTTTTTGATTTTCTCTGGCAACTGGCAACCGCTCTGTCATTGTACTATGTTGTCCGGCGCATTGTAAAAAGCGAAGCTGCGGCAGCCGTAAGTGCGGCCATATACTGTGTCCTCTATGCAATTCTTAATTCTTCGCAAACCTACACCTGCGAGGGATTTTCTGCAATTGCCGTTGTGTGGATAATTTTTTTGCAGTTATACGATTCCCCGGTGTTTTTTAAAAAGAATTTCCTGATGGGAATGCTGATCGGCTGGTGTATAGCTTTAAAATTCACGTTGGGAATTATTCTGTTTGCGCTGATAGCTGATGATATTTTTAAAAATACTTTTAAAAGTAATTTCTCCGGGTTTGTAAAAAAATATACAGCAGTTTCTTTGGGAATTCTCCTCCTGTTAATGCTCGGACTTTCGCCACTGCTTGATAAGGAGACACTGGATGCGTATCGGGATGTTTTAAATTATCTCGTATTTTACACAAATATTACACCTGTTTCAATACAGTTTTTTCGTGAAGCACTTGGTAGTATTGCCGGATTTTTCGGTGATATATTCTCATTTTTTCTCTTTGCTGCGCTCATTGTAGCGGTGAAGCCGCTTTTTAAAAGAAATTCAGCGGAAAATAGAAATATAGTAGGATTGTGCATTCTGATCACCGGATTTTTCCTGATCTCAATTATCATCGAAAAGCGCTTTAATATTTATTATTTTTCAAGAATGTATGTTCCGCTTTCTGTCCTCGCCGGCTTTGGGCTTTTAAAAGTTTACCGGTACCTTCGCTCTGACTGGCATCAGTATTCGTTGCTTTTAAAATCGCTGGTGGTTTGCAGCATAATATTTTTTGTACCGTTTAGCCCGTTGCCACGATTTATCAATATGATGAAAATGAGCGGGCTATACTTTTCTGATCATAAAAAATATGAAGCAATGTTTGAGCGCGATGATAATAACTTTCAAAATTACAGCCAGCAAAAAGAAATTGCACATATTATCGCATTAAAACGAAAACCCGGTGAAAAAGTATTCGTGATGAGCATCGGAGCAAGCCCGATCTATAATTTTTTAAAAATAAAAAACGCGTCAAAGTTTGCACATTCGCAGTTTTATTATGGAAATGGCGTTCCGGAAAGCTGGCTGAATGATGCGCACCGGGAAGTTTTTAAAACCACTTGGCTCGTAGTGCAGAAAAATGACGGACACCCGATACTCAACGGGCACGGGCGCTCCAGTTTCCAGTCGCTACAGCAAGATTCTGTTTTGTGGGATTACGTGCAGAATAATTTTACACGCACGCATACGACGCAGGAATTCTACATTTTTCATAAAAACGGAGCGGGGCGATAATGAAATCCTCTGCTTTTAAAACGCTTGCTTTGCTGCTGATCGCGCTGGCGATTCTGCCGATCTTATATTTCCCGATCTCGATAGATCATGCGATTTATCTGCGTGGCGGGCAGACGATCCTGGAAGGCAATAAGTTGTTTGCTGATTATCTGGATATTAAACCGCCATTTGTAGAATATTTATTTGCTTTTAAAATACTTCTTTCCGGATCTTCAGAGATTTCCCTGCGCATATTTGATCTCATCTGGCAAAGCGTTACGATCGCATTCCTGATGTACACAGTTTTTAAAAGAATGGGCGATCCGCTTGCAGCCTGGAGTTGCGGATTCATTTACGCGCTGCTGTATAGCACGCTTGGATTTTCACAGTCCATGCAATGCGAAACGCTGGCAGCATCAGGATTTGTCCTGCTTTTGTACCTGCATTCGGTCGAGGACACAAGCCGCCTTTCGCTTATTCTGCGTGGGATCTGCATCGGCTGGGTGATGGGTTTTAAATATACATTTGGCATCATTCTGCCCGTGATATTTTTTTATGATCTTTTAAAAGGAGATTCTTTTAAAACTCTTTTTAAAAATTATTCCATCATAATTGCCTCATCGTTTTTCATGCTGGCGCTCATGCTCAGCCCGCTTTTCGATGCCGAAACACGCGGCGGATATGCACAGATATTGCAATACCTCAGTGTGTACGCCACCTTCCCGCCGATGGATGCCAACGGGATCCGCTACATTTTAAAAGCTACGAGTGGTTTCTATTCAGACCGTTTTTCACTTTTTTTTATCGTGCTGACGATCGCCGGATGTGCGCAGATCTTTAAAAACGGGAAAGAATATCAAAGTACACAGAAAAAATCACTGCTGATCTTATGCTGTTTTATGGTAATGGGCTTGCTGTTTTCAGCATTCGTAGAGCGAAAAGTAAATCCATACCACTTTTCACGAACGTATATTCCATTGTCTATACTTGCCGGTGTGGGAGCTGCCGGTTTTCTCCGCGCTACACGCTATTATTATAGGGAAGTTTTTAAAAGAAAATATCCCGGCTTGTTACGCTATTTTATCGTGATTCCTGCTGTTATCTTCATTCTTCTTTTCAGTCCTTTCCCGCGATGGATCAAACTTCTTGGTTTGCCGGTTGATTACTATACAAATACCGCGGCGTATGACAAAAATTTTGACGGTACGGACAATGCCGTCGCGCGCACCCAGCACAAAGCCGTCGCCGCTTACATCCTTACATACAAACAGCCGCTGGAACGCACGTTCGTAATGAGCGTGGCTACGAGCGTGATCTATTATCTGATGAATGAGCGCCCGATCTCAAAGTTCGTCAATCCGCAATTTTACTTTAGCTATGGATGTCTCGAGGCCTGGCGCATGGATGCGCGGCGCGAACTTGAAAAAATTACCTGGCTTGTGGTGCAGTCCAACGATCATCAGCCGTTTTTAAACGGGCATTATCGCTCCAGCTGGGAGTCGCTTCAGCAGGATTCCCTGCTCTATCCGTACGTGCGCGATAGTTTTAAAAGCGTGGACACGATCGGCAATTTTTACATTTTTAAAAGAACGTTTTTAAAGCCGTAATTTCTGAAAAAAAGTTTAGGTTTGTGCGTAGATCTTTACAGGAAAATTACATTTACTTCAGTTTATTATGATGACTAACGCTGAATTTTCATCGCTTCCCGGATTTTCAAAACTTTTTAAAGACTTTTTTAAAAAAGATTCTTTCATCTGGCAACGCTTTCCCGCAAATCACGCGCCGGAGGAAACTTTTAAAAAGCGGTTGGAAACTTTTAAAAACCGAAGCGCGATGCAGGAAATTTTTGCTGTTTCGATGGAGAAAGTAAATATTTCGCCGGAACAGCAAAAAAATCTGGAGCTTTTAAAAAAGGAAAATTCGCTGGTTGTGATCACAGGTCAGCAGGTTGGGCTTTTTGGTGGCGCACTTTATACGTTTTTTAAAGCGCAGAGTGCAATTGCGCAGGCGAAAAATTTTTCAGAAGAATATCAGGAGTTCAATTTTATCCCGGTTTTCTGGGTGGAAGATAATGACCACGACCGCGCTGAAGCTGAACACACCGCCGTTCTTACCAAAGATTTTGAAATTTCACTTTTAAAAGCGCCGGGCGACCTGCACGAGAAACCAAATGCGCGTATTGGTGAAATTCATCTGACGGACGAGATCATTCCATTTTTGGAAAATCTTGCCGGCGAGCTTCCTCAATCGCCGTATTCCGCCGATACTGCGGCGCTTTTAAAAGAAATTTATACACCCGGAAAATTATGGAGCGACGCATATACCGAATTGCTGCATCATTTTTTTAAAAACACGGGGCTGCTTTTTGTTAAGGGTTCGGAAGTGCGAAAATCCGGGCTTTCGCGGGAGATTATTTTAAAAGAATTAACCAATCCCGGCGCGTCAAAATCAGTTGCTGAAAACGCAGGCGCGGAGCTTTTAAAAGCCGGGTATCACGTGCAGGCAGAGCCGTCCGACGTGCATTTGTTTTTGCACGACGGCGTCCAGCGTTTTAAAATAAATGTGAGTGATAACGGCGGTTTTCTGGTGAATGTCGAGAAATTTTTAAAAGAAGAGCTTTTAAAAACTGCTGAAAATTCACCTGAATATTTCTCGCCAAATGTGCTTTTGCGGCCGATAGTGCAGGACGTGGTTTTCCCGACGGCGGCGTATATTGCGGGGCCGGGCGAGCTGGCGTACGCTGCGGAATTAAGCGAAATGTACGGGTATTTTGGCGTGGCGATGCCGATGTTCGTGCCAAGGCATTCCGCAACTTTTGTTGATTTTAAAGCAGAGAAATTCCTTTTAAAAGAAAATATGAGCGTTCATGATCTTTTAAAATCATGGCAGGAAGTGGAGCGGGATTTTACAAAAAAAATAAGCGATAAGGAAATTAACGAGCTTTTTACAAAAAATGAAAATGCTGTAAAAGAGTTTTTTAAAAACCTTCGTGAAAGGGCAATTGCGATTGATAAAACGCTCGGTGGCGCAGTGGAGGCATCGGAGACAATTACACAAAAGCAGTTTTTAAAGCTTTTAAAAAAGATACATGCCGGGCAGAAAAGGCGTGAATCGGAGCTTTTTAAAAAATACAGGGAAACATGGAGTATGGTTTATCCGGGCGGGCTGCAGGAGAGGATTTTTTCGATAGTTCATTTTCTCTCTGAATATGGCGAAGATGGACTGCGGGCGGCTTTAAAGAAATTTAATGATTCAAATCCGGATGCTCATTATTTTCTTCCCCTTGAGGAATTTATGCCGGCTGAGCGTGGTTAAAAACGGGGAGCGATCATTCCAAATAAGGATATCGTTAAAAAACCCGTGCATAAATTTGTATATTTGTAACTGAACTATTTTATTTGTAAAGGAAGAATAATGACGAAACCTTATATTTTGGTTGTTGACGATAATCGGATTACGACAAAACTGCTCCGGCGATATTTAGATGCACATGGATTTGAAGCGGGTGAGGCCTACGATGGTATCGAATGCCTGGAAAAAGTAGCTGTGCGCATTCCTGACGCAATCGTGCTGGATGTAATGATGCCGCGTTTGGACGGATATGAAACAGTAAAAAGACTGCGTGAAAGTGAAGAAACAAGAGATATTCCGGTGGTGATCGTAACGGCGCTCAATGATGTGACTAACCAGGTCAAGGCCATAGAATCAGGGGCGGATGATTTTCTCAGCAAGCCGATAGAAGAGAAATTGCTGGTGGCGAAAGTAAAGTTATTGAGTTCGGTCAGCACTGTGCAAAATAAGGCGAAAGCACTTACCGCACTCCTTGAAAAAGTGGCAAATAAATCGGTAAGCCCGGACCAGGTAACCGAACTTCTCAGCCAGATCAATGCCGCCGAACAACCAAATCCGTAATGGACAGTTTTAAAAAGCGCCGAAAGCTAATCGTGATCGGCGCAGGAATTGGCGGAATGGCGACAGCCGCTGCGATGGCGCATTCGGGCTGGGATGTAACCCTTGTAGAGCAGAATGAAACTGCGGGCGGGAAAATGGGACGTGTGGAATTTGACGGGTGTGTGTTTGATACAGGCCCGTCGCTTATCACAATGCCTTTTGTTTTTAAAGATTTTTTCGCCTCATGCGGTAAGAATTTTGAAAAGTACGTTTCACTTCGTGCGCTGGAGCCAACGTGTAGATATTTCTGGAGTGACGGCACGAGGTTTGACGCTTTTTCAAATGGAGGAGGACTTTTAAAAGAAGTCAAAAAAGTCTTTCCTGATGATGAAACTGCTGTTGAAAAATATCTTTGTGATTCAGAGAAAGCGTACGAAGGCACAAAAGAGATTTTCCTGTTTAATAAATTTGACGGCTTTAAAGAGTTTTTAAAACCAAAAAACCTCCGGCTTTTGCCCTATCTTCCTGTACTGCGCCCGCACAGAACACTTCATTCGCTTCACAAAAGTTTTTTTAAAAACAAAAAACTCATTCAGCTTTTTGACAGGTTTGCCACGTACAACGGTTCGTCACCGTATAAAGCGCCTGCGACGTTATCCATTATTTCGCATGTAGAGCTTGGGCTGGGCGCGTGGTATCCTGATGGTGGAATTTACTCGATAGCCAAAGCGTTTGAAAAGCTGTGCAGGGAAATGGGCGTGACGATCGTTTTTAAAACGAAGGTAAAGTCTGTTCTCAGTGAGAGAAATACTGCGACGGGAGTCGTGCTGGAAAGCGACAAAGTTTTAAAAGCAGATGCGGTTGTTTCAAATGTAGATGTCCACTGGACGCGGAAATATTTATTAGAAAAGAAAAATCTGCGTGAGCCGGAATTTTCCACATCCGGGTTTGTGATCCTAGCAGTGGTGAAGAAAAAAGATCGCGGATTATCTCACCACAATATTATATTTTCGGATAATTATAAACAGGAATTTGACGATCTTTTTAAAAGGAAATCTGCCGCCGATGATATGACGGTGTATATTTCCAGGTCATCGCATTCTGATCGGCAGATGGCGGCGCCTGACCGTGAAAACTGGTTTATCCTGGTAAATGCCCCGGCGAACGGCGGCAAAACGAATTACTGGAAAGAGAATAAGGAAGAGTATTTTAAAAAGGTTTTAAAAAAAATGCAGTCGTCCGGGTTGGATATTCGCGATGATATTATCAGCTACAGGATAATGACGCCGGACGATTTTAAAAACGACTTTTCTGCGATGAATGGCTCGATCTATGGCAGCGCATCGAATAATGCCTTATCGGCGTTTATGCGGCCGGGAAATATTTCCGAAGATATAAAGAATCTTTTTTATGTTGGCGGTAGTACACATCCGGGAGGAGGCGTTCCACTTGTGGTGCTGTCGGGTGGAATTGTTGCAAAGATAATTGATGAGAGTTTTTAAAAAGAAGCAGTTTTAAAAAGAGCACTTTTAAAAAGAGCCGTTTTAAAAGAAGTTTTAAAACAGAGTAAACTTTTTAAACGCGGCGGGATTCAAAAAAAGTACAATGATATAATATTTTATTTTCAATAATTCCGGAGAATAATGATGAAGATGAAACCGAAAATGATAGCGCTGGCGCTGTGCGCAGTTGTGGTAGCAGCGGGCTGCCAGACTATCAGCGATACGCTTTTGAATATGCAGCGTTTGCAGTTTAAGCTGGATAATGTGAATAATTTTCAGCTGGCGGGCGTAAATCTTTCCAATAAAACTTCTGTTTCGGACTTTTCCATCAGCGATGCGGTTAATCTGACGCGTGCTTTTTCAAATAAAAATCTTCCTGCACAATTTATAATAAATGTCGCGGCAAAAAACCCTAACGACGGCACGAATAATTCGCGCCAGACGAATGCAACGTTGACCGGGCTCGACTGGAGACTTTTTATTGATGGCAAGGAAACCGTGGCGGGCGGGCTGGCTTCAGCTGTAGCCGTACCGGGCAATGGGCAGTCAACAACTGTGCCGCTGAGCGTAAGCCTGAATCTGTATGAATTTTTTGCAAATGAAGGCTATGACCGCCTTTTAAATCTTGCACTGGCGCTTGGCGGAGCTAACGGAAGCGCGTCACGGATTACATTAGATGCGCAGCCAACGGTATCCACCCAATTCGGTAATCTGAAATATCCGGGCAGAATAAAGATTGTGGATAAAGAATTCCATTAATTGCTTTTAAAAACTTAATTTTGTAGAGTTTTTAAAACAATTGTACAAACACGGATAGCTATCCCAGCGGTATGGAAATTGCATTAATTGCTTTAGGCGCTATAATATCGGGCTTGTGCGCGCTTTTTTCGGCTGTGCTGACATCACTGGCGCCGGCATCGTACGCTGTACTGGAGCATGCTAATAATAAGGCGACCGAGGGACTGGAAGATGTAAAGCAGCACATGAACTATGCACTCATGGCGCTGCTTCTTATTGATACGCTCTTTCATACGTTGGCGGCAGTGATCGCCGGTGTAGTGGTCGCCCGGTGGTATGGGGAGTGGAGTTCAATTATTTCTGCCACGCTGCTTACTTTTCTTCTTGTCGTAATTTTAAAAGTATTTTTTAAAGGGTTGGGTATCCGTTATGCAGAGCGGCTGGCAATTGTCAGCGGTTCGATACTGCATTACACTGTGCTGATTTTAAAACCTTTCGTCATAGCACTGGAAGCGATTTTAAAACTTGTCGGCGGGGCGCGATCAGATGAAGCTGCACGCCAGGAATTAAATGCGCTGGTAGAAAACGCTCATGAAGAAGGAACGCTTGAGGCAGGTGAATACAGGATTTTAAAGAATATCATGCGCCTGAGCAGTGTATTTGTAGCGGATGTCATGACGCCGCGTACGGTGCTTTTTAGCTGCGAAGCTGATATTACCGTGGGCGAAGCTATTAATATACCGGAACTCCAGATGTATTCACGTTTCCCTGTTTGGGAAGGTGAGTCGCTGGATGGTGTGATCGGGTATGTGATCACAAAAAATGTTTTCCAGGCGGCGCTTACGGGGCGTCAGGATGTAAAACTGCGTGAACTCGCCCGTGATGTGTATTTCGTACCGGAGAATGTCCAGCTTGACAAAGCGCTTGAGCTTTTCCTTGAAAAGCGCCTTCTGATGTTTGTCGTCGTGGATGAATATGGCGGCGTTGAGGGACTTATTACGATGGAAGATGTGGTAGAAACAATGCTTGGTGCAGAGATCGTAGACGAAGCCGACAGCGTGGCTGACCTCCGTGAAGTGGCCGCGCAAAGGCGCGACCGCCGGGTTGCGGCGATACTTGCCTTAGGTGAGCCGCCGGACAGAAGATCGGCACAGGAAATTGCACAGGATGAAGAAGAGGATTAAAAGTATTTTTTAAAAGGTTTTAAAAGAAAATTCAGGACATTGGTTTTAAAAACTAATGTCCTTTTTTTATGCCATTCATAAGTTTTCTCTAAGAATGAATAGTGAAGTCTGAAAAAAATTAGTATTTTACTACTTGTAGTGAAATAAAAATATTGAATATTGCTTTTTTTTACGACGGTACTGATATGAAATACAGGTTACTTTATATTTTTCTTCTGGGAATATTAACTTGTGATTGTACAATGCTTTTGGGGCAAACTACAGAACGAAATCCCATGCCATCGCGGCAGTTTTTTATTGAGAATAAAGGGCAGTGGCCGGCGGAAGTCCGCTACCTGACGCGGATTGGCGGAATGGACGCGTGGGTGACCAATAGTGGAATTACCTATGACTTCCATACTTTTAAAAAGCCTGAAAATAGGGATGGTTTTAAAAATAACGTTTTAAAAGAAAATCCTTTAAAAGAAAACCGCGAGCGTATCGGGCATGTGGTTGCGATGCGTTTTAAAAACGCACTTGCAGATATTGAAACGGAATCCCGCGAGGAGCAGCCGGGAAGATATAATTACCTGATCGGAGAGCGGTCAAACTGGGCGACGGATGTTCGGTTTTTTAAAGAAGTCTCACTTTTAAAAGTCTATGATGGAATTGATGCGAGAATATATTTAGAAAGTGGTTTGCTTCGATACGATATGGTTTTAAAACCGGGTGCTGATCCGGCTCAAATTGCAATGACATTTGACGGTGCGGATAAGATTTTAATTAATAAAAAAGGCGAGTTGGTTTTAAAAACAAGTTTGGGCGATGTTGTCCAGCAAAAGCTTTTTGCTTTTCAGAATATTGACGGAAAAAAGAAGAAAGTAGAATGTACATTCGCTTTTAAAAACGGTGAGGTGGGATTTGACCTTGGGAAATATGATGCGACGAAACCGCTGGTGATTGATCCGCTGATCTATTCGACGTATATTGGTGGAGTACAGTTTGATAATGTTCAGTCTATTGCTGCAGATCCTGATGGTGCTGTTTATATTACCGGCTCCACTAATTCCCCTAACTACCCAACTACAACGGGAGCTAAACGTGAACTTGACGCATTTTCTCTTGATGATGTTTTTGTAACAAAATTGTCAAAGGACGGACGCTATCTCGAATATTCCACTTTCCTCGGCGGTAAGGGGAGGGATATGGGTTCCGGTATAGTGGTTGGAAAAGATCTGAATACATATATCACCGGCTACACGTATTCATACGAGCATGGTTACAACACACGTTTTCCTACAACGCCGACAGCCTATGACACATCCTACAATAGTCCGGGTACAGGAAGCAAAGCGGATGGATTTGTAATAAAGCTAAATCCTCAAGGAAGTGAGATCGTATATTCTACATTTATCGGTGGCAATGACGATGATTTCGTGCGTGCTATTACTATTGATAAAAATGGTAATTCGTATATTACGGGTGAAACATATTCAACCGATTTGCCAGCTTCAGCCACAGCTTTTGATAGAACACTTGGCTCTAATGGAGAGCCGGAGAAGGATGTATTCGTTGCCAAATTCAACACATTGGGCACTGCTCTGACTTACCTTACCTATATTGGGAATACAGGACTCAACACCCAAACAAATCCACCCCGAAACGCCCGGTTTGTAGATGATTACGTTTCCGGAATTGCCGTTGATACTTCCGGTAATGCATATATTACAGGAACAACAACTTCAGACCAGTTTCCTACTACATCAGGCGCTTTTGATAGGGTAATTGGATTGGGAAGACTAGATCCAGAATCAGGATCGCTTACTCAAGGTGAGGATATATATGTAACAAAATTGAATACCAATGGCAGCGCCCTTATATATTCCACATTTGTTGGTGGAGATAGTACTGAAAATGCCGGGGGAATAGTAGTAGACCGTCAGGGAAATGCATGGATCACAGGGCAGACATATTCAGTAACGACAGCTGTGCCGTCCGCACGTTTTCCTGTAACACCAGGTGCATTTGATACTGTACTTATTTCACCAACACGCTCATCATCAGACGCTTTGTTAGTCAAGCTAAATTCAACCGGTTCGCAACTTTTATACTCAACGCTTATTGGCAATGGGAATTCGGATTTTGAATATGGTAATGCCATTGCTATAGATAGCCTTGGTAGTGTTTATATTGCAGGTCAGACGAATTCTCCCGATTTTCCCGTCAGTGCAGGCCTTGCCGAAGATAAAACATATAATGGTGGAAATGATGCCTTTATTATGAAATTCCGGGATACCGGTGGTAGTCTGCCTATTTACTCGTCATATCTTGGCGGGTCGGATAGTGATATTGGCCGCAGTATTGCTGTAGACACCGCACGGGATTCGTATATAGCAGGCACGACATTATCATCAAACTTCCCTTTTAAAAATTATATAAAAACCTATGATTCCACCTATAGCTCTTCACCACAAACTACGGACGGCTTCATATCAAAATTCCGAATGGAGTGCAGTTTGGTGGTAGATGCAGGTCATGATACGGTATTATGCCCGGGGGACAGCGTGCTGATCGGCAACCGAGTAGGAGCGGGGACGGGGCTTGCGCCATTCCGGTACAAATTCACACCTTCAACGGGCCTCAGCAACGATTCAAACTTCAGCGTTGTAGCGCGTCCCTTGGTAACGACCGAATACACTCTGACGGTAACGGATAGGATCGGCTGTGTGGTAACAGATAAAATAAAAGTAAGCATAAATCCGGCAATCATCGCCGATGCGGGAAAAGACATCGAGACCTGCTCCGGAAAGGACACCGTGATCGGCAAGGAAGCAACAGGCGGAACGGGAGTTTTCAAATACAAATGGACACCGTCAACGGGCCTGTCGAGCGATACGGTAGCACGGCCACGGCTGACCCCAACTGTCTCACAGCAATACACAGTAGTCGTCACCGACTCGCGCGGCTGTACGGCTTCGGATGTGGTGGATATCATCATTACCACTCCGGTCAGCTTTACATCAACAGCTCCTGCTGCGGGACTGGACTTTGGTTCGCTCAGCGCCTGCCAGAAGGATGATTCTTTGACATTCACCATCACCAATACCAGCGGGCGCATCGTCAAAATAACGGGATATGTGCTGTCCAACTCTGCTTTTAAAGTAACCACGCCCGCTGCGGGATTTAACCTCAGCGCCGACCCGTCCAGAGCTGATGCTAAAAAAACACTGACAGTCAAATTCTCCCCGCAGTCTGCGGGTACTTTTAAAGATTCACTTCAGCTTGTCACATCTCCATGCGGGGAATTATACACGATCCGGCTCACAGGAAAAAAACTTGAATCACTCGTAAAAGCTGATACGAATATCTACAACTTCGGCAAAAGCTACACATGTCAGGCTGCAACAGCCCGTGATACGAATATCATAGTACGCAACTCCGGCACAGGTGATATTACTATTCAGGCGCCAAGTGTGCCGGCTCCATACTCGCTGATAGATCCTCCGACAGCGCAATTCCCAAAGGTTTTAAAATCCGGGGAATTTCTTGTTTTAAAAGTACAGCTCACACCACCGGCGGCTGAAGGCCCGGCCAATGCAATACTGGAAGTGCCGTACCAGTCGGCTGCCTGCCCGGCTTCGTCAATTGCCATTGACCTTATATCCGAGCGCGTCAGGACAGGTGCTGATATTTCTTTTAAAAACATCACTCTCCCGGATATCACCGGGTGCGATACATACCGCGACACGGTGATCGTTTTTAAAAATACGGGGACGGAAAGTATTACGATCGAAAGCATGGACCCGGCCAATGGTTTACAGCTTCTGGGTACGCTTCCACTCACGATACAGCCGGGCGAAACAGACTCGGTGCGGGTGCGCTATGCGCCGGATGCCACGACGACATCACTTCAGGCAACATTCACCTTCGGCCCGTGCTCGGAAAAGCTTGTGGCAACGCTTACGGGAAGCCGTAAAGGGATTTCTTTCCAGCTGCCTGCGTCAATACAGGCAGATACGGTCGTGCTGTGCCGAGGTACTTCATCAACAGGAACAGCGTCAATTACCAACAAAAGCGGTGTGGATGTAAAACTTCGCGAGGATGCCGTTGTCACGGGGCCGTTTTCCGTTAATAATACTCTTTTAAAAGGGCTGACGTTTAAAAACGGAATTCCGCAGAATTTTACGTACACATTTACCTCAGCTGTCGCCGGAACATTTACCGGAACGCTTACATTAAAATTCGATCTGTGTGACTTTGATACGACCATCCTTTTAAAAGCAACAGCAAGCGAGGCGACAATCTCAGCGCAGAATACACTCGCGATGGGAGTCGTGGCAGTGGGAGGTTTTAAAGAAGATTCCATTGAAGTAAAGAACACGGGAACAGCACCTGTGACCATTGCACAGCTCAGCGGAATAAGCGCGCCATTCAGTATTATCTCTCCAAATCCGGGGTTTATTATCCAGCCGAATACGTCGGTATTCGTGCGTATCCGCTTTGATGCGGCAGTCGCCGGAGTTTTTAAAGATACGCTTATTACAACAAGCACCAATCCATGCGATATTCTTTTAAAAACCGAAATAACAGCCGGGGAAACCTCTGTACCAAACTACATCGGGAAAGCTCAGATCACCATCGGCCGCGACACAAGTGCAAGCGGAACGACAGTAAAAATCCCGCTTCGTATTCAATCGTCAGAAAATCTCGTGCAGAGCAATACAAAGAATTACACCGCAGTCATCAGTTTCAATAAGAATCTTTTAAAACCAACCGGCAGTACGCCGCAGGGAACGATCAACGGATCACTCAGGACGATCTCCGTCAGCGGCACACGAGGCGACACGCTCGGCATTTTAAAAGAGCTTGAATTTATAGCGCTGCTGGGCGATGCTGCCTGTACAGACATCACGATCGACTCCTTCGTCTGGACGGATGGCAATGCAACGGCTACCACAAGCAACGGGCAGTTTTGCGTGAGTGAGCTGTGCCAGGCAGGAGGATCGACGCGCCTCATCAGCTCCGGCGGTGGCCAGTTCATGCTGATGCAGAATAAGCCAAACCCGGCAGGTGAGGAAACTGAAATTGAATACACGCTCACCGAGCCCGGGCTGACAACGCTCACCATCACCGATATGCTCGGCCGCACGGTCAAAACTCTGGTGAACGAAAATGCAGCTGCCGGACGCTATTCAGTCACACTCAACACAATTGATATTCCAAGCGGATTATACATGTACATCCTTAAAACTCCAACTCAGGCCACTACTCAATCTATGCAGGTGATGAAATGATCAATACT
>JAZKFS010000129.1:0-1672 GCA_040386315.1 Bacteroidota bacterium
GAATCGCTTCATATCGGCATGAAAGTCCGCCACCAGCATTATGGCATCGGCACCGTCAAATCTATTTACGAACGCACCGCGGAAATCCTGTTTCCCGAAGGGTTGAAAAATCTCTCGCCTGAGCAGTCCGGCCTCGAAAATGCAGAAACTACAGCTGAAATTACAGGGCTGGAAATGCCGCTTGCGCAATTTATTGAGCAAATTACGCAAAAGGTTCTGGACGCTACAGGTTTTGAAAAACCGAACGTTTCCATTCCGCAGCTCGGCGCACGTTGGGGCGGCGGAATGATGCTTTTAAAACCGCAGGACGAATCGCTTCAGCCGAAGGAAGTCCCGCTGGAAACGTTTTTTCACAAAATCGTGATGATGCGCGATAATCTGCGTGTTTTAGAGCAGAAAATCAATTCAAACAAAGTTCTAACGGATGGCGAAAAGGTGGAATTGCAGCAATATATTACGCGTTGTTATGGTTCGATGACGACATTTAATATTCTTTTTAAAGAAAAGAAGGACCAGTTTGGCGCGTAGATTTTTAAAAAGAACTTTTTAGACAATTGTAAAGTACAAGTGAGAAGAATATGCAACACTCAGAGGGATTTTTAAAAGTGTCAGAAGATGCAAAGGCGCGCGTACCTCAGACAAACGTGCAAAAAGTAGAAAATTGGATTAAAAACGGTGAGAAATTTCATCTAATTGATGTACGCGAAAAAGACGAATGGGATGCCGGGCATTTGCCGCAGGCGAAGCATCTGAGCAAAGGAATTATTGAGCGCGATATTGAAAAGCAGATTCCTGATAAAGATGCAAAAATTGTGCTGTATTGCGGTGGCGGCTATCGTTCCTCGCTTGCGGGCGATAACCTGATGAAAATGGGCTACCGGAACGTTATTTCGATGGATGGCGGTTTTAAAGGTTGGAAAGATGCCGGACATGAAGTTTTAAAAGATTAAGTTTTTAAAAAGGAATTTGAACAATGGAAAATAAAAATGTTGCGGTTCTCGGCGCTTCTCCAAAGCCCGACCGATTTGCGAATAAAGCTGTGCGAATGCTGATGCGTCACGGCTACACTGTGTTCCCGGTTAATCCGGCGTTTCCGGAAGTGGAAGGTTTGAAATGTTTTAAAACGCTCGATGAAATTACCGAACCGATTGATACAATTACGATGTATCTCGGCGAGAAAAATTCCATGCCGCTTATTGACGATATTTTAAAAGCGCATCCGCGTAGAATTATTCTTAATCCGGGTGCGCATAATAATACACTTGAGGAAAAAGCAACAGAAAAAGGAATTCAGGTGGAGCACGACTGTACACTTGTAATGCTTGGTGCGAATGCTTTTTAAAGATTTTTCATCTCGGTTTTTAAAGAAATCTGCCGTATTGTGATTATCTTTGTTTTTTAAAACATTGAAATCCGGTACGGCATTCTTTTTTTAAGCATGAAACAGCAGATTAAAAATATCCTTCAAAATTTCGGCCTTCTCGATATTTCCCGCCAGCTTTTTAAAAACACGCGCTCGGCAACTCCCGCAATTCTATTAAAAGAATTTTCTCATGGAAATTTGCACGATGGAATTCTGCTTCCACCACCCGATTTGCGCTTTCTCGTGATCGGAACGCGTTGGTCGGAAATCTTTATTTCTTCCGGCAAAAAGATTGTTCATGATATGTTT
>JAZKFS010000129.1:1682-18043 GCA_040386315.1 Bacteroidota bacterium
GGTTTGGGTTGTTTTTTTTTATTTTGTTTTTTTATTGTTCATGATATGTTTTTAAAACTACGTTCGGCAGGAATTGAGCCGGAATCTTTTAACAACATTCTCGATTTCGGCTGTGGCTGCGGGCGGATGATCCGGCATGTAAAGGTTTTAAAAAGCGCGAAATTATTTGGTTGCGATTATAATTCCGAGCTCATTGACTGGTGTAAAAACAATCTCCATTTTGCCGAGTTTTATAAAAACGAGCTTCTTCCACCGCTGAAATATGCGGATAATTCGATGGATTTCATTTATGCGCGTTCGATTTTCACCCATTTGGATGAGGCAACGCAAAAAGCATGGATGGCGGAATTTCAGCGCGTTTTAAAGCGGGGCGGAATTCTATATTTTACTACACACGGCGAGCAATTTTTAAAACATTTAAAAAATGATGAAATCGGCAGGATGCGCAAAGGCGAACTTATCGTCCATCTTTCGCAACGTGAGGGCGAGAATTTCTGCGCAGCATATCAGCTACCACATTTTTTAAAAGCAAATCTGCCGGAGGGATTAGAATTAGTGCAATTTTTTGGTGGATTAGCAGAAGAACATTTGCGACAGGACATTAATATTGTGCGTAAATTATAAGTTCTTTTAAAAAATAATTTGTTTTTAAAAGAATTTATCCTTTACTTTGCACTACAAAGTTCTTTTAAAGCAAATTTAAAACCTATGAATAATAAAGAACAGCATCTGGAATCGCTGAGTGAGATTCGCTCTCTCATGAGAGAATCATCAAAATTTATTTCGCTAAGCGGGCTGTCCGGAGTGAGCGCGGGAATTACCGCTCTTATAGGCGCAGCAGTAGCGTATTTTTATATGCGCGATAGAAGTGAAACTGTTGACTATGTGCAGCGAGTTGTTGGGATTACCTATAGTGATTTCATCCAGTTCTTTATTATTGATGCCGGTTTGGTTTTATTAGTTGCCACGGCTCTTGCGCTTTTTTTTACACGTCGCAAAGCACGTCAGCAAAATCTTCCGGCGTGGGATTCTACTTCTAAAAGATTGCTTGTCAATTTGTTAATTCCAATTGTAGCGGGCGGTTTATTTTGTATATTAATGCTCAATCAGGGTATCGTTATCATGATCGCTGCAGCCATGTTGATTTTTTATGGACTGGGGCTGATAAATGCGAGTAAATATACGCTCGGAGAAATCCGCTGGCTCGGGCTGATAGAAATTGCGTTAGGATTGCTTGCTGCGATGTTCCCGCGAAACGGACTACTTTTTTGGGCATTGGGTTTTGGCGTAATGCATATCATTTACGGTATATACATGTATATGAAATATGAGCGCTAAAAGACGTGATTGAAAACCTCAACAAAGTCTTTGAAAGCCGCATTCGCCTTGGCATCATGTCTATCCTGATGGTAAGCGAATGGGTGGAATTCAGCACTCTGAAACAAAAATTAGATGTTACTGACGGCAATTTAGCAAGTCATCTTTCGGCTCTTGAAAAAGCCGAATATGTAAAATTTAAAAAGCAGTTCATAGGGAAAAAGCCAAATACGATGTATGCTGTCACGATAAAAGGTTATAAGGCATTCGAGGAACATTTGAACGCTTTAGAAAAACTGCTGAAAGGAATCGAATAATTTTAAAACTTTTTAAAAGCTGAAAGTAAAATTTCAGTATTTTTTTACAATTATACTTTGCAATTCAAAGTACTTTTAGAACATTTAATTGCATTATATGAAATCACATCCCTTTGAACTTTTAAAAGCTTTTCACATTGCCTCAACAATTGCCGATTTCGCTGAAGAAGTTTTCACGCCTTCGTTTACAGCATTATTTTTCGCTTCACTGCTCTGTACACTGCTCATCGGCATTCGCATGACAGTGGCGAATTCCACGTATTTCGGTTTTATGCTTTGGAATCTCTTTCTCGCGTGGATTCCCTTTTTACTTTCCCGCTCCATTTCTTTTAAAAAGCGCTGTGACGACAAACTCGTGTGGCAGGCATTTCCGCTGTGGCTCCTTTTTCTGCCGAATGCGCCGTATCTCATTACCGATTTTGTGCATTTGAGCTGGATGTCGCCTACGTACTGGCTTGATATGCTCATTCTTTTTTCCTGCGCGGCGACCGGGCTGGCGCTTTTTGTGATTTCCCTTTTAAAAATCCATGATATTCTTTTAAAAAGTTTTGGCAAGAATGTCTCGCGTATTATGGTCGCAATAATTCTTCCGGCAAATGCTTTTGGAATTTTTCTGGGACGATTTTTGCGGTGGAATTCATGGGATATTCTCACAAATCCGGCTACTCTTTTAAAAGATTCCCTTTCACTTTTCAAAGGCGGGCAGACCGTAGAAATGATTCAATTCACGGGCATTTTTACAATTTTCCTGACAGCTACCTACATTATTGCGCGCAAGCTGCATCAGCATTTCGAACGCATTTCAGATTTTAAAAATATCTCCTACTAACTTTAAAAAAGGTGTAACCATGAGCTTTCCCAATCTTAGAAATTCTGTCGGGCTGCGGCTCGTTTTAATTGCAATTCTCAGCTTGCTTCTGCTAATTCCCGTTGGTTTTATCATGGAATTGATCTCCGAACGTGAGCAGCACCGCGAGAGCGTTATTCGCGAAGTGAGCTCGAAGTGGGGTGATAATCAGGTGATTTCCGGGCCGGTGCTGACTGTTCCCTATCTTGTCCACGACAATGATGTCAAAAAAGGAATTACTACAACGACCGAATACGCGCGTTTCTTGCCGGAAGAATTGAACATCGCGGCGAAACTTGACCCGAATGTGCGCTATCGCGGAATTTACGAAGTGGTGCTGTATAATGCGAAAATGGACATTACCGGCAATTTTTCAAATCTGGATGTACGGGAATTCAATATTGCTCCGGAAAACATGATATGGAAGGACGCGTATTTTGAACTGGGAATAACTGACATGCGCGGTATTCGCGATGTTATTACTGTTGCAGTTAATGATACAAATTTCCTGGCAAATCCGGGGATTCAATCAGGAATCTTGCGCAGTGGAGTAAGTTTAAAACCCGGAGTACCAAATGCCGCAGGAAAGTATGATTTTTCTTTAAAACTTAACCTGAACGGAAGCGGCGATCTGCAGTTCTTACCGCTTGGAAAAACGACAAAAGTGAAGGTCAATTCGCCATGGAATAATCCAAGTTTTACAGGACAATATCTGCCGGAAAGGCGCGATATTACCTCAAATGGATTTGAAGCAGAATGGAAAATTTTTCATTTAAATCGCAATTTCCCACAAAAGTGGACAACAGCCTCGTCTAATATTTCCAATGTTGATTTTGTTCCATCAAGTAGCAGCACAGATTATACAAATCCCGTGCCCGTACCTGATTCAAGACATTCTGGAAGCTCACCGAATTTTGAAAGCGCAGCTTTTGGCGTGAATCTGCTTATGCCCGTGGACAATTACCAAACGACGATGCGCACAGCGAAATATGCCATCATGTTCATTGGGTTTACGTTCATCGCGTTTTTCATGATAGAATTGCTCATTAAAAAAGCGCTTCACCCGATCCAGTATTTACTTATCGGCATGGCGCTCGTCATTTTTTACACGCTGCTTCTCTCCTTTTCCGAGCATCTACAGTTTGGTTTTGCGTATTTGATTGCAAGCGCGGCAATTGTACTCCTTATCACGCTTTATACGCGAAGTGCGGCGGGGAGTAATCTCGTTGCGCTTGTGATTGCAGGAATTCTGAGCATTCTCTACGGCGTGCTATATGTAATTCTACAATTGCAGGATTTCGCGTTGCTTTTTGGCAGCATTGGGCTTTTCGTTACGCTCGCGCTGGTAATGTATATTACGCGGCGCATTGACTGGTTTTCACTTGGTAAAACTCCGTTAGGTTCAATCGAACCGCCAATAATGGAACCACAGCCGGAAGCATAAATTCTTTTTAAAAGTTTTTTAAACATTAACCTCACAGAATTAAACCTGTGAGGTTTTTTTCTTTTCAAAGCCGAAATTTATCGTAATTTTGTTTTTTTTAAAATTCAACGCAAGTAAAAGCCTGACATGTCAGAAGAGAAAGTATATACTGAGGCGGAAGCACAGAGATTTTTTGCAGTAGAGGCAAACCAACGCGTATGGACGCTGCTTTTAAAAGAAGAGCGAACAGCGGACGAATCCGATGAAATGCTGCATGCAGCGCACGCCTCGTACTATCACTGGCTTGCCGCCGGAAATGAAACGAATCAGCAGCGTGGCGAATGGCTGCTCTACCGTGTTTATTTAGAATTAGGATTGCCGGATCGCGCGACGTATCATGCACGTCAATGCCATATCATTACCCAGCAGCATCCTGAATTTATGCAGGATTTTGACGTTGCATACGCTCATGAATGTATGGCGCGCACGTATGCAATGAATGGCGATGCAGAAAATGCGGCACTCAAACATGCTAAAGCAAAAGCCGCCGGGAACGCTATTGCTGATGAGGAAGACCGGAAGATTTTTATGAAGGATTTTAAAAGCGGGAATTGGTATGGAATTGTTTAAATAATCAGAATTTATGAACAAGAAAGTCCTTTTAAAAAGTAGTTTTTAAAAGGACTTTCTTATTTTTAAAACTCATCAAACTCGTCAACTCACCGCACTCACAAAACTTCCTTACGCATCATCGCGGTCATTTACCTGTGCGGGCGGCGATGTGGCTTCTACGGCTGTAAATGATTCAACAATTGTATATGAATGCAGCGAACCCTTCGGCACCACCCAGGAATTTCCCTCTTCCAGCAAGATAACCTGCCCTTCGATATGAAGCTCGGCACGGCCTTTTATCACAAAGCCGACAGTTTCATAATGCCGAACCATTTCCTGCATGTCATCTCCGGGCTGAACATCTTCCCACAGGCGCATGGAAACGTGAATGCCTGAAGCGAGATATTTCTGCCCCATTTCCCCTTTCGGCGAGTAGCGCGAATCAACTTTTGTAACGGTCGTGTCTGCCATTTTTTCCTCTGAAATTTCTTTTAAAACTATTATTAATTCCTTTTAAAAAGTATGAAAAGCTAACCATAATTATTTTTGCATCGTTCCACACATTCCTTTAAAAGTAAGGAACTTATGATTTTAAAACATGTGTTGCAACAGCATGAAAATCACACCTTTCATTTACGAGGAATTTCAATCATGGAATGGTTTTTCAGCCTGACTACTATTGGATTGATGCTGCTGATTCCGGCAGTAATTATCTTCTGGTTTATTTTTAAAAAGAAGTCGGCGAGTTCGCATGATCCGCGCGATATTGGACATCATTAAATTTTCACTTTTCATTATTAATTCACATCCGGCAACCGAAGTTTTTTAAAAGCTTTTAAAAGAGTTTTTTAAATTCTTTTTAAAAAGTTCGCTGCTGTTTTTAAAAAGGAGAAAGAATGAAGGCACTTGTATTTCACGGGCCGCGCAGTGTAAGCGTGGACACGGTGGACGATCCGGCGATTAAAGAACCAACCGACGCAATTTTAAAGATCACTTCCACAGCAATCTGCGGAAGTGATCTGCATATTTACAACGGGCTTGTGCCGCAGGCGCGTGATTTGGTTTTAGGGCATGAATTCATGGGAATTGTCGAGGAAGTTGGTAAAGGCGTTACGAAATTAAAAAAAGGCGACCGTGTAGTTGTTCCATTTCCGATCGCGTGCGGTAAATGCTGGTTTTGCTCACACGAAATGCCGACACATTGCGAAACGTCAAACTCGGAAAATTACGGGCCTGAAGGCGGTGTTTTGACCGACAAAGGTGCGGCGCTTTTTGGCTACACCGATCTCTACGGTGGCTACGATGGCGGACAGGCGGAACTCGTGCGTGTCCCATACGCAGATTTTGGCCCGCGCAAAGTGCCGGACAGTATGACCGACGAGCAGGTGCTTTTCCTGACGGATATTTTCCCGACGGGCTGGAGCGCGATAGACTGGGCACAGCTCAAAGGCGGTGAAACTGTTGCTATTTTCGGAGCTGGCCCCGTTGGTATCATGGCAATGAAAGCTGCATGGGCGCAAGGCGCAGGACGCGTAATCGCTATTGATACAAGAGATTATCGCCTTGAAATTGCGAAAAAAGCCGGGAAAGCTGAAACGATCAATATTGACAAGGAAAACGCAACGGAAATAATCCGCTCAATGACCGGTGGGCGCGGCGCAGATGTATGCGTGGATGCTGTCGGTATGGAACCGGACATGAATATTCTTGAAAAAGCAGCGGTCACCCTTGGCGGACAAGGCGGTAGCGGCAAAGTGATGAATGAAACGCTTAGTGCGGTTCGTCGTGGCGGCACGGTCACGATCGTTGGTTTATATGCCACGCCGTATAATAACTTTCCGTGGGGACAGGCATTTGAAAAAGGTGTGATGATGCGCATGGGACAGGCGCCGGTGCATAATTACATTGACAAACTTATCAAACTTGTTACAAGCGGCGAGATCGTGCTTGACGATATTATCACGCACAAACTTCCTTTAAAAGAAGCGGCGCACGGGTACAAAATCTTCAACGACCGCGATGATAATTGTTTAAAAGTGGTTTTAAAACCGTAGTGTTTTAAAAGTAAATTTTAAAAAAAAAGCCCGTTTTAAAAACGGGCTTTTTTTTGCTAAATAGTTTTTAAAAGCATTAATGAATGACAATACATTGCCGTATAATACTACGCTGCTGAGTTTTAAATTCACACATATAGACTCCATTCGGCAGGTCTCTTGCCAGGATCTTTGCTTTGTATTTCCCGGCTTTATGATAACCACTTACGAGAGTTTTCATTAATTCACCGGCGGGATTATAAAGTTGCAGGGCTACTTCTCCATCCATTGCAACTGAATATTCAAGTTCACTTTCATTTTGTATAGGATTTGGTGTAGCAGCATTCAGTGCATTTTCAAAAGGAAGCAGATTTACAAATCTCATGGATCCGCCGCAAACATCACCCGCTATCAATTTCAATTCATTACCAATCAACCGAAAACTGCGGCAAAGGTTGTTTTTAAAAGTACTCTCGCCATCAATAGTGTCAATGGTAAAGTAAAGCGTGGAGTCGGTCTGCCGCCCAAGGAATGTATTAAAATATAGTGCTACAGAGCCATCAAAAACAGGTGTATTTCCCTGGCCTTGGATAGTAATCTCGCCACGTGGATTTTCGATAGCATTAAAAGCCCATGATTTATCAAATCCGGTAATTGATGTAATACTTCCCTTTTCAAATTGAAAAACCGCCGGGTCAAATTTCATGTGAGCCACAAATGACGTTATTCCTTTTTGAATACTGCCACCGGAGAAAATGTGCATTCTGACTGTCGGCCTGCTACCTGGCTCAGGACGGGCAGATGCTGATGCGATCTCTACCGTAATCTCCTCTGTTACACCCGAATGTACCGTAAGATTTCTCTTTACAGTACAGCCGTGTTCATTCGTAGCAGTTACAGTATATACGCGTGTTTTACCATCACCGGTAACTATAGGCCGGGCAATATCGGTGCGGTCAAGACCGTCGGGAGGTTCCCACGCGTAGGACATTACGCCATTTTCCGATCCGTTTTCCAGCTTTAAAAAGAGTTGCGCCTGATCCCCGGTGCAGAGAGTAGTATCACGGAGAGTAATTTTCGGTAGTGGGAAGACTTTTATTGTAACATACCCTTCTGCCCTGCAATTACCATCGGGTAATGTGACCGATACATAATATTGGGTTGTAGTATCAGGAGTGGCAACGGGCGAATCGGAATTGTAGCTATCAAGCCCGGCATCAGTATCCCGCCATTTATAAATCAGGCCTTCTCCATCTGCCTTTACTAGCAACCGCACACTCTCGCCACGGCAAATTTGCGTATCCGGAGTCAGACGAAAAGAAGTCAGGTCATTTACTTTTATAAATATCTCGTCATAGCTTTTACAATTATTTGCACCTGTTGCTTCCAGAATGTACCGTGTACTGGTGATTGGTGACGCTATTGGGTTTGCAGAGGCAGGATCGCTCAGGCCTTCCACCGGCGTCCAGCGATAAATTACTCCAGTCTCCGATGCGCACCCGATAGGAACAGAAGATCCAATACAAACCGTAGTATCTTTTCCTGCTTCAATTTTTGGTTGTAGATATACAGTAATCGTAACATACCCTTCTGCCTTGCAATTACCATCAGGTGACATGACTGATACGTAATATTGGGTTGTACTTTCCGGAGTGGCGAGCGGCGAATCGGAAGTATAGCTGTTAAGCCCGGCATCTGTAGATCTCCATGTATATATCAGTCCTTGCCCAATTGCCTGTGCCTGCAAACGCACACTCCCGCCTCGACAGATTGCCGTATCCGGGGTAAGGCGGAAAGTACTGAGGTCATTTACGGCTATAAATACCTCATCGTAGCTTTTACAATTACCAGCGCCCGTCGCTTCAAGAATATACTTCGTGCTGACCATAGGGGATGCAATCGGGTTTGAAGAAGAAGGATCGCTTAATCCTTCCAGCGGAGTCCAACGATATAGAGTACCTGCCTCGGGCGCACCTCCGATGGGAATAGAAAATCCTACGCAAATGGAAGTATCCTTTCCGGCCTCAATTTTTGGATATGGAGAAACAATAATTGTTGCAAAGACAGTATCTAATCCTATATTATTTTCTGTTATCAGGCGCGTGGTAAAACTTCCTGCCTTTTCATAGAGTATAGGCGGAGGATTTTCTCCTTCCCATGTCAACGGCTTTCCGCCTTCAAATTGCCAATGCCAGGCAGCGGTACTTTTACTTGTATTTTTATATACTAACAATCTCCCTTCGCATACAGGTTTAGATTCAAACCCGCTTTCAGGAAGAGCACAAAATGTAAACTGCGGTGAACTTCTAAAATAACTATCTATAAAATTCGGCAATCCGTTTAGCGCCTCCAGGCCATTTAAATAAATTGCCTTGTCCCTATACAAGCACGCCGTTCCTCTTTCATTCGGTTTTTCTATTACACCTAAATATGATCCCTGATTAACATAGATTTTGCCGTCAGGAGCTAATTGCAGAACCCCGAGAGCAGGAAATTCACCATATTTTTTAATATTTATTTTTGATTGCTTAATTTCTGCTTCTGTTGCTAGATTGACCGTGAATTGCGCTATTGAGCTGTCACGATATGAATTGAATGTATATTCAGATTGCGTCACATATAATTTTGTATTGTCAGGTGAAAATGATGCGCCGTAGCAGCCCTCAGTAGAGCCATCCATCAGTACCCGCGGATTAGAAACTCTCCCCGTTGAATTATCAAAAGCATATAAAGAAAGCAACGGCGCACCACTTGCATCTGTCAGTGCCAGCAGGCTTCCGTCCGGCGAAATTTTGATCTGGGAAATTTTAAACTCCTCTTTTTTGGATTGAGGAATGCGCGAAATAACAGGAACAGCATCTACACCTGTCTTGGTAAGATGAAATGTATAGAATATATTTTCCTTTTCATTATGCGTTACTATCCAGTATCCCTCGCCTTTACAATCAGGTGTGGCGCTGACCGCTTCCGATGTGCTATCATCAAAAAGTTCGACATTTTTCTTTTTAATGCCGCCTGATCCATTATCCAATGTCATATCTACTATTGTATAATGAAATCCGGGCCTGCGTCCATTTTTATTTGTCAGATCTGCTGCTGTAAAAAGGAAATAGAGATTTTCATCCTCCGGATGCGGTACGATCAGGGCACTCTGTGCTGACGAGATACCTCCGGCGATAGAAGTACCATTAGGCATTACCCTGTGATCCCTGTTCCAGACCGTTTCGCCATTCGTGTAAAAAAGCAGCTTTCCGTTTTTATCACACTGTGACGCGCTTCCTTCATCGGTTGTAAGTGGAACAGGCGGCCGGACTACAGGCACGCCGGTAGCAAAGCTTATATGACAGCGATCTCCAAATATCCACTCGTTGGCCTGCTTCTGAGCAGATACATTTCCTCCGGTCGCTATGATCAGGCAAACTATAAAAAATATTTTCATAATATCCAACCGGAGAAGTTTTTAAAAAGATTTCTTTTAAAACCATCAAAAGGCAATATACATCTTTACAAATTGAATTAAAAGTTTATATTTGATGAATCTTTAAAAACAATTTTTTACAAACTATTAATAAACTATGAAACTCTTTCTCAGCATTATTTTGGTCTTTTCATTTGCCGGATTTTCAGCACAGGCGCAGAAGCCAAAAGTTTTTAAAAGCGATACTGTCACAACTGCTTCCGGCCTGAAATACATCATCACAAAAAAAGGCAAAGGCCGCAAAGCGAAACAAAATGAAGTTGTCATCGCGCATTACACGGGAACGCTCCTCGACGGCTCAACTTTTGATTCCTCGCGGGAGCGCAATGAACCGTTCGCTTTTACGCTCGGTAAAAAACAGGTAATTAAAGGTTGGGACGAAGGTTTTGCGCTTTTAAAAATGGGTGATCAGGCGACACTTATTATTCCTGCAAACCTCGCATACGGCGAACGTGAGCGCCCGAAAATCCCTGCAAATTCCACGCTGATCTTTGATGTGGAATTGGTGGATATTAAATCAACTTCGGTTTCTACACTTTTAGCAAATCTGATAAAAGATAAGGGAATCGGCGCCGCAATCGGTAAGTTCAATTCTTTAAAAAAGCAGTCTTTTAAAAACTATTACATGAGTGAAGCTGACCTGAACCGTCTTGGTTACGAGCTTTTAAACGAAAAGAAAAACACTGAAGCGATTGAGATTTTAAAACTGAATGTTGAGGAATTTCCGGCATCTGCAAATGTGTACGACAGCCTGGGCGAAGCGTACATGACGGCGGGTTTTAAAGAGCAGGCAATTACAAATTATAAAAGATCGCTGGAGCTTGACCCGAAGAATACGAACGCAGAAGAAATGCTGAAAAAGCTGGCGGAGTGAGTTTATTATTTGTCTGAATCACAGATTTTTCGGATTACACTGATTTCACGGATGTACATTTTTTAAAAGCATTACGCATTTCAATTTTACCTTTTTCCTTTTACCTTTTTCCTTCTGAATTTGAATTCTGTCTTTCATACGCTGACGCCGGACATGGCGATCAATCTTGTGGAGAAGTCGCTCGGCGAGCCGCTTTTAAATTTGTGCCGCCCGATGACGAGCTATATCAACCGCGTTTTTGAAATGCAGTTGAAGTCAGGCGAGTTTATCATTGCGAAATTTTACCGTCCCGGACGGTGGAGCCGCGCGGCGTTGCAGGATGAGCATGACTTTTTAAAAGAATTGTCCGATCGTGAAATCCCCGCGATTCCCCCGCTTTCCTTTGCTGATGGCGCGACGATCCATGAGCACGACGGAACGTATTATACGATTTTTAAAAAGAAAGGCGGGCGGGCGCTTGATGAGCCGAATGATGACGAATGGGAGCAGCTCGGGCGCTTGCTGGCGCGTGTACATTCTGTTGGAGAGCTGCATTTACCGAAAGATAGGTTGGTTTTAAAACCGGATGAATCCACAAACGAGCATTTGGAATATCTTTTAAAAACGAATTTGTTTTCGGCGGAATTGCGGCAGCAATATGAAGCGGCGGCGCGGGAAATCATCGCGCTTGTCACTCCCCTTTTTAAAGAAGTAAAATTACACCGAATTCACGGCGACTGCCACCGCGCTAACATTTTAAAACGGCCGGACGAAGGTTTGTTCTTGATTGATTTTGATGATATGGCGGTCGGGCCGGCGGTACAGGATTTCTGGATGATATTGCCGGGAGTTGCAAGAGAATCTGCGCTGGAGATTGACCTCTTTATGGAAGGTTACGAAACTTTTAAAAGTTTTGACAGAAGAACTTTAAAACTGATCGAGCCGCTGCGGGCGATGCGTTACATTTATTTCACGGCATGGTGCGCAATGCAGGCAGCCGACGGCGGTTTTGCAAAACTCGTGCCGGACTGGGGCAGCAATGCTTTCTGGCAGCGCGAAATAAAGGAATTGCAAATGCAGCGCGACGAGATCCGCTCGGTACTGGAAAAAGATTTTTAAAAAAGGGCAAATTTTAAAGACCACTTCTTCCCTTTTTTAAAAGTAAGAATCAAAGAATTTCCGGCTTGTTTTGCTATACCAGCTTTCCTAATTTTGCGCAACGCAAAGTCGCCATAATTTTTACAGCAGACATCACCGAAAAAAACTACTATCGTGAAAATAGATTATACAGAGCCGATCGCCGAACGTTTGCGGACGATCAAATTGCATCTGCACGATAATCCTGCTTTGTATCGGGAAGTTTTAAAAGATATTGAAAGCAGCCTTTCTCCTGAGGTTCATCAGCCCGGCGATTATATAGATGTGTACCAGGCCCAGATACACTGCTACCTGCTCCTGCGCGAAATGAAAGCCGCACAAGAAGTGGCCCAAACTGCACTTGAACTTGTCACGGAGTATGAACCGTTTGGGTTGGAGCATGGACGTCTTTTAAAAAGTCTTGGCGATATTGATTTTACACGCGGACGGCATAGTGACGCGATCGGACATTATTCCAAAGCCGAGGAGATCTTTCAGCAGTCATCCACACCTGAGAACATCACAGCGTGTCTTATTTGTTTAGGAAACTGCTACTCTACCCTTGGCAATCATAAAAGCGGGCTGGAATACTTCACCAAAGCGCTTGCAGCAGCCCGGCAAAGTCAGTATCCGGATGGCGAGATCACTGCGCTGATGGGGAAGGCAAATGTTTATACCTTTATGGGTTTGTATGCCGAAGCGCTGGAACGCCTGCAACTAGCTTTAAAACTCAGTGAACAAAAGTCAGATATACGCAGACAGGCAAGTATTATCGTCAATATTGCCCTTGCTCTTCAGAAAATGGGAAATCTGGATGAAGCGCTGGACTGTAACCTACGCGCACTCAAACTCATTCATTCATTTGGCGACAGGCAAAGAGAAAGTATTGCCCTGCTTAATATCGGTACGATATATTTTCAAAAAGGCAATTTGCCTGCAGCGCTGGAGTATTTTCAGGATAGTTTGAAGGCACGTATCGAAATAGATGATCTCTCCGGCCAGGGAGTCTGCCTGAATAATATCGGATCGGTGTATGGCGAACTTGGGCGCTACGACGAGGCATTAGATTTTCTTTTAAAAAGTCTTGAGATCCGTATAAATGCGCGGAATATCCGCGGGCAGGCCGTTACGCTCATAGCGCTTGGAGATGTTATGTTTCGCATGGGTGATTATGAAAAAGCTGTCAACTATTTTAAAAATGCACTTGAAATTTCCGAACAGGCTGAGCTGACCGAAACCGAGTATGAAGCTCATACAGAACTTCTAAAGGTTTTAAAAGTGCTCGGGCGGCCCGAGCAAGCGCTTATTCATGCAGAGCGAGGTTTTGAACTGTATAAAAAGATGTTCAATTCGCAGTCTGAATTACGTTCAACCGGACTGCGGATCCAGTTTGAAACCGAAAATGCTTTAAAAGATGCCGAGATCGAGCGTTTAAAGAATATTGACCTGGCACAGATAAATCAACGCCTGACGGCATTGAGCGATGAGCGTAGAGAATTTATTTCTATTGCCGCACATGACCTGAAGAATCCGCTGCATTCCATGAAAATGATGCTGAATATGCTGAAGACTTCTGAGCCCGGCTCGGACGACCATGCTGAATACCTGCATGAAATAGAATCTGCAACCAGCGGAATGCTCTCCCTTATTCAAAACCTGCTCGACACGGAGATGATTGAAAGCGGACACCTGGCCCTGATGACAGAACCTTTTCAGGCGGACGAAATAGTGGAATATCTGCTGTCACGATATGAAACTCCTGCACTTGACAAAGACATTGTGTTTTTTAAAGAAATTGATCCAACCGTACAAATTCTGGCAGATGTACGCTACATCGTCCAGGTGCTTGATAATGTTGTTTCCAATGCGGTAAAATACTCGCCTCGTGGAAAAAGTATTACCATCAGGCTTTTTAAAAGCAATGGCGCGGCAAGGATTGAAGTTCAGGATGAAGGCGCAGGATTTACCCGTGAAGATATGTCCCGTCTTTTTGGCAAATTTCAGCGTCTGTCTGCCCGGCCTACCGCCGGCGAGCACTCGACCGGGCTTGGGCTTTCCATTGCAAAAAAACTCACCGAAGCGATGAATGGGAAAATATGGTGTGAAAGTGAATCCGGGAAAGGGAGTGTATTCATTATGCAATTTCCCATCGTAGAGTTTTAAAGGTTTTAAAAAATTTTGAAAAACATCTTTTAAAAAGTTATTTCATGCCCCGCAATTTCATGGCTCACCGCGTGAGCGCTTTTGGTACAACGATATTTTCGGAAATAACAGCGCTTGCCAATCAGCACGGCGCGGTGAATCTCGGGCAGGGTTTCCCTGATTTTGACGGGCCGGAGGAAATAAAGCAGTTCGCTGCCGATGCAGTTTTAAAAGGGTATAATCAATATGCGCCGAGTTTTGGAATTGGTGAATTACGCAATGCGATTGCCGAACATTCAGAAAGATTTTACTCTTTAAAAGTTGATCCTGCAACGGAAATAACGATTACCAGCGGCGCAACGGAAGCACTCTTTGATGCGTCATTTGCGTTCATTGAGCCGGGTGACGAGGTAATTATTTTCGAGCCGTGCTATGATTCGTATATTCCGGCTATTGAGATGGCTGGTGGAATTGTAAAAGCCGTCACGCTCCACGCGCCCGATTTCCGTTTTAAAAAGGAAGAATTGCGTGCGGCTTTTTCAAAAAAGACGAAAGTGATCTATGTCAATACGCCGCATAATCCGACGGGAACGGTGTTTTTAAAAGAAGAATTGGAATATATCGCAGAATTATGCTGTGAATTTGATGTGCTGGCGATCACTGATGAAGTGTACGAGCATATTGTTTTTTCCGGCGCGGAGCATTTTCGGTTAGCCACTTTTAAAGGAATGCGTGACAGGACGTTGACGATCTCCAGTATTGGAAAAAGTTTTTCACTGACGGGCTGGAAAGTCGGCTGGGCGATCGGGAATCCTGAACTACAGTCGGCACTGCGAAGGGTTCACCAGTTTGCGACTTTCTCAACGGCGACGGCATTCCAATATGCAAGTGCGCATGCGCTGCAAATGCCGGATGAATACTTTAGTTTTTTAAAAGAAGATTTTGAAAAACGGCGTGATTTCCTGTATAATGTTTTAAAAGAATCCGGATTAGAACCAACTTTACCACAGGGAAATTATTTTATATTGTGTAATATCCGTAATTTTACGTACAAGAGTGGTTTGGAGTTTAGTCGTTTCCTTATTGAGAAAATTGGCGTTGCATCAATCCCTCTTGAAACAATGTACGTACATCGCGGGTACGGAGAGAGTTTGATCCGCTTCTGTTTTTGCAAGAAATGGGAAACGCTTGAAAATGCGGCTGTACGTTTGAGGAAACTGCACGATAGCAATAGATTTTAAAACTTTTTAAAACTTTTCTTTTAAAAACTATTTTTTTGTAGTAACGGAAATTTTGCAATGGCGAAGATCCTGCTGATTGATAGTGAACGAATTATCCGCGAAGGTTTAAAACTTTTTCTGCAATTCAATCTGGATGCAGAAGTAAGTGAGGCCGCCACACTGGAAGAAGGCGTGCATACTCTTATCACCGACTCTTCAGAGCTGATACTGGTGAATCTGCCTGTGGTCAGCACTACTATTCTCGGGAGTGTGCAGAGCATGAAAAGTCTGCGCCCGGAGGTGCCGATCCTGTTGCTTGGTTCGCTCCAGGATAATTTTCACCGTATGAGGTTTTTACAGGCGGGCGCAGCCGGGTATGTTTCGCGCAGCGCGGAGCCGGCGGAATTTATCCGTGCGGTCGAAACTCTTCTTTCCGGCGGCAATCACATTCCTCAGGACCTGTCCCGTGAACTGATCTCTTCACCTACCCGCGAGAGTGCGCTGCATGAATTGCTTTCCAACCGTGAGCTCCAGGTTTTTATTCTGATGGCGTCCGGTAAAACTTCCACCGAAATAGCAGCACAGCTTCATCTTAGCATTAAAACCGTCAGTACATACAAGATCCGCATTACGGAAAAAACCGGGCTTAGTACCAAGTATGAAATGGCGCAATATGCTACGGCACATAAGCTTATTTAAAAATATAAGAAATATTCCTACACTGCGTTCATCTCTTCGCTTATTTTTCCTGCCGGGATAAAGTGGTAAGTTGCATAGTATTAAAAAAGCACCACATCTTACGAAACTTTTTAAAAACTTTTTTAAAGGTTTACACCATGAGCGGAAGAATATATACCTGGTCGAAATTTCACAGCAGAACCCAGTTGCCGAATATAGTCCGTATGCGCCAGCGCTATGAGCTGATACAGTTTACTGCTGTCGTTGGCTTTGCTGCGATCCTTTTCATTTGTATCCTGGAAGT
>JAZKFS010000130.1:0-14056 GCA_040386315.1 Bacteroidota bacterium
ATAAACTTCCGGCGGGCGAACTTCATTCGCTTAAACTCTATGAATCAGATAATAATTTCGTGGAATACTTTGGCGAACCGGTTGATATTCCGCGGATTGAAAACTTAGAGAATGCTGATACACGTTGGGGGAAATAATGAGCGAAGAAGAATTGCAGCCCGTAGATAATAGCAGCGAAACGCATGTTTTTAAAAAGTGCGAAGTGACGAATCTGTTAAAAAAGGAAGTTTTAAAAACGTTTCCGACGGTTAATTCTGACGGGAAAAATCTTTTCGATTCTAATGGAAATGCGCCGATTTCCGATGATGAACGTTTGGAAATGATTTCGAAATTAGAAGGAAAATTCTCCGAGATTTTCGATATTCTGCGCATCGACCGCAATGACCCGAACAGCTCTGAAACGCCGCGCCGCCTTTCCAAAATGTGGGTGAATGAACTTTTCTCCGGGCGTTTTGAAAAAGCTCCGAGTATTACGGTTTTTCCAAACCGCAAAAGTGTTGATGAGCTTGTCATCAGCAAGGGAATTGATGTGACTTCGGTGTGTTCGCATCACTGGCAGACAATTTCCGGCACGTGCGCGATTGGCTACATGCCGCAGGATTACGTGCTTGGGCTTTCAAAATTTAATCGCATTGTCAACTGGTTTTCGCGGCGTGGTCAGATTCAGGAGGAGCTGGGCGAGCAGATCGCGGATTATTTAGAAGAACTTTTGCAACCGAAAGCGCTCGGTGTGGTAATTCGCTCGAAGCATTATTGCATGATTGCGCGAGGAGTGCGGGGCTCGGAGGAGGCGTCGCAGATGGTGACGTCGGTGATGCGCGGGCGGTTGGGTGTTGATTTGAATTTGCGAAATGAGTTTTTAAAACTGATTGAGTAATGTTTTACGAGTGAATTGCCGTTATTGCCAAAGTTTTAGAAAATAATTTTAAAGAAGTTCATAGAGTTTTAAAAACGAAAAATATAGTTTTGCACAATCGTCAAAACGGTTGCAAACTTTTAAAAAGGGGCGTAAATTTGCCCGAATCACCAGCGCAGCACAATTCTATTCAATGAAAGCAGGGACAGTCGAGGAAAGAAAATTCTGGAAGCTCAATCAGCTTATAGCGGGTGTAGATGAAGCCGGACGTGGCGCACTTGCAGGGCCGGTTGTGGCGGCGGCGGTGATTTTGCCGAAAAGTTTTAAAAACCGTTCGGGCATTGGTGATTCCAAAACTCTGTCGGCGGAAAAGCGCGATGTGCTTTTTAAAAAGATTTTGAAGAGTAGCTTATGTTACGGTGTTGGCATTGTGCCGAATGAGGAGATTGATTCGATCAATATTCTGCAGGCGACGATGCTGGCGATGAAGGCGGCGATTGATGCTTTAGAAATTGTGCCGCAGCATTTGCTGATTGACGGAAATTATTATCGCGACCAGACGATTCCGTTCACAACGATTATTGAAGGTGATGCGAGATGTGTTTCGATTGCGGCGGCCTCGATTATTGCGAAAGTAACGCGCGACCGGTGGATGGAAACGCACGCTGAAGAGAATTTTCCGCACTATGGTTTTAAAACGCATAAGGGCTACGGGACAAAGTTTCACCGTGAGAAAATCCTGCAATTTGGCTCGTGCACGCTTCACCGCTCAACGTTTTTAAAAAAGATTTTACCTGTGGAAAATCATTTTACAGAAATTCCGGAAGCAGAAGTTTTAAAATTGTTTTAAAAAGAATTGATGGATAATTTTTACTTTGAAAATATCCGGGTAATCAGCCCCGCAGAAAATATTGACGAAACGCGCAATCTCTGGATTCGCGACGGAAAAATTGAACATTGTTCGCCGGAAAAAGCTGACATTACGCGTGAAACAAAAGTTTTAAAAGGAGAAGGGCTTGTTGCCTCGCCGGGACTTTTTGACATGCACGTCCACCTTCGCGAACCCGGCCAAACGCACAAAGAAACGATTGAAACAGGCACAAATGCTGCTGCCAACGGAGGTTTTACAGGCGTCGTCTGTATGCCGAACACTGACCCCGCCATTGATTCCGTCCAGACCATAGAATATATTTTAAACCGCGCTAAAAATTCCCTGACTGAAGTTTTTTGCTGTGCTGCTACGACGAAAGGGCGCGCAGGGAAGGAACTTGCGCCAATGCGTGACCTTCATGCTGCAGGCGCGTTGATGTTTTCCGATGATGGTGCGGCGGTGGAGAGTTCGGAAGTGATGCGTCGTGCGTTTGATTATTCTTCGGATTTTGATGGATTGCTGTCACAGCATTGCGAAGAGCATTCGATGACGAAAGGTTTTGCGATTCACGAGGGCAAAGTTTCGGCGCGGCTTGGTTTAAAAGGGTATCCGTCGGCGGCTGAGGACTTGATTATTGCGCGGGATATTTTACTGGCGGAATATTGCGGGAATCGCCGCTATCACGTTTCGCACATGAGCACGAGCGGTGGCGTACGCTTGGTTCATGAAGCGAAAGAGCGTGGGCAGCGCGTGACATGCGAGGTGACGCCGCACCATTTTATGCTGACTGACGAGGCGATCGGAAATTATAATTCCAACGCAAAAATGAACCCGCCGCTTCGCACGCAAAAAGATGTTGACGCGATTTTGCAAGGTTTGGCTGACGGAACGGTGGATGTAATTGCGACTGACCACGCCCCGCACACAGCGACCGAAAAGGAAGTTGAATTTATCAATGCGCCGAATGGAATTATTGGTTTGGAAACGTCGCTTGGACTTTCACTGACGTATCTTTATCACACGAAAATTCTGGATTTACAAAGAATAATAGAAGTGATGAGTGTGAATCCACGCCGCGTTTTAAAACTTCCCGAGATTTCTTTTAAAAAAGGAGAAACGGCGAATATCACGATTTTTGCGCCGGACGAAGAGTGGACGGTGCAGAAAAAACTTTTTAAAACGAAGTCGCTGAACATGCCTTTTGAGAATCTTGAGCTGCGTGGAAAGCCGAAATATTCGATAAATCGTGGGAAATTGGTAGAATGTGAGCTTTAAAAAGAATTTTTTTTCTTTTTAAAGCTTTGATTTTTAAAAGGTTTTAGAAGTTTTTAAAAAGAATATTACGCTTTTTTAAAATAAAGATTGGCGGAGTATTGGAACGGCTTAAAAAATATTGTAAATTTGTGCCCGCAGACGAAACAGCATGAGTTTTCAAACCAGAGCAGCCACCCTTATCAATAATTGAACTGTATGACACAGAGAAGATTTTCAGGAATTCTTGCAGCGATTTTACTTGCAGCGACGGTTACGGGCTGTAATGTGAAAGGGCTTTTTCAAAGTTATGAAGATGAGCCGCATTGGGAAGACCCGGCGGGGACTTCATCTGCTGTAGCAGACGGAACAGGTAAACAAACGAGCGGCCCGGGAGCTTCTGTTTATAATCGCGTTTGTGCAAGCTGTCATCAGGGAAGTGGCAAGGGATTGCCGGGGAGTTATCCTCCGCTGGACGGTTCGGCTTTGGCTCAGTCGGCTGATGCTTCAGTTCCTGTGAGAATCGTGATACACGGTTTAAAAGGAAAAATTACGCGTGATGGTAAAGAGTATGATGGGGCGATGCCGCCATGGGGAAGCCTGACAGATCAGGAGATCGCTGATGTGCTGACTTATGTGCGCACAAGCTGGTCAAATAAAGCAAGCGAAGTGAAAGTTGAAGAAGTTGCGGGAATTCGCACAAAGGCAGCAGGTCAGGCAGGGCAATATACAGAAGGCGAACTGGCAAAGCCACTGTAAATAATCTTTTAAAGATTTTTAAAATTTAAAATTACAATCAGCAAATACAGGTGATGATATGTTTTTTGATTGGATGAAATGGTTTCCGGAGAACGTGAGCACTTTCGGTGTAGGAGTGGATGCTCTCTTTGAAGTCATTTACTTATTATGTATCGGGATTTTCTTCCTTGTGTTTGGGCTCGGGATTTACTTTATTATCAAATACAGGTTCAGTCCTACGCGCAAAGCATATCATTATCATGGTAATAATCTGATCGAATTTACCTGGACACTTCTTCCAACATTACTTTTTGCCGGACTTGGTGTGTATAGTGACGGTATGTGGGAAGATGCAAAGTATAAAAATGTTTTTCCGAAAGGCGATCTGGAAGTAGAAGTTTTGGGACAAACGTACTTGTGGAATTACCGCTACGCAGGCGCTGACGGACAATTTGGTAAAACAGACCGTTCTTTAATGTCAGCGGCAAATCCTTTTGGAATTGACCCGAATGATCCATTCGGTAAGGACGATATCACGACTGTTAATCAAATGCACGCTCCGGTAAATAAGAATATTCGCATTCACCTTTCATCGGTTGATGTTTTGCATAGTTACTTTCTACCGAATATGCGTTTAAAACAGGATGCTGTTCCGGGCTCATGGGTAGATATCTGGTATAATGCGACAAAAACAGGAAAGTATGAACTTGCATGCGCTGAGCTTTGTGGAAGCGGCCATTATGCTATGCGCGGTGAAGTTTTTATAGATTCTCAGACTGATTTTGACAAGTGGATGGATCAGCAGATGATGGCGAAAATGCCTAAAAGTACGCAAGTAGCAAATGCGCCAGCGCCGGTTACACCTACAGTTGATACAACTGCTACTACGGTGCCGCAGGATTCAGTTGCTCAAAATGGCGGTTCGGCTCGATAGTTTTTAAAAATTGAAATTATAAACGATACTATTATACAGAGGAAACATCAATGCAAGCGGTAACAACAGTACCAGTGCATGGTGGGGAAGAACATCACTCTCATGATCACGCAGTGGATCACGGGCACGAACACCACCAATCCTTCATAACGAAATATATATTTTCGACTGATCACAAGATGATCGCGCGCCAGTTTCTATTTTCGGCGTTGCTCTTTCTTTTAATCGGTGGTGCATTTGCAATGTTTATCCGGTGGCAGCTTGCTTTTCCGGGCCAGCCGATCCCTGTGATCGGGCATTTGCTTCCTGATACATGGGTGACTGATGGTGCTATTCATGCAGGGTTTTTCACGCAGCTTCTGACGATGCACGGAACGATCATGATCTTCTTTGCAATCATTCCTTTCCAGGTAGGTTTGTTTGGAAATCTTTGTATTCCTCTTATGATCGGAACGGACGATATGGCGTTCCCACGCCTTAATATGATCTCCTTTTGGCTCACACCACCGGCGGGTATTATCGTGATGATGGGCTTTATGGTAGATGGAGGTACGGCTGCTGCGGGTTGGACAAGTTATCCTCCGTTGAGTGCTATTGCTGGCTCAGGGCAAACACTTTGGTTGATTGCAATTTTTATGATCGGGTTTTCTTCGATCGCGGGTGGTGTTAATTACATTGCGACAATTTTAAATAAGCGTGCTCCTGGGATGAAAATGTTTGAATTGCCAATGACGATCTGGGCAATTTTCATTACTGCGGTAATTATCGTTCTTGGTACTCCGGTTCTTGCAGCTGCTCTTTCGATGCTTTTTATGGACCAGGCGCTTCACTCAAGCTTTTTCCTTCCGGACAATCTTGTAACGGTAAAGAAATTCGCCGGTGGTGGACAGCCGATCCTTTGGCAGCACTTATTCTGGTTCTATTCGCACCCGGCTGTATATATAATGATCGTGCCGACAATGGGCGTTGTATCAGACGTACTTGCTACATTTTCACGCAAGCCGATCTACGGTTATAAAGCGATGGTTTTTGCTATAATGGCGATTGCCTTCCTTGGATTCATCGTTTGGGGACACCACATGTTCCAGTCAGGTATGAATCCGCTTCTCGGTACGACATTCATGCTTTCAACGATCGTAATTGCCGTTCCATCTTCTATTAAAGTATTCAATTGGTTGGGAACGATCTGGAAAGGAAATATCCGCTTTACGACAGCAATGCTGAATGCTCTTGGATTTATCGGTACGTTCGTTATCGGCGGTCTGAGCGGTATTTTTATGGCAGCGGCTCCTGTGGATATTTACATTCATGATACTTACTTCATCGTGGCGCATATTCACTATGTACTTTTTGGTGGTAGCTTGTTCGGTATTTTTGCCGGAATTTACTACTGGTATCCGAAAATGTTCGGCAAAATGTTAAGCGAGTCACTTGGCAGAAAGCATTTCTTCTGGACATTTGTGCTTTTCAACATGACATTTTTCCCGATGCACGTACTTGGTATTGGCGGCCATATTCGCCGCGTGTACGATCCGTATGTCTATGACTTTTTAAAACCATTCCAGGACCTGAATGTATTTATCTCAATTTGTGCTTTTGGATTAGGCCTTGCGCAGTTGCTATTAGTGATCAATATTTTCTGGAGCATGAAGTACGGTAAAAAAGCACCACGCAATCCATGGAAAGCGAACTCGCTTGAATGGGCTGCTCCATCGCCACCACCGCACGGAAATTTTGACCGCCCGATTCGCGTATATCGTGGGCCGTATGAATACTCACTTCCAGATATGGAAGAAGATTATCTTCCGCAATGGATCGAACGTACAGCCGATGTGAAGCAGGCAGAACAGAGTGGACAGCATTCAGCAGTTTCAGCAGAATTCTCTTCCGGTGGATTTGCGCCGAAACAGGAAAACAAGCATTAAGTTTTAAAAAAGCTTTTAAAAGAATACTTCGATAAACTCAGCAGAGTTTTTAAAAGATAAAAAATGTCAGAAGCATACGCACATAATCTCCATAGAACAGAAATGGTTAAAGCTGTAAAGGCCGAGCCGTCTGTGTTGAGTGCGTATTACGAATTGACGAAGCCGGGCATTACGAAGATGGTTGTGATGAGCACAGCCGTTGGATATTATCTGGCAGTTGACCAGTTCTTTGCTTATATGACAGAATGGAGTAATGTCTTTCATTTCATTCTGACAATCATCGGCACAAGTTTAGTCTGCGCAGGAAGCAGCGCTTTAAATCATTATCTTGAGCGCGAGCAGGACAGCCGGATGCAGCGCACAAAAAATCGCCCGCTTCCATCAGGGATTGTTGAGCCGCAGCAGGCGCTGGCTTTTGGCATTGCACTTTCAGTTCTTGGTTTAGTAGCTTTGTTCTTTATTAATGTATTTACTGTTTTCCTGGCGCTGCTCACACTCGTTTCTTATGTAGTGATTTACACGCCTTTAAAACAAAAAAGTACGCTTTCTTTGCTTGTTGGAGCGATTCCGGGAGCATTGCCAACACTTGGCGGCTGGGTGGCGGTACGAAATGAAATTAATGCAGAAGCGATTATTCTTTTCCTGATCCTGTTTTTCTGGCAAATGCCTCATTTCCTCGCGCTTTCGTGGATGTATAAAGCAGATTACGAGCGTGGTGGTTTTAAAATGGCGGCGGTGCTTGATGAGAGTGGAAAGAAGGTAGCAATTCAGGCAATTGTATATTGCGCGATTTTGGTGGGTATCAGTATTCTTTTAAAAACAATCGGTGCAACGGGGTATTTATACCTCGCCGGTACGATTATCCTAGGTGGAATATTTTTGTATTCAACCATCAACTTTTTAAAAGAAATTTCGGTAGCGAATGCGCGCAAGGTTTTACTGACATCGTACGCATATCTGATGGGTGTATTTGTTCTTATTTTTGTTGATAAAGTATAGAAGTTTTTAAAAGAAATTAACCAAATCATTATAAAACGGTAAGAGAATATGTCTGGACTTTCACTGGCGCACGAACCGGTCACCGGGATTTCCCACGGAAAGTTGGGAATGTGGGTGTTCCTTGCTTCTGAAATTATGTTTTTTACGGGCTTTTTCGGTGCGTTCATCGTATTGAGGGAAGCGAATATTGATCTGTTTACACATTCAGCGAAAGAGCTCAACATGTGGCTGGCGCTTACGAATACGGTAATCCTTATCGGAAGTAGTTTGACCATGGCGCTTTCAATTTACTCGCTGGAGCGCGGAAATACGAAGCATTTCAGACTTTTCCTTTTGATCTCGATTTTGTGCGGTTTCGGGTTTTTGATCGTAAAAACAATTGAGTATAGCACGAAATTCGGGCATCATATCTATCCGTCAACTAACATATTTTTTGCTTTCTACTTTTTGTTAACCGGCTTCCACGCAATCCACGTTATCGGTGGAATTGTACCAATGATGTCAATGTATGCGCGCTCATTCACGAAAAAAGGTTTTCATAATGTGAACCGCCTTGAGACGCTTGGGCTTTACTGGCACTTTGTGGATCTGGTCTGGATTTTCCTTTTCCCGGTTCTGTATCTCATGTTCCCGTCACATTAATAGCTTAAAAAAAACAACTTTTAAAAACGGAAATAGTATGGCTGAACACATTACAGCAGAGCATAATTCTCAGGCAGTACACGGAGATGGCGATCACAGCCATGATGGCCACGGAGATACACGAAAGGAATATTACAAAGTATTTTTCTTCCTGCTTCTCATGACGGCGCTTACCGTGATTGCCGCGAAAATCCCAATGCCGGGAAAAGCAGGTAGTATCATTCACGTAACGATCGGTTTGATCATTGCGGTTTTAAAAGTTGCGGCGGTGATCTGGATATTCATGCACATCAAATTTGATAATGTGTATCTGCGTGCAATGATCTTCGTTCCGGTATTCCTGTTTTTCGTTTTGACATTTGCCTTAACTGTTCTTGGGCCGTAATGCATTCTTTTAAAAGTTTTTTTTCTTTGATAATAGCTTTTTCCCTGACAATTATCGGTTGTGAAAAGGGAAGTGCTTTAAAAGAAAATAGTAAAACCGAATCTTTAAAAGTTATCAAAGCTGCTCCGGTTTTTACTGCTGAGAATTTTGACGGAAAAGTTTTTAAAAGCGAAGATTTAAAAGGAAAGGTTTGGGTTGGTTCATTGTTCTTTACAAATTGTAAGGGGCCATGTCCGATGTTGACGTCGAGACTCAGCACTTTAAAAAGCGAACATGAAATGGATGACAATATCGCATTCGTTTCGATAAGCGTTGATCCGGCAAATGATTCGATCCCGGCTTTAAAAAGTTACGCAGAGCGCTACGGAGCAACGGCAGACGGGAAATGGCATTTCGTGAGAATGCCGAAAGATTCGATGGAAAGAGTGGTGACAAAAGGATTTATGTTAAGTGGAGAAGATCAGCCGGAAGTACACAGTACGCATTTTTTTCTGGTTGATCAAAGCGGACAAATCCGAGGGTATTACGACGGCGCGGATGAAAAAAGAGTTGTAGCATTAGAAAACGATATTCAATCGCTTTTAAAAAACAACTGAAATTGATAGATTATGAATGCTTTTAAAAGAACATATAGATTATTAGTTGCAGCGTTACTTTTTGTAATGGCTGTTGGAACTGCTGATGCCTGCCCGAATTGCAAAGAAGCTTTCAGCACTAAAGCTTCCACCGGGAAAACTGATATGGGCGGAGCGACAAAAGATAAAACTACTCCAAAGGTAAAACAGGGTTCAGTTGGAAATAGTTATTCGGTGAGCATACTTTTGATGTTGGGAATGCCGATAACGGTTTTAGGTGGAATCGGAATGATCATTTACAATCAGGCACAGCGCGGAAAAAAGTTACAGGCGGAACAAGAAAACGATATTCATTAGAATTTTTTTGTGTTTTTAAAAAACACTCTTCAAATAAGTTTACATACTCTCTCAGAGCACTGAAGAAACGGTACGATATTTATGTTTACAAAAGAGACCGATAAGAAAATTAAACTGGGAATTCTCGCCGCGGTCGTTGCCGGTGGCCTGATTCACGCAACAGGTTATTTTGGTTTTCGTAATGATGTGGCGGATAAGGGCTATCGTCCTGAGCAGCCGGTGCCATTTTCGCATAAGCAGCACGCGGGCGATTTGGAAATTAGTTGCCAGTATTGCCATACAACTGTTGAAAAATCTGCGCATTCGCCGGTGCCTTCGACAAGTACCTGTATGAATTGCCACTCGGCAGTGAAAACAGAAAGTCCTAAACTTCAGAAAGTTCGTGATTCGTGGGAGAAAAATCAGCCGATCGAGTGGAGAAGAATTCACAAGTTGCCTGATTATGTGCAGTTCCCGCATATGCGCCATATTCGCGCGCAGATTGACTGCTCTTCATGCCATGGAAAGATTGAGGAGATGGGAGTAGTCGCTCAGGCAAAATCATTGAGCATGGGCTGGTGTCTGGATTGCCACCGCAATCCTGAAGACAGAATTATCCCGGCGCGGCCGATCTCGGGTATTTTCACGGCTCAGCCAACAACTGCAAAAACTGATCTTTATAAGCCGGTCTATGATAAAATCCCGATGGCGGCGATGAAAGCGTTGACAAATCCGGAATATGGACAATGGATGACACCTGTATCTGAGCCGGTAATGCATGGTGTTCCGATGCCGAAAAAAGCCGGACGTGGCCCTGAAAATTGCTCGGCTTGTCATTATTAATTGAAGGTTTTAAAAGCTTTTGAAAGTTAACGTTTTTAAAAGCTTTTTAAAAAGATCGAACGAAGAGTTTTAAAAGAAAAATAAAAGTATATAATTTCATACAGGACGAATATGTCAAATACTGTAACGCCCAATTCAGATGGAACTCAATTTTGGAAGAGTTGGGAAGACGCTGTTGAAACTCACCAGGCCCCGGAAACAGACCGTCAGGAATTTGAAGGAATTGACCAGCCGACGAACGGCCTGAGCCGTCGCAGCTTTATGGCGCTAATGTCAGCTTCGGCTGCACTTGCTGCTACCGGCTGCCGTCGCCCTGACCACAAGCTTGTTCCTTCGGTAAAAGCGGTTGAATACCAGATCCCGGGACTTCCGAATTATTACACATCCGTTTATCAGCGCGGTAATGCAGCGCTTGGTGTGGTTGTAAAAACACGCGAAGGACGTCCGATCAAGGTAGATGGAAATGATATGCACCCGGCAACGGGCAGCGCTTCATCGCCGGATATGCAGGCGTCGCTCTTGTCGCTGTATGATCCTGATCGTATGCGTCAAACACGCGTAAATAACGGAGCTTCAACTCCGCAGAATGCACTTCGCCAGATCGCGCAGGCAATTAAGGAAACACAGGCGCAGGGAAAAGTTACCCGTATTTTAATTGACGAGCATTGCTCTCCTTCTTTAGCAGCTCTTACGCGCGAAGTCGAAGCGGCAAATCCTTCCGTGCGCTTTGTAATGTCAGGCAACGGGAACGATAATGCAGCAATTGCAAATCAGGCAGCGTATGGAATTAACGGGCAAATCGTGCCTGATCTTTCAAAAGCTGATGTTATCATTTCAATTGAAGCGGATTTCCTTGGTGCTGACGCGTATTCGGTTTTGCATAATAGAAATTTTGCTGCAAAGCGCCGTCCGTCGGTACAAAATGCAGTGATGAATCGCTTAATTGCGGCGGAATCAATCTTTACGCTGACGGGAGCCAATGCTGATACGAGAATTCGCCTGAATGCCGGACAGCATGAAGAATTCCTTTCTGCTTTAAGCAATGCTTTGGGTGGAGGAGGCGCGAGCTCGAATTCTTTTGGAAATAAGATCAATCAGATCGCTCAGGAAATTAAATCAGGCGGCGGTAATGCAGTTGTCCTAGTGGGCGGCCATTTACCGGCAAGAATTCACACAATGGCTGCAAGCCTGAATTCTTCGCTTGGAGCAGTTGGCGCGGGGAAAGCTTTAAATTCAGCAAATGTATTGCCGAACAGTGGTGCAAAAGGCCCTGGAATGCAGGCATTTGCAAATGAGCTTCGTAATAAACAGGTTGGTGTTGTAATATTCGCCGGTGGAAATCCTGAATATTCGGGTTCTAAAGAAGTCAAAAATCTTTTAAAAGAAGTACCGTTCAAATTTGCGCTTTCGATGTACGAAGATGAAAGCTCGACAACGGCTTCGATCAGCATTCCAACGACGCATTATCTTGAATCATGGGGAGATGCGGTTACATTTGACGGGACGGTCAGCATTCAGCAGCCGATGATCTCGCCGATGAATGAAGGCAGTATGTCGCTTGGCGATGCGCTGCTTCAATTGTCGAAAAATTTAGGCGGAAACGCTACTGCCGGTACATATTTTGATTATGTTCAGCGCCGCTATGGATTTGGTGGTGGAAATGCTGCTGCCGCTTCAACTGCAACTGATTCAGCTGCAACAACAGGCGTTAATGAAGTAATTGTAAGCCCGGAGCAAAATGCTCGTTGGGAACAAATGCTTCGCGACGGAGTTTTTAAAAGCCCTGAATTTGCTGCTGCGGGAATTGCTTTCAATGCTGCCGGCGCGTCGGCTGCTCAAACAGAAGCTCCGATGGATGCACAGGGGAAAATCCTGTGTGTCATCACGCCTTCCTACAAGTTTTTAAATTCATATCTTTCAAATAACGGCTGGCTTCAGGAATTGCCTGATCCTGTTACAAAAGTAACATGGGATAACGTTGCATCGATGAGTAAAGCGACGGCTGAAAAGCTTGGCGTTACATTTGAAGATGTGATTGAGCTTAAAACAAACGAAGGCAGCATTAATTTACCTGTCTTTATCCAGCCGGGAATGGGTGATAATGTCATTCACACAACGACAGGATATGGAAGAAGGGAAGGTGGGCAAGTTTTAAAAAATATTGGAGCGAATGCTCTTGAGCTTTTAAAAGAAGGGCAATCAATCGGATATATTCCGGTTGATGTTCGGAAAACCGGTGAACGCCATAAAATTGCTACAACGCAAAAGCACTTTGACCTTCACGGACGTGATATTGTCCATGAGGCAAGTTTAGATGAAATGAAAACCGGGAAATTCAAGCTTCATTCGGTTTTAAATGATGAATTGTCAGAAGGGCAAAATCCAAATAGCAAGTTCGTTATTCCGCTGAGCATCAATAATAACTACGAGTACAAAGGCCACAAATGGGGTATGATGGTTGACCTCTCGGCGTGTACTGGATGTAGTGCGTGTACGGTAGCGTGCCAGGCGGAAAATAATATTCCTGTTGTCGGAAAAGAGCAGGTACTGCTTGGACGTGAAATGCACTGGATCCGTATTGACCGCTATTATGGTGCGAAAAGTGCAGAGCAGCTTGCGGAAAATCCGGATGTATATCATCAGCCGATGCTTTGCCAGCACTGCGAAAACGCTCCATGCGAGAACGTTTGTCCGGTAGCTGCGACGACGCACAGCCCTGAAGGATTGAATGAAATGACGTATAATCGCTGTGTGGGAACGCGTTATTGCAATAATAACTGTCCGTACAAAGTGCGCCGTTTCAATTATTTAAAATATCACAAAAACGATAAATCGCCGTTGGAGTTTGTCTTTAATCCTGATGTAACGGTTCGCGGACGCGGGGTAATTGAAAAATGTACGTTCTGCGTGCAGAGAATCAACGAAGGAAAATACAACGCGAAGGACGAAGGACGCACACGCGTAAAAGATGGTGAAATTATTACAGCGTGCCAACAGGCATGTCCTGCCGGTGCAATTGTTTTTGGTGATATTAATGATCCGACAAGCCAGGTTGCGAAATTCCGAAATGATGACAGGAGCTATCTTGTACTTGAAGAATTGAACACTCGCCCGTCGGTGTCATATCTTGCGAAAGTGCGTAACAGAACGGAAAGCGTTGCTTAATTGAAATAGTTTTTAAAAGCTTTAAAAACTTTTAAAAGCCAGCTCGGAAATAGAAAAGATATTTTGAGATTAACTGTTCCTTTTAAAAAAGGATAACAAATATGAGTATGGAAGAAACTCTCGATAAGCATTCAGACCGCCACGTAGGCGTGTACGACAATGCGCCTCACGATAAGCATAATAAAAAACTGCTGATGCTTGGAGATGAGCCCCTGCGCGAGCCGCTTGTGCTTGGCAATCCGACCATTCATGATGTAAGCAAGAAAATTGCAGGAATCGCAACAGACAAGCCAAGCCCGAAATATTTGCTTGCTCTTGCTGTTACGATGGCACTTGCAGGACTTGGTGTGGCGTGTTTGGGTTATACGGTTGTAACAGGTATTGGTGTTTGGGGACTTAATAATCCTGTCGGTTGGGGTTGGGACATTACAAACTTTGTATTCTGGGTTGGTATTGGCCACGCAGGAACGCTGATCTCGGCTATTCTTTTCCTTTTCCGTCAAAAATGGCGTACGGCTATCAACCGGGCGGCGGAG
>JAZKFS010000131.1:0-3539 GCA_040386315.1 Bacteroidota bacterium
GAATAACCGGAAATAACGCCCTGCTGCAAAAGTTTATTGATACGCGCGCGCTGCTTTGGAATGAGCGCCATAAATTCCATGCTCATCTCAAGCGGCAAATCAACATCTACCATGTATTGCTTCATAATCGGGAGATCCATATAATGGCTTTTAATACTACTTTTTAAAACATTTTTTTCGACACTTTACTTCTGATATAACGGATAACCAGCAAATTTACTGTTTAAAAAATGCTTTTAAAACCCTTTCATTAGTATGAAAAAATCTTATTCTACCGCGAGCTTTCCGCCGTACTTACTTTGAAATTCCCGTGCTGCTGTCGCCGCGTCGCCATAAGTGCTGTAACCCCAAAGCTTTACACGAAAAGCCGGTTGTTTTTGGTAATAAATGGTTTCGTAATATGCTTTGGCGCCGCGTTTTTCCCATTCGTCACTTTTTAAAAGCGCCTCGTCCTCCGTTGCTACGATTCCTGCGGTAATCTCGTACGGGAGCAGCGCAGGATCGAGCCAGCGAACTTCCACGCGGCGATTGTAATCTTCCTGCCAACGTGAGTTTTGAAAATAATACACCGGACGGCGATTTCCCTCAGCACGAACGCGAATTTGTGATGCTTTTGCGCCCATTTCCACAAGCGTCCGGCGAACTGTTTGTGCGCGTTGGAGGGCGATCATCATGTTGTAATCATCGTCGCCATCGGTCGAACTATTTCCTGTCAGCTCAATAATTTTCGTTGGATTATCTTTTAAAACTTCCGCAAAATCTTTTAAAACTTCGCGATATTCCGCACTTACTGCTATTTCACGCTTTTCAAAAACTGCCAGCGCCTGGTACAGAGGATAATTATTGCGCGCTTCCAGAGCAAGGATTGAGCTCGTTGAAATAGTACTTTCAGGACTTTTTAAAACGAGCTGCATCTGCACATCAGCGCAGTTTTGCAACGCGATGTCAGGCGCTTTTACTACGTAATAGATTTTCTGCGCATTGGAGATTTCCGTGAGAATATTATAAATTTCGCCCGCGCGCTCAGTAGGAAGATAGTAATATTTCCCGCCTGTAAAACTCGAAATATATTTTAAAGGATAGCTTTCCGTTGCATCACCGACGCGAATTGTATAGACAGGAATATTGAGCTTGCGCGCTTCAGTTGCAATGTCGTCGGCGGTGTAAATAATAGAAGAATTATCAGCATTTCCTGTAATAATCACAAGCGCTTTTAAAGGTGATTTGCTCTCATCCAGCATATCAATTCCCGTGAATGCCGCTTTGTACACAGCACTCAAACCCTGTTCTGCCGGAAGTGTAAAGCCTGACAAAACCTGCTTTATATCGGTGGAATTTTGCAGCGCAATTTTGCCAATAGCCTGATTGAAATACACAAATCCGAATTCATCCTGTGGCATAAGCTCATTCGTAAATTGGCGAACAGCATTGTAACCATCGCGGCTGAATGTCGCCGAAGCCGAGCGATCAAGGCAAACGGTAAGCGCGATCGGAGATTCAAGTTTTAAAACCTGCTGTACCGCAACGCTTTTAAAACCCGTCGAATCCGCATTGCACTTATACTGCATCATCCACTGAAAATTCGAAGCGTCATCAATCCCGTCAAGGAAATTCCCTTCGTTGTCCAGCGGTAAAGTTTTTAAAACCACGCCGCCGTTCTCGCGGCTTGCAGAAAGTATTTTTACCTGGCTCGGTATCAGCGGATTTCCACGTGAGCGCGTGATCTTGCCACCAAAATATTGCGAAGAATTTTCACCGGTTTGAGTAGTCAAAGTATTTATCTCAGCAGTCGTTTTCTGCGGCGCAGGAGATTCCGTAAGAGGTTTTACAATGACAGGCGTTTGCGGCGTTTCGTAATGCGTTTCAGGTTGAGCTTGCGGCGTTTGTTTTGTCGTGATCGGCCCGGTTTGAATAGTGGTCGGCTGTTCCATCATGAATACGCGCACATTCCACATCCGCACAATGCTATCGCGGCGCGTGTGCCCGGCAATTTTAAAGTTTTTTGAAATATCCGGGCGAAAGAAAAACGTATCCCGGCTTTTAAAACGCCGGTCAATTCCTTCGATACGCACATAATCCGCATTTTTAAAATTCCAGTAAATTTTTGCCTCTTCACCTTCGGCAACCTCACTTGTACCGTTCAGCTCTTCGACGACCATCGGCGCACTGCTACATCCTACAAGGAGCGCAAAAACGAAGGGAAGACCGCTTTTAAAAAACTTTTTACAACGAATATCTCTTATAAACACAAATTTCTCTTTTAAAATTATGGTGAATTTGCTGTACGATTTTTAAAAATACTGAAAAATTACGCCCTTGTCATCAAAAGTTTTCCTGCTTCATCCACATCAATTTTTATCGTATCGCCCGCGCTGAATTCTGCACCCAAAATCTTCATGGCAAGTTCGTCGGAAATATTCTTCTGAATAGCACGGCGAAGCGGGCGAGCGCCGTATTGCACGTCGTAGCCAATATGCGCAATCCAGTCGAGCGCTTCGTCGGTAATTTCCAGTTTCATTTCATTTTTTAAAAGCTTGGTGCGCAGCAGATCAAGCTGATGTTTCGTGATCTGGTGAATTTCCGAGCGTGTGAGCGGTTTAAAAAGAATGATCTCATCAATCCTGTTTAAAAACTCCGGGCGCATACGTTTTTTTAAAAGCTCCACGATCTGCGAACGCATTCCGGTGAGAATTTCGTCGCGATTTTCTTCGGTAATATCCAGAATTTTATCCTGGATAATATCGGTGCCAAGATTGCTTGTCATGATGATGATTGTGTTTTTAAAATTCACCGTGCGGCCTTTGCTGTCTGTCAGCCGTCCGTCGTCAAGCACTTGCAGCAGAATATTAAAAACATCAGGATTTGCTTTTTCAATTTCATCCAGCAAAATCACCGAATACGGGCGCTGGCGAACGGCTTCGGTCAATTGGCCGCCTTCATCATATCCCACATATCCCGGAGGCGCGCCAATGAGCCGCGAAACAGCGTGCTTCTCCATGTATTCGCTCATGTCAATGCGCACAAGAGCGTGTTCATCATCGAAGAGAAATTCCGCAAGTGCACGCGCCATTTCGGTTTTTCCAACGCCGGTCGTACCGAGAAAAATAAATGAGCCAATTGGGCGATTCGCATCCTGCAAACCCGCACGCGAGCGGCGAATCGCATTGGAGATCGCGCGAACGGCATCTTCCTGCGCCACAACGCGCTGATGCAGTCGGTCTTCCATCGTCAGGAGCTTTGTGCGCTCGGTCTCAAGCATTCGTTGAACGGGAACGCCTGTCCATTTTGCGACAATCTCAGCAATATCTTCTGAATCAACTTCTTCCTTCAGCATTTTGCTTTTTTTCTGCAAATCATCAAGCGAAATGTTTGCTGTGTCAAGCTCTTTTTCCAGGTTTAAAATCGTTCCGTATCGGATTTCAGCAACTTTGCCCAAATCGCCCTGACGCTCCGCTTCTGAAGCCGCGAGCTTTGCATTTTCGATTTCCTGTTTTAAAGAGCGGAGTTTTTGAATTCCCTGTTTTTCCAAGTCCCAGTGC
>JAZKFS010000132.1:0-11509 GCA_040386315.1 Bacteroidota bacterium
TGGCTTACTGCTACCGGCTGCGTTGTGATCGTCGTTGCTGCTTTGATCGTTACAGTTTTCTGGCTAAATACCGTAAGACCACAATCATTTCTCAAGTTAAGGCCATATTCTCCGGCATCTGTTGCCGAAGCGGATGGAATAATAAGAACTGAATCAGTTGTAGTAGTCAATTGAGTACCATCCTTAAACCAAATATAAGTGAGTCCGGTTTGACCATTTGGTTTTACAATTAATTTCAGCTCACTTCCCTCACATACAGTTGTATCTCCAAAATATTCAACTGGTAATGGTGCACTATTAACCGTCAGCGTAGCCGTTGATGACAGAATGGATACATTACCAGGGTTACTGGTAATTTTTACTCTATAATCACTTCCTGCATCTGCAGGAGTAGCGTTGGAAATTGTCAGCGTTGAAGTATTCGCTCCACTGATACCATTTCCATTTGTCAGGATTGTATTACCACGCATCCACTGGTATGTCATGGTCGAGCCCGCGATCGAGCTTGTTGCCGCGACTGTCATTGTTGCTGTTGCGCCTGTACATACCGATGTTGCCTGTGGCGCCGTAGCGATCGTGATCCCTGCTATGTAGATCTTCGCGGTGCTGGATTGTGCCATTCCGCAGATTCCGGTCACCTGTGCGTAATACGTAGCCGAGGTATCGCTGGACTGGATGTTGCTGATGTTCAGCACCGATGACTTCGCTCCGTCTATGCGTGCATCGTCGTTCAGCGCTACGCCGTTACGGTACCACTGGTATGTTGCTCCCTGCGTCGGTGTCCCCATTACTTCGGCTTCTACCGTTAGAGAGGCTGTCCCGCCAAGGGTCGTTACTTCGTTCTCTACCTGGCGTGCTACGTATGTCGGCGATGCTACGAATATTGTCGCTATCTGCGTTATCGTTGTGTCTACTCCGCTTGGGTTCCCGCCGCATGTCCCAAGTAGTACCGCTCGGTATTTGCCTGAGGTCTGGTAGTTTGCATTGCTCAAAAATATCTGCGGGGTCGTTGCTCCCGGTATGTTGGAATACCCGGTCGGTGAGTTAGGGTTTTCTTTCTGCCACTGGATCCCGTTGACCGTCCCGTTTGCCACCACTGACAGCGCTGCTTCCGATCCCGGGCAGATAACCGCTGATCTCGGCTGGCTTACAATCTCAATTGCAGAGAATACTACAAGGTTCGAGGTCTGTGATACGACAGGTGTTGCTCCGCTGTTGTCGGTGATACGCACGGCATACACTCCCGCATCAGCGATCTGTGTGCTCAGGATCGTCAGCGTCGGGGTTGTTGTCCCTGTGAAACGGTCGTTATCGAATATCGGTGAACCGTTCCGCTGCCACTGGTATGACATCGTTGATCCGAATGTTGAAGTTGACGCTACCGAAAGTACCGTGTTGCTCCCAAAACATCCCTGGAAATTCGCCGCCGGTTGTGTGTTTACAGTAATTGTAGGAATTACTTCATCAGCTCCTATATAATAATTACGTCGCGGCTCATTATCTATATCATTTGTAGTTAAACCTGCCAAACCAAACAGGCGTGTATCTACCTGAACGATGTGAAGATCCGTCGCTGAAGCAAATACAGGTAATATGGATATTGAATTAGCATCCTTTGTCCCTGCTGCTTTCCACTGCGCCAGAGTTGAATAGTTGCTGCCCAGGTAATTTACCAGTACGGCGCCGCTTGTTGCAAAATTATTATAATTTGATGTTCCGAAATCATTTGTTGCGGTCAAAGCACGTCCTGTACTGGAATTGATCAAAATATTATTCCGGACATCCAGCACAGTGCCGCTTGATATTTCAAGAGCATCTGATAATGTATTAGTGCTGGTTACCTTAATCGTATTGTGGACCACATCCACATTCGGACGGTTGAGAATGTATATACCATCAGCTTCGTTAGCAGTATTTGCACCCACTTCCATACTGTTATTTACAATACGTGCACGCGTAGCATTCGACGAATAAAAGCTATTCATTACAATACCATCTCCTCCTATCAGGCCACGCATTGTATTACGCTCGACGGTAAATCCATTGTCGTCCTGCACCAGGCCTATATAATATCCTGTTGTCAATCCGGTCGGCTTTCCGATAATTGTATTACCGGAGATAGTTCCGCCATTCATCAGGTCAGCACGAATACCGCCGACATAGCCATTTTGAATGGTATTGTTATTAATATTAAGGCCAGTCGTAAGATTGGTCCAGGCAGCTCTTGTATAGATACCAAGACTACCATTATTAATAGTATTGCCGGTAATAGTCAGGTTATCATGGTTATCGCTCAGGTTTGCAGCGATTACCGCGTCTGCTATAGCTGTTGTTGCTGCATCACGGCCATTGAGGATATTGCCTTGGATAGTGACATTATCAGAACCGTTTAAGCTATTGGAAGTTGTACTGGTCAGTTGAATAGCCGTAGCAAAACCGGCTGTACCTGTAGCAGATATCGTCATATTCTTGATAGTGACATAATCTGTCCCGCTCAACTGGATCACATAGTTATTTGCTGCCGATGAAGCTGCGAATTGGAGTATTACATCAGAAGCAACGCCACTTTCCGACTGAATAACAATCGGATTGCTAGCTGTATTGGCTCCAACGATATTTTCATTAAGATTGACCTGCTCGTTATATGTGCCGGAGCGAAGGCTGATAGTAACAGGGCCTGTCATTCCGCCGTTGTTCAATGCCGAAATAGCACCGGCTAATGTTGTAAAGTTGGGGCTGGTACCGCCTACTGTATAATTCCCGCTTAGAGCTGCAGCTAAATTTACTGTCAATGAGTTATTTGAGCTGCCGCCATCAGTTGTATTATTTACGTTGCTAATAGTTGCATTTATGGTGTACAACTGACCATTGACAAAGTTATTAGTGCCAAGGGTCAATTCTATAGATGAGCCTGCGGCTAATGTTCCACTAAAGGCATATGGTGTCTGTGTTACGCCGTTGATAGACCAGTTTATAGTAGCGCTTGTAATTGCATTATTCCCTGGGTTTGCAAAATTAACTCTCACATTCTGCGTGCCGGGAGCAAATGGCGCAACAGGTGAAGTAAAAGCAGCAATTGCACCATCATTAGGTAAACCATAGAACCATGCGTATGTCTGCCCACTTGCAGGATAGAGCGAGGCATTCATATCATTTGCTATATTCGTCGTACTTTCTGTAGTGGTTGACCATGTATTTGTCCCGCTATTTACATATCGTGCACGGATAGCTGTTGTAGACCTGATACCGACATAGTAGATATTATCAAAAGTATATGTGACAGTCATCGGACCATATATTATTTCTATCCTGTTTGATGATTCATATAATTTTATCTGAAAATTATAATGATCATTCGGGTAGGTAGTTCTGCTATATTTTGTCCAGTCCTTCCATTGCACGGTAAATACCTGGTTTGGTGAGCTGCCGGACGTTAGATAGCTGAGAGTGCCAGTAGTCTGGCCCTGAATATCTGCTCCCAATGCAGCGATCGCATTAACAGCAGTTGACAAAGGATTATAAGAACTTGGCGCTGTCGTACCAAAGGCAATCCATCCATTTGCACTTACACGGACAGTAGTATAATCTGTACCATCAAATTTAAAAGTAAATCCTATCGGAGTATTCAGATACACATTATCATCAACGCCCGTACCAAGCGTTGTACCAGCAATCTCATTGTACGTACCGGATGACTGACTAAATGACGCAGTGGTAATAGCCTGCGCATCCGCACGCGGCGCGGCGCAGAATGCAGTAAAAGCCATCAGTATCAGAGCAAGCTGTACCGGCTTCTTTAAAAAGGAAAAAGTCTTCATAAAAGATATCTCCGAAAAACTATGGGAAAAATATAAAAAAGATGTGCTAATTCAATCGGCTGTATATAAAAAAGGTGTGAGACAGTAATTATATAAAATATACTATTTTTAAAGGACACACACAAAAGAAAATTTTCAAATCCTTGTGAATCTATTCGATTGATTTACGTACCTACAGAGTACCCCATTTCTTTTAAAAGAATCTTAAATTTCCCGGCTTTAATGAAGCTATTTCCCCCGTCAGCAAACTTTTAAAAGTTTCTTCTTTTGGCAAATACGAAACGTGAGAGAGAGTAGTTTTGTAAAATGCAAATTACTCATTTTAAAAACAAATCTATATGTATTTTTTAATACAGAAAACTACTTCCCTAAAGTAGATGATAGATAAGGATATTTTCAATCCGTGCTGGCAGAAGTCAAAACGGAAAATTGGTAAAATTAAAAAAAGAAGCTTTTAAAATATTCCTTTTAAAAGCTTCTTTTTAAAATTGCTGCTGCATTTTCACGATGATCTTTTCCATCGAGCGCCAGTGTCGTGATACTCGTTTCGTCACGCAGCGAAAGCCCGTATTCGTATGTTTTGTCGTAATACGAAAGTAAAATTTCCGCTGCTTTTAAAAAGTCATTTTCCTCAATTGCGCTCAGCACAGTTTTTAAACGCTCGCCGCCAAGCGCCTTGCTGAGCCGCCCGGTGGAATCTTTTAAACCCGCCAGAGTGCAATCCTTGTAATCTTCCACAAGATTTTCCGCGCGCTTTTTAAAAGGAATATCCGCCACAATCACTCGCGCTTCACGCATTTGCACCCAAAGCGGATGGGGAATATTGACATTGCCGATACGTTTGCTTTCGTCTTCCAGCCAGATCCTTTTCAAAGGGTCGAGCGCTCGAAGCTCCAGCGCGAGCTTATTTTCAAATTCTTCCTGCGTCGGCTGAGAGTCGTATTTCAGCCAGCCAAATGCCGAACCTGTGTGCCGTGCAAGATATTCCAGGTCAATAGTTTGTTCGCCAAGTTCGCGCAGTTCTTTTAAAATATGCGTTTTCCCGGCTCCCGTTTTTCCGCCGAGAATTGTAATATTATATTTTTTTTCAAACGTTTCAACCGCATAACCGCGAAACGATTTGTAACCGCCTTTTAAAAGTATTGTTTTAAAACCAAAAAAATCCAGCAGCCAGCTCACGCTCCCGCTCCGCATCCCGCCGCGCCAGCAGTGAACAAGGATTGTTTTCTTCGGCGCGAGTTTTAAAGCGCCCTCCACAATTTCTCTCATGCGCGGGCCAACGGCATCGAGGCCAAGAAGCATGGCTTTTTCGCGGCTTTGCTTTTTATACGCGGTGCCAATCTTTACGCGGTCTTCATTGGTGAAAAGCGGGATATTATGTGCGCCGGGGATATGTCCTTTTAAAAACTCGGCAGGCGTGCGCACGTCTATCACGGGAGCTTCCTGTGCGAGTTTTAAAAACTCTTCAATGTGGACGCTTTGCGGCATTTTTTTTAAAGTTTTAAAAAGGATTTTTAAAAAGATTACTCTGTAATTCAATTGTCGCTTTTTGCGGGCGTTGTTTTAAAAACCCGTACGAATTTTCAATAAAAACATTGGCAATTAACAGCGCGGGAAGTATGAAGTTCATCCAGAAAAATACGCGCATCGAGACATTTAAAACAACGACAGACGGCAGCAGCCAGCCGGCAGTGAGCAGTGCAAAACTTACGGCCGAAAATATCAGCGCCGGTAAAACCGGCCCATCACTACCAATGAAAAGCGCGTGGAAACTATCACGGACCGGCGGTACGAATGACCAGGCCGTAAGCGCAATAAGCAGCGTGAGCATAGACCACATCAGCCGGTGATTGGAAAAATGTGTGACGAGTTCTTCAAAACCGCGAATGGAAAGTAAAATTGCCGGAACAATAAGATACACGGCGTATTGCGGCATTTTGACAAGCGCGACGGAAAATAAAACTAATCCAAGCCCTGACCAGAGCAGCAGGTTATACTCTAAATATGGATGGCGCGATTTCGTATTGACCTTTTTTAAAACCACGAGAACGCGGTAGGTAAAAGCGAAAATGACGATGGGATTTGCCAGCAGGAGAAGATTGATGTAATAGAAAATTCCAAGCGGTTGCGGCGCATACGATGCTGGGGAAAATACGGAAGGCAGGAATATTTCTTTAAAAAAAACTGCGCCATGCAGCGTCGCCTCATGAACATACCACGGAAGCGCGATGCCAAAACCAAAAACTGCCCCGGCGCCAAGATATGCGAGAATTCCCGAACGTTCCTTCCAGAATCTTTTAAAAGGCAGAAGGAAGATCAGCGGCAAAAGCGAGATCGTCAGTTTCGTGAGAAGCGCCACTCCGAAAGCGCATCCGAAGAGAACGCTCCATTGGAGAACTTTTCGCATCCCGTCAGCATCGCGCGCTTTTAAAACACAAAAAAGTGCGAGAAGAATGAAAAATACAAGCGGCACTTCAGGCGTGATCTGCCGCGCGAATTCATTCCATATTCCTGTTCCGGCGAGCAGGGCAGGAGCCACGAGCGACATTTCCCACGAGACGATCCGCCGCGCAAGCAAATGCACAAGCACAAGCACGCCGCACGCACAAAGCGCCGGATAGAGCCGTAAAGCGAAAAATGAATTGATGCCGAAAAGTTTTAAAAAGAACGCGCCCATCCACGCCGTGAGCGGCGGCTGTACATCTAACCGCTGGAAATTATCCGACTGCCCGAAGTCGCCCCAGTCGTTATTTCCCTGCAATACGCCAATGATGCGCAGAGCCGTTGAGCTTTCCGTGTGGATATTGATCTCCGCGCTCCCGAGTTTTAAAAACACAAGCAGCGAGCAGAAGAGCAATAGCGCGATCGCAGTATGGCGGCGTGATGAAAGTTTCAATTTCTTTTAAAAGAGTTTTTAAAAAGAATGTTTTAAAAGCCAGTTTTTTTAAACCTGGTGAATCGGAGCTTTGCCCTGCTGGTTTTGTGACGGTGCGACTTCTTCGGTGTAAATTCCACTATAGCAAAAGGAAACGATAAAAATAATAATTGCCAGCCAGCCGATCAGCATTCGTTTAGTACCCAGAGCCTGTGTATCCTCAAGCGGGGGATGATTGAGCTTCACGAAAAATTTGGCAATACCCGCCCACACTAACCACCCAAACCACCCGGTAAATAACCCTGGTGTAATTTTCTTTAAAAATGCGAGCACGGGGAAAATCACTGACTGAAGCGCTGTGTACAGCATTTGCGGACGGTCAACCTGCAGATCAAAATAAAACTTTTCATAGAGAAATCCCAAGCCGATAATGATCATCAGTATCCACGCCACCCGCGCGATAATTCCCTGTACCTTTCCGCCAAACATAGCATACGTAATATGCCCGCCGTCTAGCTGTCCGAAAGGAAGGAGATTTAAAGACGTGACAAATAGCCCAAACCAGCCTACGCAAAGGAATGGATAATGATATATTTCAGTCGGCGGCGGAAGAAATCCCTGCGGGTTTTTAAAAACCGAAGCAAGGAAATTATACAGCATCGTATCACCGAAAAATAATTCAATACCACCGGCCTGCCCCGGCTCCGGCATTGGATAATTCGGGTGAATTCCGCGAAGATATTCCACGCCCGGGAGTGTAATAAAACCAATGATAAGAATAACAAAACACGCAATAAATCCGGCAATCGGGCCTGCGACGCCAATATCAAAAAGGACTTTTCTATTCGGAATATGAGATCGCGTCTTAATGACCGCGCCAAATGTGCCAAACGGCATAAGAAAAAATAACGGCATTGGAATAAAAAACGGGAGAGTTGCCTCGACGTTATGATGGCGCGCCGCAAAATAATGCCCGAATTCATGCGCACTCAAAAAAGTCATCATCAGTATAGCATACGTAATTCCGTAATGCCAGTTTGAAACTTCCAGCGCGTCCTTGCCGATCCACGCCGTACCTGCAATGAGACAACTGATAAATGTAGATACAAACAGCAATGCGTGCAGCCACAAGCGCTCAGGCTTTTTAAAAGTAATTCCTTCCCGTTCAAAAAAATCTTGCTGTGAGGAAATCCGCGATGGATCCATAATATTTATTCTTTTAAAAACTATATACGTAAGGACAGATAATTATCCGTCTCTACAAAAGCTGTTCCTTTTAAAAAGAATGCCGGACGAACCGGCATTGCTTCATTCTTTAAAAAAATGTCCTTTTAAAACCTACGCTTCCGCCTGCTTTTCCGCGCGCATTTGCGGGAAGAAAAGGACGTCACGGATAGAATCGTTATTCGTGAGCAACATCACAAGCCGGTCAATACCAATTCCCAGACCGGCAGTTGGCGGCATTCCCACTTCAATTGCGTAAAGGAAATCTTCATCCACTACCATTGCTTCGTCGTCGCCGTCAGCACGGATTGCTGCTTGTTCTTCAAGGCGTTTACGCTGATCGATCGGGTCATTTAGCTCTGTAAATGACGGCGCGATTTCCTGGCCATTTATAAATAATTCAAAACGCTCTACCAAGCCGTGTTCGCTTCTGTGAGCTTTAGCAAGCGGCGACATTTCCACCGGATAATCAATAATAAACGTCGGCTGGATCAAATGATGTTCTACTTTTTCAGTGAAAATCTCATCAAGGATTTTCATGTGGCTTGCTTTCGGGTCAACGTCAATTTTCAATTCTTTCGCCACAACGCGTAATTCCTCATGCGTTGCGCCGCGAAGCTGCTTGCCGGTATATTTCTCTAAAAGATCATATAAACGCGCGCGGATGAACGGCGGTTTAAAAGAAATGGTGCGGTCGCCAACCTGAACGTCCGTTGTATCAAAAATCTTTGTAACAACGGTGTGAAGCAGGTCTTCCGTCATTTCCATCATCCAGATGTAATCTTTGTAAGCCACGTAAATTTCAAGCGCTGTGTATTCTGGATTATGCGTTTTGTCCATGCCCTCATTGCGGAAATTTTTCCCGATCTCGTACACGCCTTCAAAACCGCCCACGATCAGCTTTTTTAAATAGAGTTCGGTGGCGATACGCATGTACAATTCCGTATTGTGCGTATTATGATGCGTGATGAACGGGCGCGCCGTAGCTCCGCCATAGATCGGCTGCAGAATCGGCGTTTCAACTTCCATCCAGCCGCGCTCGTCGAAATACTGGCGGATAAGCGAAATGATCTTAGCGCGCTTTACAAAAGCGTCACGAACATGCGGATTCACGATTAGATCCACGTAACGGCGGCGATATCTCAATTCCTTGTCAGAAAAAGCATCATACACGATTTTATTTCCAGCCGCATCGGTTTCTTCTTTTGCGATCGGAATAGGCTTGATCGTTTTACAAAGCAGGATCAACTCACGCGTGTGAACGCTGATCTCGCCAACCTTCGTACGGAAGACATATCCGCGAACACCGACAATATCGCCAATGTCGAAAAGTTTAAAATGCTCGTACATTTCCGGCACTTCATCTTTTTTCAGATAGATCTGAATTCTCCCGCTTTCATCCTGTATCTGGAAAAAGCTCGCTTTTCCCATACGGCGAATAGCCATGATGCGGCCTGCGACGGCTACCTGGAGGAAACTCTCAAGATTTTCATCGTTGAATTCCGATAGGATCTGGTGCGCGCTGTGCGTTTTATCAAAAGATGTCGGATACGGGTTTATTCCCGCCTCGCGGAGCATTTCGATTTCTTCGATGCGGCGTAATTCCTGGTCGTTGCGTGTGATTTCGCTCATAATACTTTGGTATCGCTTTTAAAAAATTCTTTTAAAAGGATTCTTTTTAAAATGTTAAAACAACAGAACTTCAAAAATAGGGAAACTGCGCCAATTCTTTTTTAAAAAGTCTTTAAAGAAACAGTATGGAAACTGATTTTAAAAAAAAAGTTTCCAATCGTGAAAATTTAACGCAACTTTTTCTTGGTTCGTTCGTTTTAAAACCATATTTTTGGAAACTTAAAAAACGAAATTAGTTTCCATTTTGTAAGAAATCCTTTAAAACTATCTATATTTAATGAGCGAAGTAACACCAATACGGGATAATAAAGACAAAGAAACACGAGCACGTATCGTTGCTAAGGCCAATGAGGTCTTTTTAAAAATCGGCTTTAGCAAAGTGACGATGGATGAATTGGCGAATGACCTTGGCATGAGCAAAAAAACGCTGTACAAGCATTTTTCGAGCAAGGAAGATCTGCTGAAAGTGATGATGACGGAATTTCGCTGCGAAGTGCATGAATACATTGATTCGTGTATGAGCAATACTGAAATTGATTTTGTGGAAAAGCTCAAGCGCGTGATGGTCTATGTGAGTGAGCAGATGGCGAAGGTTTCCACGCCGTTTGCTGAAGATATGCGCCGCAATGCACCTGAGCTTTGGAAGGAAATGGAGCAATTCAGGCAGGAGCACGGCGTAGAGAATTTTACAAAACTTCTGCAAGAAGGGATGAAGGCAGGGATTTTCCGCTCGGATGTCAATGAGTATCTGATCGCAATGATCTATATTAACTCTGCGCAGTCATTGTGTAATCCGGCAATTTTAGCTGAAATTCCATTTACGGCGGCAGAGGTTTTTACAGCAATTAAAAAAGTAGTTTTTCAGGGGATTCTTACAGAAGAAGGCCGAAAAAAAGTTCTATAACCGGCTTCAATTTTTAAAAACAAAAACACCAGTTATTATTTTAAAAGGTTTAGGTTTAGCATGAGAAAAAAATTAATTATCGCTTTGGGTTCGATGGCAGTTTTAGCGCTGATAGTCGTGATGCTGATGAATAATAAGGCGAAAAGTGCGGCAAAGATCAGGGAAGAAATTTCTACGGCATCGCCTGTAACGGTGGCTGCTGTAGAAAAAACTGATATGAGCGAGAGTGTTTCGCTTGTCGGCACAACGGCGCCGGCGCGTGATGTGATGGTGCTTTCGGAAGTTTCCGGGCGTATCCTTTCAGCGAATGTCCGTCAGGGCTCTTCAGTTGGCGCGGGTGCGACATTATTTACCGTAGATGATGAAGTTCGCGGTACAAATCTGCAAACTGCGCAGGCAAATTATGATAAAGCGGCGAAAGATTTGCAGCGATTTGAAACGCTTTTAAAAGAGGGCGCTACGAACGCCATGCTTGTAGATGGCTACCGCCTTGCTTTTAAAAACGCTGAATCGCAGCTTGCTATCGCGCGCCGGAGTGTAGCTGATACACGTATTACAGCGCCGATCGGAGGAATTGTTACGACGCGTCTTCTTGACGCCGGTGCGGTTGTCAACCCCGGAACGCCTGTTGCGAATATCGTCGATATTTCGACGCTTAAAGTGAAAGTAAATGTGAGTGAACGCGATGCATTTCGTCTTCGCGTGGGTGATAAGATGAAAGTGACAACGGATGTTTATCCGGGCTTCACCTTTATCGGGCGCGTGGAAAGTATCGCGGCCAAAGGTGACGAAGCGCATACCTATCCAACGGAGATCATGATCTCAAATAATCAGCAAAACCCACTTCGTGCCGGAATGTTCATGCGTGTTTCTTTTGAAGATCAGGCAGCGGCCCCATCGCTTGTTATTCCGCGTGAAGCGCTCGTAGGAAGCGTGCGCGAACCACAGGTGTATGTGGTGAATAATAATAAAGCTGAACTTCGGACTATCGTCGTTGGAGCAGAAGCAGGCGGAAAGTTGCAGGTTTTGCAAGGTTTGAATGAAGGTGAGAAAATC
>JAZKFS010000133.1:0-7434 GCA_040386315.1 Bacteroidota bacterium
TATTCTGCTGCATATCCTTTGGTATATAACTGGCAGAGAGCCATTCCGACTGATTTGTATGCTGACTCCCATCAGAACCGTGAGAAGTCGGTCCATCATCGGCAACAAGGGTGACCGTTGTTCGCCACTGATCTTTGGCAGATTTACTCTCATACAGTGAGATCTTTTCCACCATCCATTCGCCTTCATCATCAGAGCCTATCGGAATACGGCCTAAGGCAAGGTCAGGAAGGATATCATTTCCAACGATACGGGCGAAATAATCATCTGCACTAAAAGTAACAGTGCTTCTCCATGCACCATCACTATCCATGCTTTCATACGGCGGTACAAAGCTCGTACGTTTCGTTGCTATATTGCGGGAATCATAATGTCCGTCGCCCCAAAGTATTACATAGCGATTTTTTTTGTCAGAATTTTGATATGCCTGTGCTAAAAAATCCCGTATTGCCGTCGGATCCGGCGCTCCATAGGAATATTCATTAAAAATATCGCTTGTAGTAACAATACGTATTGAGAGCTCACCCTGATCTTCACGATATTTTTTATATTTTTCTGCCGATGGTAAAAAGTCAGGATGAGTAATAAGTATAACATCAGCAGTAATTTTTTGCTCACGCAGATTACTCATTGCAACAGCTTGTATCTGCGGTGTTTTAAAAGCTGAGGCGATAAAGTAACGTTTTAAAGCCAAAGGATTAGAAGCTTCCCGAACGGAAAACATCCCGCCTGTTGTTGCAGCGTTTTTTAAAAGCGTTGGATTTGCTCTGTCTGTAACGTCAAATCCTACAACCTCCCCGGAAAATCCATTTGCAGAATATTCAGTAATACCGCTCAATCCTTTATTGCCAAATATCTCAAGCTCTCCATTCACAGCCATTAGTTGCCGCGGATAGTGGATTTCAAACCAATCAATATATCCCGTTCCCGTAGAATTTCCGGCGTATGCGAATTTTAAAACACTTCGGTTATCTGGTCCGATCTGCTGGCTGCTGATCCTACCGTCAACCGAGCCATTACTAAGAGCATCGGTATACTCATCATTACCGGCGCCGCTCAGATTTGCTTTTAAAAGATTCTGGTTATTCTCTGATACTGTAAATGCTCCATCATATTTTGACCTGTGGGCCAGATTCATCCGGTAGAGTATATCACCGCTTTTTAAAAGTCCCGGCAGCTGCGTAGTAAAGGTAACCGGAAGCGAATTATCAATGGAAGAGCCAAACCACCGTCTTCCCGACGGGATCCGGTACGGGCTGTTCATTTCCTCTTCGTTAAAAACCCTGCCAACGATCTGCGTGGGATTATTTACAACCGCGCCCGCCGGAATTTCACTTTCCACAGCACGTTTTCCCGCGCTTCCGCCCCATGTCAGCAGGTAATTATTTTTAAAAGTATATGCGTTAAGGAAATGCCGGAAGTCGCCTCCTTTAAAATCAAATCCACTCGCCGCCGAACCATAAAATATGATCGCATCCAGTTCGCCGCCGGGCTTTGTACGAACAATAATTGGTTGTTCATTCAACTGGTTTTTTAAAGCATCACTTATTGTTTCCGGCAATTCGTTTCCACCATTACCAAAAATCTTAATCGTGGAAATCTCCGAAGCCGGGACATTTATACCGGAAGCGGCCAATGTAGCGGCATCAATTCTATAAATTCCTTCAGTTTCCGTTGTCAGTTTATACCAGTTGCCGGAGCTAAGTATTTGTTTCCCCGCACCTTTTCCTAAAGTCGTATTTCCCGTGTTTTTAAAAGACGCTGGGTGCACATCAATTCGCCACTGAGCTGTTTCAATATGATTAATTGTCGTTGTAAATTCTTTGGAAAGGGGGAAAGATTTTGCCGAAGCAACCGGAGTAGCTGAAGCTTGAAAAGCGATCTTTACCACTATTGCGCGTGGAATTTCTATTGCCCGCGAAGCCGCATCATAGCGGGCTGCCTGTAGTTTTAAAACCCCGATATAGCGTGTTCCGGCAATTCCTTTGTATTCAGCTGCCGCCCATGATGATGTTTTTAAAGAATATAATTCCTGGTCCTGGATATACTGGATATTTTCCGGGCTGTATTCCTTCGCCACAGGAGCTATTTCTTTTAAAAACCGCTGGACTCCCTGTGCTTCAATACTCGTGATTTTAAAACCTTCCGGCGACGGAACAGTAATATTCACCGGAACGATCACTTCAGCAGGAGCGCCCGGCTGCGGATTTTTAAAAAACGCGCCTGTAATACGCGGGCTGTACATCCATTTCCCCCCTGCCTGCACCGAATCAAAGCCTTCCAGATGAGGCGTATAGCGGATCACCAATTCCGACTGCGATGAGCGCACCAATTCCACGCCATTCGGCAGGATATTCTGCGCGGAAGCGCCCTGCGAAATGACAAAGAAAAGCACAAGCAACGATAGATTTTGCGCAAATGAACGACGCAGAAAACTCATATCTTCTCTCAGTTTAAGAATTTGATAACAGCGTAAGTCAATGATACGAATAGAAATAGGCATTTCACAAGGTAATGCTAAACGTCCCGCGGACGATTTTAGTGAAAGCTATGTAAACGAGGTAGAAGTTGGGGCGATAGACTTTAAGTAGTAGTGTATGGAGAATTTGTTATAATTATTTCGTGCAATTTACACGTCGTTTTTCAATTCTGCAAATTTATTTTCTTTTAAAACCTTCCCGACGCCATTACATACGGATAAAGCTGCTTTTCAGTTTGTAATGTAATAATACTTTACTTTTAAAAATGTTACAAATCCAATGCAAAAAAAATGCCCTACTATCGGGGGGAATGATAGCAAGGCATGCAGCATAAAGAGGAAATAACGACTCACGTCGTCGAGCGAGAGACGAGATTCGAACTCGCGACCCCGACCTTGGCAAGGTCGTGCTCTACCAGCTGAGCTACTCTCGCATAATAAAAAACATGCTTTTAAAAACCGCCGTGTCATTTATCTGTTACGAATTTACTATACTTTTCCACACAAGTCAAGTCTTTTTTAAAATTTTCTTTTAAAAACTTCACCACACTTTGCTTTAACTTCTTTAAAATCAACTTCTTCGCCGATTTCTTTTTTTAAAGAAGTTACTGCTTTATCCTCAATTCCGCACGGGATTATCATTTCAAAATCCCGGATATCGTTATTTACATTCAGCGCAAAGCCGTGTGAAGTTACCCATCGCGAGCAATTCAGGCCGATTGCGCAGATTTTTCGTTCGTTTTCTATCCATACTCCTGTCAAACCTTCCACTCTTCCCGACTCCACAGAAAATTCTTTTAAAAGCTCAATGATACATTCTTCAATTTCACGCAGAAACCAGTGCAGGTCTTCTTTAAAATCACTCAGATGAAATATCGGGTAGCCAACCAGCTGTCCCGGCGCGTGAAGCGTCACATCGCCGCCACGGTTGATCTCCACAATTTCAATATTTTCTTTTAAAAGCTCTTCCGGCGTTTTTAAAACATTTTGCAAACTTCCTGCGCGGCCAATCGTGATCACGCGCGGATGCTCACACAAAACTAATGTACTTGGTTTCTCGCCTTTTAAAACCTGCTGCACAAGCTCGCGCTGGCGCTCCCACGCAGTTTTAAAATCAATTACTCCCCAATCTTCAATTTCGATCATAAAAGAATAAATAAATGAGAGTAAACTTTTCTAAAACATTCTGCGTCAAAGCACTACAAAACTTTTAAAACAATTGTTATACTACCCTGGCTTTAAAAAATGACAAACACAAAATTGATAGGATTTGGCTTAGCAATTGCAATTTCGGCTGCATCTTTTACTACACTTGAGGCACAGACAAAAAAAAGCCCGAAGAAAGCAAAAACCCCCACAGCGCAAAGCTCCTCAACGATAAAAGTAAAGCCGACGCCCAAAGAAATGAATATCTACAAAGATTATATTTTTGCACTTGATATAGATAATCAGGATAATCCTCGCGGTTATTCCATCCGCCCGATCCAAGAAGGAACCTGCGCTGAGTGTGCTAATTCTTGGGAGCGTGAGCGCGTCGAAGGTGTTGCAAAAACATATAAAGTTAAACGTAAAGATGTTTATAAAGCAGTGAAGAAAGTTTTGGATTATAATAAGTAATCTTTAAAGAAAAATCTTTTTAAAAGAAAATGCCACTTGTTTTTAAAACGAGTGGCATTTTTCATTTTAAGAATCACTATTAATAACTTTTTTAAAAATTTACCGCTTCGCCATATGCTCCTGCGGCGGCTTCCATCACGGCCTCCGAAAGCGTCGGGTGTGCGTGGATCGTTTTAAAAATCGTCTGCGCTGTTGCTTCAAGCGTACGAGCCAAACCGATCTCGGCGATCATTTCCGTTACATCCGGCCCGATCATGTGAGCGCCAAGAATTTCGCCATATTTCGCATCAAAAACAATTTTTACAAATCCTTTGGCTTCGCCGATCGCGTGCGCTTTACCACTCGCTGTGAACGGGAATTTACCCACTTTCACTTCATATCCGGCTTCCTTTGCCTTTGCTTCTGTCATGCCTACGCTCGCCACCTGCGGCTGGCAATATGTACAACCCGGAATATTGGAATAATCAACCGAAGAATGATGTCCGGCGATGATCTCCGCCGCTGCAATTCCTTCCGCCGATGCTTTGTGAGCCAGCCACGGCGCTCCGGCTACGTCACCGATTGCGTAAATTCCTTCGACGTTTGTACGCATCTGCTTGTCAATCACGATATTTCCGCGCTCCAGCTTTACGCCAAGCTCTTCAAGCCCGAGATTTTCGATATTTGCCTGGATTCCCACTGCGTTTAAAACGATGTCGGCCGTCATCGTTTTCTGCTCACCTTTTGTTTCAACGACCACTTCTACCTTATCGCCTTTCGTTTTCGCTGAGATCACTTTTGTTTCTGGCATCAGGGTCATTCCTGCCTTTTTAAAATGACGCTCAAGCTCTTTTGAAACTTCGATATCTTCTACCGGAAGAATATTTTTCATCATTTCAATGATCGTTACTTTCGTACCGAACGCATTATAAAAATACGCGAACTCAACCCCAATCGCGCCAGCGCCGATCACGATCATTTCCTTTGGAATTTCCGGCAGGATCATTGCTTCCGACGACGTAATGACGCGCTTGCGGTCAACTTCGATTCCCGGGATCATGCGCGGGCGTGCGCCTGTTGCGATAATGATATTTTTTGCTTCAATTGTGTCCGTTACTTTTCCGGATTCATCTTTTACTTCAATTTTTCCTTTCGCTGCGATAAATCCGTTTCCTTTTACCGACTGGACTTTATTCTTTTTAAAAAGAAAAGAAATTCCATTTGACATCTGGTCGGCAACGCCGCGGCTGCGGCCGATCACTTTTGAAAAGTCAACGTCCACGCTACCGAGATTAAAACCAAAATCTTTTGAGTGGTTCAGAAAATTCATGTATTCAGCGTTTTTTAAAAGCGCCTTTGTCGGGATACAACCCCAGTTGAGGCAGACGCCGCCAAGTTTGTCGCGCTCTACGCAGATCGCTTTCAGTCCTAATTGCTGTGCGCGGATCGCCGCCACATATCCGCCTGGGCCGCCGCCGATGACGACGACATCACACGAGTGATTATTCATGTTTTTTTAAAAGAAATGTTGTAAAAGTATTCTTACTATCTGATTTTCATTTACAGAATGCAAATATACCAAAAACTTTTAAAAGGAATTTTGGAAGCACTTTTTTTAAAAACAAAAATCCCTTTACTTTTAAAAGCAAAAGGATTTTTTAAAAGGTTTTTAAAACTTTATTTCACCACTGATAAATTTTGAGTTAAAATCTTTCCGTTAATATTCAGTCGCACGTTGTACATTCCCGTTGCGATATTTTCAGTAGTAAAAGGCACAGAATATTCTCCCTCGGTTTTAAAACCGGAATATGGCGTGGCAATGATATTTCCAAGCGCATCAATTACTTCGATCTTCACATTTGCAGGAGTAGAAAGCGTATAATGGATAGTAGATAATGATTGAGCAGGATTCGGCGAAAGGGTGAATTTTTCTTTTAAAACTGTATTCTCTGCAACGTCAGTTGTAGAAAATTGTACTTTGGCAAGCCACAGGTCACGCACATATTCCCGGCCTACAGCTCCAGCCAGTACATAGCCGCCCGGCTCTTCCATAATATACTCCAAGCGCTCATCTACATTTGGCTCACCCCATTGCTTTTCCCATAGTTGTTCACCATTTGCCTTGAATGCTACAAGCAGATTATCTTCAGTTCCTACTATTGTCGTAGATTTTTTGGTCATCTGACTGAATGAACCGGCTACCAGGATTTCACCATCCTTTGTTTCTACAAGGTATTTCATTTCTATATCTGTAAGGTTGCCCTTATCAATTGAACGTGTCCAGACGACTTCACCCTTACCATTAAGCTTGGTTACCACGCTTGTGTATTTGATTTGGTCAGGTACGTAAAACATATAACTGGTGTGCAGAAGTGCATAGCCGCCATCTCTTGTTGCTATTGCATACTTAGGGCGGATATAGTTTAGCTGTTCTGGTTCGGATTCAAATATCTTTCCAAAGTCAATATCGCCCTGGCTGTTTAGTTTTATAAAAACCCCACCAAAACGATTCGTTGATGTTGCCCGGCTGCAAAAAGATATGTATCCGCCATCAGGAGCTTTTGTAATATATCCCGGTGATACATTCTTCACAGCAGTTGAAGTGTCAAAAAAGCGGGCAAGTGAGATTTCCTTTTCTGATATTTTTTTTGTATCTGTTCCTATTCTTCTGAAATACAGGTTGCTTTCAGTTGGATTATATTCATCTATTCCAAGAAATGTAAAGGAACCATCAGTTTCCTTAATAACCTGAGGAGCTCCTAAAAGCTTTTCCTCAGCGCTTTCATCGGTAAAGCTCTTCAGGGTAATTCCCTTCTGTACATCGCTCTGCATAAAGAAAGGGTAATCCCACGATACTTTCTGGCCGCTAAGGAAATGACTCTGACTACCAATAAAATCAAGATCACCATTTTGAAGCAAAGAGCAATGAGTAATATACACTGATAAGGAATCGTTTCCAAGAACTTTTGTCCATTGTTGTTTTCCATTGCCATCTGTTTTTACGAAACCTCGTAGGGATGCTCCCGATCCGGTCGAACCGTTAACAAGAAAACCGCCATCATTTGTATGAATAATATACTCAGTCATAAAAAACTTATTCGGCATTTCATAGCGTCCTTCCCACAGGATATTCGGTGCACCGTCTCCTGCAAAGGCAGTACAAGCAGCAAAAAAGCAACTGTAGATGATGCATTGTGTGATTTTTTTCATTTGATTTTCTCCTTCGGAAGAAATAAATTATTCGCCATAATTTTGCCGAATACAATTTACCGAAATTACTTTTAAAAGCAATAGTTTTTTAAAACAAAAAATCCTTCCACTTTTTAAAAGCAAAAGGATTTTCCTTTTAAAAACTTTTT
>JAZKFS010000134.1:0-23516 GCA_040386315.1 Bacteroidota bacterium
GCTGGCAAAAATTGCCTTGAATTTCAAAGGCCTAAAGTAAGTAAAGTGTTTTTCTTTTAAAAAGATTTTAAAAGAAAATCCTGTTAAAAAGAAATTGATCAATGTTTTTAAAAAGAAACATTTTTAAAAAGAAATTAGAATTATTCACATACTCTCAGTGTAAATTATGGCACGCCGCAAAGCCAAACCCGTAGCAGACAAGAAAATGATTATCGAAGCGTTCGCCGAAATGGCGCGCGAGAAGAACATGGATCGCGACCTTTTGCAGGGAATTGTCGAGGAAACACTTTCCATGATGGTTCGCAAAAAATATGGCGCGGAAGCGAACTTCGATATTATTGTGAACATGGAAAAAGGCGATCTGGAAATTTACCTGATGCGCGAGATCGTAGAAGAAGTGGAAAATGCGGAACTTCAGATCTCGATGGAAGAAGTGAAGAAGATTGGCAGTATTGAGGAAGAATATGAAGTTGGCGATGAATTTATTGAAGAAATTTCGCTGGCGAATATCTCGGAGAATTTCGGGCGACGTATCGTTACGCTTGGAATTCAGGCGCTGAACCAGCGTATCCGCGATGTTGAAAAAGACAATATGTTCAATGAATATGAAGCGAAAGTGGGCGAAATTATCAGTGGTGAAGTGTACCAGATCCGCCGTAGCGATCTTCTCATCATGCATAATAAAATCGAGATGCGCCTTCCCCGCGAAGAGCAGATCCCGAATGAGCGCTACAAAAAGAATCAGTCTATTAAAGCAATTATCAAGGAAGTTCGCCGCGCAGGTGGTTCGAGCGGGATGCCGGATGTGATCCTTTCACGCGGAGCAGAGGATTTTTTAGCGCGTCTTTTTGAAGTGGAAATTCCGGAAATTTATGATGGGATTATTGAAATTAAATCCATCGCCCGCGAACCGGGAGAACGTGCGAAAGTTGCGGTTGTTTCGTATGATGAGCGTGTAGATCCGGTTGGTGCATGCGTCGGTATGAAAGGTATCAGAATCCACTCAATCGTGCGTGAATTGAATAACGAAAATATTGACGTTATCGAATACGCGGAAAATCCTTCAGAATTTATTAAAAGAGCGCTTGCTCCGGCGAAAGTAAAAGATATTCAGTTGTTTCCTGATGTTCGTAGTGCAACTGTTGTTGTGCCGGACGAGCAGGTTTCGCTTGCCGTTGGGCGCAATGGGCAGAATGTTCGCCTGGCTTCAAAACTGACAGGATATTCCATTACGCTTATTAAAGAATCCGGCGAAGATATTGAGCTTATTGAATTCCGCGAAGAGATCGGCCGCCAAATGTATGAAGATATTATCGGAATGGGAATTGATACTGCGAGAGAATTTCTTGACGCAGATCCACGCGAGCTTTTAAAAGTTTCCGGAATGTCGAAGGAGTTTTTGCTGGAAATCCGCGGTATAATTCTTGAAGAATTTGACGAAAAGGAACGTCCGGGCGTCGTCAATCGCATCAATGGTATTGACCTGGACGAGGAAGAAGGCGACACAGCAGGAAATAGCGCTACAACTACTGATGAACCGGCGGAAGAAAAGCCGACTGAGCAGGATTTCAATAAATAAGAATTTAAAACAGAGCTTTAAAAGCTTTTAAAGAACATTTTTAAAGCGTGTTTTTTAAAAGCAATCAAAGCATTACAGAAAAGCTTCACGCGAATTACAATCTCAAATCTAAACACGGGTAATATGGCTGTCTCTAAAGGAACGCGTCTTTTTAAAATTGCATCCCAGATAAATATCGGGAAGGATGCGATCATCGAATATCTTCAGACCAAAGGTTTTGAAGTGGAAAACAAGCCGACCTCCATGCTTAGTGATGAGATGGTAACGGTAGTGCTTGATAAATTCCAGAAGGAAGTAAAGGCAATTGAAAAGCAGCGCGAAAAGCTTGAAAAGCACCGCCGTGAGCCGCGCCGTGAAGATGAACCGGTAAAAGCTGCTGCGCCAACTCCTGAAATCGCTGATGAGACAAAGGAAACGAAAAAGAAGAAAAAAGATGAAGAACCGGAAGTAAAAGCAGTTGAAGTTCCGGTAATCGAGGAAACTATACAGAAAGATGTTGCTCCGGCGCTTGAAATCCCTGATCTACATGCAGAAGCTCCTGTACTTGCGCAGATTGATTCTGTGATGGATCAGCAGCCGATAGCCGAACTGAAGAATATTGACACACCTGATGCGAAACGTGAGCATATCGTTGAATCAGTTCAGGAACTTGAGCCGCCTGTTTCATCTGAAATAAATGCGCCAACAAAAGAGCTTTTGAAAGAAGATATTGCAAAGGTTGATCAGCCGGTTAAAGTTGTTGCCGAGAAAACACCGGAAGTTGTTTCTCCTACACTTCCGGTTGTCGAAACAGCAAAGCAAACGCCAGCTGAAGCAGAAGCTGAACGCCACAAGAAAAAACGGAAGAATATCGCAGAAGTTCAATATGAGCCGGGCGGCGCACGTCCGCAGCTGCGTGGTTTGAATATTGTTGGTAAAATTGACCTTCGCCCTCCTGTTCCTTTTAAAAGAGAAGAACGTCGTGATGATCGCCGCGATGGCGGTGGAAATCGTGGTGGCGGTGGACGTCCTGATAATAGAGATAACAGAGGTCCGAACCCTCAATTTGGTGGAGCGCCACGTCCTGCCGGTGCCGGCGGAGATAATCGTCCTCCACGTCCGGGTGGCGGCGCACCTCCTCCTCGTCCCGGTGGTGGTGGATTTGGCCCACGTCCGGGCGGCGGTCCCCCTGCTCCATTCAATGCCGCAGCGGCAGCATCGGATAAAAAGAAGAAACGTATTAAAAAGCTGTCACGTGATGCCGTTAGCCCTGATGCAGTAGATAGAGCTATTCGCTCGACACTTGCCGGAATGGATGAAGGCACGAGCGCAAGCAGCCGTAGCAAACTTCGCCAGAAGAAACGTGGCGAACGTGAAGAGCGTGAAGATCGCCGTTTGGAGCAGGAAGAGCAGGAATCGACAATTTTAAAAATTACCGAATTCCTTACGACATCTGAGCTTGCTAACCTGATGGAAGTTTCGCCGGGCGAGATCATTTCAAAATGTATGTCGCTTGGACTGATGGTAACGATCAATCAGCGCCTTGATAAAGATACGATCACGGTTATTGCTGATGATTTCGGTTACCAGGTTGAATTTATTGACCAGCAGACCGCGGCACAGATCGAGGAAGAAATTGATGAGCCGGAGACATTACAGCCGCGCCCTCCTATCGTTACAATCATGGGACACGTGGATCACGGTAAAACCTCGCTTCTGGATTATATCCGCAGTGCAAATGTTGTAGCCGGTGAGTCCGGTGGAATTACGCAGCATATTGGTGCGTATAAAGTTCAGATGCCGGATGGCAGAAATGTCGCATTCCTTGATACGCCGGGTCACGAAGCGTTTACAGCTATGCGTGCTCGTGGTGCGCAGGTGACGGATATTGTTGTCCTTGTGGTAGCTGCCGATGATTCGGTGATGCCGCAGACAATTGAAGCGATCAGCCACGCGCTTGCAGCAAATGTTCCGATCGTTGTAGCTATCAATAAGATTGATAAGGCAGACGCAAAACCTGAGAGAATCAAACAGCAGCTTTCTGATTATGGCGTTCTCGTTGAGGAATGGGGCGGTAAATATCAGGCGGTGGAATTATCGGCCAGAACCGGCTTGAACGTTGACACTCTCCTTGAAAAAATTCAGCTGGAAGCGGAAGTTCTCGAATTAAAAGCAAATCCTGACCGCCGCGCACGCGGTACGATTATCGAGGCGCACGTGGACAAAGGGCGCGGTAACGTAGCAACGATCATGGTACAAAAAGGTACTCTTCGCGTCGGAGATTCATTTGTTGCAGGTAGCTATGCCGGGCGTGTACGCGCTATGTTTGACGAGCGTGGACATCGTGTGGAAGAAGCAATGCCTTCTACTCCGGTGCAGGTTACTGGTTTTGACGGTTTGCCGGAAGCGGGTGATACATTTGCCGTGGCGGCGAATGAGGTTGAATCGCGCGTGATCGCAACGCAACGCCATCAATTGCGCCGCGAGCAGGCATTCCGCCAGACAAAACATATTACGCTTGACGAAATTTCACAGCAGATCCAAATTGGCGGCGTGAAAGACCTTCACCTTATTATCAAAGCTGACTTTAGCGGTTCGGCTGAAGCGCTTACGGATTCATTGCAAAAGCTTTCGCGTGATGAAGTTCGCGTGATAATTCTACACCGTGGCGTTGGGGCAATTTCCGAATCGGACGTCATGCTTGCGGCAGCTTCTGATGCAGTGATTATCGGTTTCCACGTCTCTCCTACTGTGCAGGCGCGTCGTCTGGCAGACCAGGAAAATGTGGAAATTCGTTCATACAGCATTATTTACGATGCCATCAACGAAATCCAGCTTGCGCTTGAAGGATTATTGACGCCGGAAACGAAGGAGGAAATTCTATCAGCTGTTGAAGTTCGCGCGATGTTTAAAGTAAGCAAACTTGGTACGATTGCCGGTTGTTACGTTCTCAGCGGTAAAATTACCCGTAATGATAAAGTTCGCGTTTTACGTGCAGGTTTGCCGGTATTTACCGGAACAATTCACTCGCTGCGCCGCGTCAAAGACGACGTTCGGGAAGTGGAAACGGGCTTTGAGTGCGGTGTGACGCTGAACGGATTTGATGATTTTGAAGAAGGCGATATTATTGAAAGCTTTAAAACAGTCGAAGTAAAACGGAAATTTGTATAAGCTTTTAAAAACTTTTTAAAAGGATTTTAAAAACTGCAAATTTCACTTTCACAATTCATTCAAAAATTTCAAAAGCACCACAGGTTTTAAAAGAATCTTTGGTGCTTTTTTTAAAAATACAACTATGTCAATACGAACAGAAAAAGTAGCGAGCGTCCTCCAGCAGGCGCTTGCAATGCCATTGCAGAGTTTTGCAAAAGAAGTCGGAGCGGGTTTTGTGACGATTACAAACGTGCAAATGTCAGCGGATATTCAAATTGCAAAAGTATATTTGAGTGTTTTCCAAAGCAAAATCTCAAATGAGAAGTTTTTGCAAAAGCTGGCAGAAGAACAACCACGCCTGCGCCACGACGTTGCTTCGCAAATCCAGCTTCGGTATGCGCCGGAACTCCGATTTTTTATTGATGATACGCTCAACCAGCTTGACCGGATTCAATATTTGCTTGACAAGGAAAAAGAAAAATCGCAGGCATTAGGCGGAAAAGCGTACGATGAAACGGATGAGTCCGATGCTGATGACGCCGACGCTGAAGATTCTGAAGAAAAAGAAACAAAATAGTTTTAAAACTTTTTATAAGAACCTTTTAAAACATGCTGCTTGACGCAACTACACTTTCGCAATTTGACGAATGGCTGGCTGAAGCGCAGTCGTCAGGCGGTGTTGCGCTCATAGATAAGCAGAAGGGCTGGACGTCGTTTGACGTGATTGCTAAAATGCGCGGTATCACGCGAATCAAAAAAACCGGACATGCCGGAACGCTTGACCCGCTTGCAACCGGACTTTTAATTGTCTGCTGCGGGCGCGCTGCAACGAAAACGATTGATACATATCAGGCGCAAAGAAAGGAATATCGCACCGTTGTAAAACTCGGTGCAACGACGAAAACTGACGATGCTGAAGGCGAAGAAGAAAATATTCTCCCAACGGACGGCATTCTTTTAAAAGATATCGAAGAAGTTTTAAAAGATTTTCAGGGTGAGATTAGCCAGGTTCCGCCGATGTATTCCGCGATTAAAAAAGACGGAGTGCCGATGTATAAGCTCGCTAGGAAAGATATTACCGTAGAAATTGCGCCGCGAAATATTACGATTTATTCTTTAAAAATCATTGAGTTCAATTCGCCATTTATCACGCTTGATGTGGAATGTTCGAAAGGAACGTACATTCGTTCGCTTGCGCGCGACATCGGGAAAGCGCTGGGCTGCGGCGGCTTTATGGCAGATTTGCGGCGTACGGCAATTGGCGAATATCGCGTGGAAAATGCTGTAACAATTGACCAAATCAGGCAGCAAATGCTTTTAAAAACTGAATCCATATAACTTTTAAAACTTTTTAAAACTCACCGCGCAAAACTCATCGCTTAAAGCTCCATGAATATTTACCGCTCCTTCGACGACATTCCTTTTGATACAAATACGGCGCTGACGATTGGCACATTTGACGGGCTGCATCGCGGGCATCAGTCAGTGCTGAATCGGCTGTATGAGCTGGCGGAAAGTATCGGCGGACGCGCTGTGGTGCTGACATTCGACCCGCATCCGCAAATCGTGCTTTTAAAACCAGAGCGCGAACCGGTTCAGCTTTTGACGACAATTACCGAAAGAATTGAAGTTTTTAAGAAGTTTGAAACGCCGAACCTGCTGATAATTCCCTTCACGTATGAATTTTCGCGCACAGCGCCGGAAGATTTTATTACGGAATATCTCGTCAAAAAAATCGGTTTAAAGAAAATGCTCGTCGGCTACGACCACATGTTTGGACGCAACCGCGAAGGAACGGAGGAGCTTTTAAAAGAAGCCGGCGTGAAATGGGGTTTTGACGTTGAGAAGATGCCGCCTCTCTCCCACGCCGAGGATATTATTATCAGCAGCACAAAAATCCGCGCCGCTTTAAAAGATGGAAATCTCGCGCAGGCGAATCAGATGCTTGGGTACGATTATTTCGTTCACGGAAAAGTTGTTCATGGGCATAAGCGCGGGCGGACATTGGGAATTCCAACGGCGAATTTTCAAATCCCAAATCTGCATAAATTAATGCCGAAAAACGGTGTGTATTGGGTTTCGTCGGAAATTGACGGCGTTTTAAAATATGGCATGGCGAATCTTGGCACGCGCCCGACATTTACTGATGAAACGGAAGTGACGCTTGAGGTAAATTATTTTGATTTCGACGGCGATTTGTATGACCGCGAGTTGAGTGTTTCATTCCTGCATTATATTCGCGAGGAGCGGAAATATGACGGTGTGGAGCCGCTTTTAAAAGAAATTGAGAATGACAGGAGAATTTGTGAGGAGCTTTTAAAAGAATCGCGGAAGTAGTTTTAAAAATTAACTGCGCCGTCATTCTGAGTGAGGTCTTCCGACGAAGAATCTCAAACAAAACCTGACGCGTCATGCATATTCGCGATTCTTCGCTACGCTTCAGAATGACGATGCTTTTAGAATTTTTAAAAAGAAGAAAATGGAAAAGACCGGATACGTTTACATTATGACAAATGCGAACAAATCTGTTTTCTATACTGGTGTGACGAGTGATTTAAAAGGACGTGTTTTTCAGCATAAACAGAAGATTGTTGAATGTTTTACAAAGTTGTATAATTGTACTGAACTTGTTTATTATGAAGATTGCGGGACGATTTATAATGCAATTGGCCGCGAAAAGCAAATAAAAGGGAAAACGCGGATAAAAAAGACGCAGATGATTATTGCGATGAATCCGGAATGGAAGGATTTGTATGATGAATTATAAATTGTCATTCTGAGCGCAGCGAAGAATCGCGACCAGAAGGACGCGTCAGTTGATGGCGATAATCTTTGTTTGAGATTCTTCGTCGGAAGACCTCACTCAGAATGACGGAGTAATTTTAAACTTTTAAAAAATCAAAATTCATAGCGATTATTTCCCAAAAATTCCGTATTTTTGCCGTCTATTTCTTTTAAAAAGTTTTTAAAAGAGTCCATAATTTTTTCTATATCAGGAGTTGATTCCATGATTTCAAACGAACGTAAAGCAGAAATCATACAGCAATTTGGCGGTTCGGCAGCCAACACAGGCAAGCCGGAAGTACAGGTTGCTCTGCTTACCGAACACATCGTTGCGCTGTCGGGCCACCTTGCCCAGCACAAGAAAGACCACCACAGCCGTCGCGGGCTTCTTCGCTTAGTGAGCAAGCGCCGCCGCCTATTGAGCTATCTGCAGAATAATGACATCGGCCGCTACCGCGAAGTCATCTCGGCACTTTCGCTTCGTAAATAAATTGTTTTTTTCATGGCGGCGCTTTTTTTAAAAAGCGCCGTTGTGGTTTTAAAAGCAATTATTTTTTTTTGCAATTACACGTGGAAATTAGAGAAGTAAAAAGGAAAGGGTAAAATTTGGTTTAGTGTTCTTTAAAAAAGGTTTTAAAAGTCGTCATTCTGAAGCGTAGCGAAGAATCGCGAACATGCAGGACGCGTCAGGTTTTGTTTGAGATTCTTCGTCGGAAGACCTTCTCAGAATGACGGCGCGAGATAATTTTTAAAACTTTTTCCTTTCTACTTTTTCCTTTTTCCTTTTTACTTCTATCTTTCCGGGTAATTGCTGTTTTAAAAAAGTATTTTTCAACAGTTTTTAAAAGGCAATTATGCATACAGTTTCCCTTGAAATGAACGGCAAAACCTACTCGATTGAAACGGGACGTTTTGCAAAGCTGGCTGACGGCGCCGTGATGGTGCGCTGCGGCGATACAATGGTGCTCGTTACGGCGTGCGCTTCGACGAATCCTTCACCGCTGGATTTCCTTCCGCTGACGGTGGAATACCGCGAGAAAATGGGTTCTGCCGGAAAAATTCCCGGTGGATTTTTAAAACGTGAAGCCCGCCCTTCTGAAAAAGAAATTTTGACAGCGCGACTGATTGACCGCCCATGCCGCCCGATGTTCCCGAAAACATGGCGCCATGAGACGCAAATCGTTGCAACAGTTTTCTCGGCTGACCAGGAAAATGACCCGGATATGCTGGCAGTTGTTGGCGCTTCGGCGGCGCTGATGATCTCGAATATTCCTTTTAAAGGCCCGATTTCTGAGGTTCGCGTTGGCCGCATTAATGGTGAATACATTGCAAACCCAACACATGCGCAGTTGAAAGAAGCTGATATTGACATGACGGTTGCCGGAACGGATAATTCAATCGTAATGGTGGAAGGTTCTTCAAAAGAAATTTCTGAAGAAGATTTCATGACGGCGCTTGAATTTGGGCACGAAGAAGTGAAGCGTTTGAACGCCCTTCAGCGCGAGCTAATGGCGCTTGTGCCTGTTGAAAAACGTGAAGCGAAAATTTCCGAAGATTATACTGAATTAAAAGAAGCAGTTTCCGGTGAAATTACTGAAAAAGTTCGCGAGCATATCCGCAAAGGAACATCGAAAGACGTGCGGTCGGCATTCCGCAAGGAAATTAAAGCACATGCGCTTGAGCAGGTTCAGGCGGAATTCTCTGAAAAAGAAGAATTTATTGGCGCGAATTTCGACAAAATCGTTGATAAAATCGTTGGCGATATTGAAAAAGCCGAGATGCGCGTGATGATTTTAAATGATAATCTTCGTCTTGATGGTCGCGATACAACGACCGTTCGCCCTATCACTTGCGAAATCGGCGTTCTTCCGCGTCCGCACGGTTCGGCGCTTTTCACACGTGGTGAAACGCAGAGTTTGACGACCGTGACTCTTGGAACGAAAGACGATGAGCAGATGATTGACGGTTTGCTTCCGACGTACGAGCTAAATTATATGCTTCACTACAACTTCCCGCCGTATTCGACGGGCGAAGTTGGGCGTATGACAGGGACGTCACGCCGCGAAATCGGCCACGGAAATCTTGCTGAGCGCTCTTTAAAAGAAATGATTCCTTCGCGCGAAGAATTCCCATATACAATCCGCGTTGTTTCCGACGTTTTGGAATCGAATGGTTCTTCTTCGATGGCGACTGTTTGTGCGGGAAGTTTAGCGCTCATGCACGCAGGCGTTCCGATGAAAAAACCTGTTGCGGGAATCGCGATGGGACTTATCAAAGAAGGCGACCGCGTTGCAATTCTGAGCGATATTCTTGGCGATGAAGATTTCCTCGGCGATATGGATTTTAAAGTTGCCGGAACGAAAGACGGTATTACGTCGTGCCAGATGGATATGAAAATTGAAGGATTGTCCATTGAAACAATCAAAACCGCACTTTTCCAGGCACACGAAGGCCGTCAGCACATTCTGAATGTGATGAATGAAACTATCAGTAAGCCAAATGAAGAACTTTCTGAATACGCTCCACGCCTTACAACAATCATGATTCCGGTAGAATCTATCGGCGCTGTGATTGGTTCGGGTGGCGAGACAATCCGCAGCATTGTGAAAGAAACAGGCGCGGAAATCAATATCCAAGATGACGGTACTGTTGTCATTGCAGCAACTTCTACGGAAGCGGCTGAAGCGGCAATCACGATGATTAAAGCGCTTACACGCAAGCCGGAAGTTGGTGATGTGTATAATGCGACCGTGAAAGAAGTTCGCGAAGGTTTAGGTGCGATTGTGGAATTCCTTCCAAAACAAAAAGGATTACTTCATATTTCACAGTTCGCATGGGAGCGCACTGAAAATCCGGCCGATGTTTTAAAAGCGGGTGATAAAGTTGAAGTGAAATTAATTGAAATCCAGTCAGACGGTAAATTCCGTTTGAGCCGCAAAGCACTACTTGAGCGTCCGGAAGGCGTAGCTGATGATACAGGCGCACGTCCTCCACGCGAAGGCGGTGGAGACAGACGCGGCGGATACGGAGATCGTGATCGTCGTGGCGGCGGTGGATATGGAGATCGTCGTGGCGGAGATGATCGTCGCGGTGGCGGTGGTTATGACCGTGATCGTCGTGATGACCGCAGAAGCGATGACCGCCCACGCTATAACGATGGCAACCGCGATGGCGGAAACCGTGACAACGGAAACCGCGCTGAAGGCGGCGAGCAACGCGAAGAGCGTCGCGGCGATCCGCGTGCTGGTGGAAATCAGGGCGAAGAAAATAACGGATAATTTTTAAAAGCTTTAAAAAGTTTTTAAAATGAATTTTCAAGGGATGTGCTTTTTAAAAAGCATGTCCCTTTTTTTTTTGTTTACAGAAAAATAACTTTTTACATTAATTATTTGTTTAGTTCTCTAAGTCTTATTATTTTATAAGAGTTTATATATTTTAAGACAATCACTTTGCCTTGCAGACCATACCACCATGTATCAGCCGGAACTACAAAAGATCATAGATTCTTTTAAAGAACAATTACCGGAAAGCGAAGCTTTTAAAAGCTTTCTTTCTGAGGTAAATAGTTCTTTTAAAAAGAAGACTGACGACAGAAGCTATGATCCGCAGTTAAATACCGAAGATGCAATTCTGGTTGTGGAAAATCTGACTGATCTGATCGCGCTACATGAGCCGGATCTCACCTGTACGTATATCTCCCCCGCCTGTCGTACAATTCTTGGGTACGAACCTGATGAATTACGTGGAATGTCGGCGTACGATTATTTTCATCCTGATGATATTCATGTTATTGGTAAAGCGCATGAAGAGCTTTTAAAAAGCCCGGAAAGACAGGTTATTGTTCCCTATCGACTGCGCCGGAAAAGTGGTGAATTTATCTGGGTGGAAGCAACTTCCAAGGTAATCCTGGATGATAACGACAAACCAAAAAAAATTATTGCTGCGATACGTGACATTTCACGCCGTAAGGAATTCGAACAGGAGCTGTTGCAGGGACAGATACGCCTACAGCTATTGAATGCAATCATGGAAATGCGTACCGAAGCAAAACCCGCAGATCATATTATTAATTATACTCTGGACAGTTTAAAAGAATTTTTTTCGGATCTGCAGATCAGCTATACTACTCTTGATGAGCGTACAGGAATCCAGTCAGTAGATTATATGAAGGGATTTCCTGCGGATATCCAGTCTATGCCGGGCCGGAAGTTAGATCTGAATTATGTTCCCCAGATTTTACATACTTTAAAAAGAAATTCGCCGCTTATTATTAATGATGTACTCAATGACGAGCGTTTTGCCGTTGTAATATCAGAAATTAAAAAACGTGGAGTGCGCTCTGTTGCATATTTTCCTACCAAGTATGCGCCCTCACTGATAGGAATTCTCTCTATCGGCTCGCCTGAAGTTCGTGAAATGAGCGACTTTGAGATCTCGGCTTTTAAAGAAATTTCCCGGCAGCTGGCTGCAACCCTGCAGGAAGCACGGCTGCGTACTGAGCGGAATACAGCCCTGGCAGATCTTTCAACGCGCCAAAGGGAATTAAATACGCTGCTGGAAAATACTCCTGATGTCATTGTTCGCTGCGATAAAGATCTGCGCTATGCTTACGTTAATAAAGCTGTGGAGCGTGTAACCGGCATTCCTTTAAAAGAATTTATCGGCAAGACTAATGAAGAACTGGGATTGCCTGCCGTGGCGGTATATTTATGGAATAAACGCGCCAGGAAAGTTTTTAAAACCGCGCAGGAAGAATCACTGGAATTTGAAACGCCCACAATACAGGGCCCCAAAATATTCCAGGTCAAGATCATACCGGAGTTTAATTCGAGCGGAACCATTGAGAATCTGCTCTTCGTCGGGCGGGATATTACCGAAAGGAAAATTGCCGAGAATTCATTGCGCCAGAGCGAAGAGCGTTTCCGGGCTTTTATGGATAATATCCCGCACATGGCATTTATCAAAGACATGGACGGGCGATATGTGTATGTGAACCGTGCGCTGGAAGAAATGGCGCGACAATTTTCTACAGACCTGCTTTTTAAAACTGACAGCGACTGGCTGCCCGAGGATATTGCTAAAAGTTATCAGATGATTGATCAGCAGGTATTGCAATCAGGCGAGGCAAAGGAAAGTTTTGATCTTTTTAAAAAAGATGATATTGTGATCCACTTCCTAACCAATAAATTTCTTTTAAAAAGCTCAAAAGGTGAAAGTTTTGTTGGTGGAGTTTCCGTTGATATTACCAAACAGAAGGAAGCCGAACTCCAGATACGGCATTCGGAAGAGATGTTTCGCAGTATATTCGAGAATTCGGCTACCGGTATGTGGATCACCGATATGGAGTGGAATACGATTGAAACAAATAATACTACCGAAGCGCTTCTGGATTATACAGGCGAGGAATTGCTTTTAAAAACGTTACCAGAGATCATTCACCCGGACGACCGTGAGAGCTTTTTAAAAGAATATCGCGCTATTGATACCGATGCAGTACGATTTGTACAGCATGACCGCCGCCTTCTCACGAGATCTGGAAATATTATCTGGGTGAATATCATCACTTCGGTCGTGCATGATAATGATGAAAAGCCGCAGTTTGCAATTACTATGATCAGCGATATTACCGAACGAAAAATGGCCGAAGAGATGATCCGGGAAAATGAAGCCAGGTTTCGTGCAATCTTTGAGACAGCCGAAATCGGTATTGTTCTTGTCAGCCTTGGCGGATATCTTTTAAAAACAAATTCCGCTTTTGAAAAGATCATTGGTTATTCAGGTGAAGAATTAACCCTGATGCATATCCGGGATTTTACACATCCTGACGATATTGAGATAAGCCTGTCCCTTTTTAAAAGGCTGCAGGATAATGGAAAAGATTCTTATTCCTTAGAGAAACGATATATCTGCAAGAATGGCGATATTATCTGGGCAAAGGTTGCAGTTTCATTAGTACAATCTATTGAAGGAAAACCACTGTATATGGTGGGAACAGTAGAAGATATCACTACCCAACGCATGTACACCGAAGAATTAAAAATGCTTACCGAAGAGCTTGGGAATAAAAACCGGGAACTGGAAATTGCAAAGCAGAGCGCCGAGCGCTCCAATAGTGCCAAATCGGTTTTTCTCTCCAGTATGTCACACGAGCTACGCACACCTCTCAATGCTATTCTGGGTTTTGCCCAGGTTTTAAAGAATGATCCGAGTATTGCCCTGCGGCAGCGTGGATTTATCGAAACTATTTACAGAAGTGGAAATCACCTGCTGGATATGATCAATGATATATTGGATATTTCAAAGATCGAATCCGGCAGGATGGAATTATTCCCTGATGATTTTGATCTGCATGTCATGCTCAATGATCTGCATGATATGTTCAATCATGCTGCGCGCCAGAAAGGACTTCACCTGGATGTCAGCTATTCCGCCGATATACCGCAAATGGTCTACGCCGATGCAAAGCGCCTGCGCCAGATACTTATTAATCTTTTGGGGAATGCTGTCAAATTCACCAACAATGGGCGTGTTTCACTCTACGCAGCAGAAAAAAGCTACATCCGCCCTGATATGATTTCGCTTGTATTTAGCGTCAGAGATACGGGACGTGGTATCCCTGCCGATCAGCTGGAATCAATCTTCGAGCCATTCCGCCAGACGACCGGGATGTATAGTGAGGGCTCGGGGCTTGGCCTTGCTATTTCCCGCCGTATCGCTCATCTCATGAATGGCACTATCCGGGTTGAGAGCATTCCGGAGGAAGGTTCTGTATTCTACTTTGAAGTCGCCCTGCAAATTCTGGACCATGCAGAATCTCAGCTACAGGCATCGTACGATCCGGCTACCGGGGCTTTAAAAGATAATCAGGATACATTATCCGGCGAAAGCGCCCAACTCCACGCTATTGCGAATGCGATCCTGGGCCTTTCAGAAGAACTTTGCATTGCACTGACAGAAGCCGTAGAAGTTCAGGACATTCTCGCAATTGAAACGATCCTTGGCTCATCCTTAGTGGAAGACACACCTTTAAAAGCGCTGGAAACCGCCGCGCGCAATTCTGATTTTAAAACACTTACCCGTGTCGCTGAAATCCTCTTTCAATCCAGGGAATCTTCTCTTTAAAAGTTTTAAAAGTTAATTAAAATGAAAAAAGAATTTCATTCGTATTAATTTTTATTCATTATTGGAAACTAAATACTATATTTGTCATGTTAGTTTTAAAAAATGAATATAAATTCTTTTAAAACCCTTTTAAAAAAGTGAATATCATGCACGGCTCAATAATAATCCTGTTTTTTGTAATCTCCTTAGTTTTAGGGCTTGTTTTTTCGCCTCTGGCACAAATTGCATGGCTCTGTGTAGGAAGTATCGGATATGTTTCGCTTGAAAGATTTTTTTCGCAAAAGCCGAAGATAAAAACCCCTCAGGCATGGGTTGGGCCACTAACCAAACAGCATATTTATTTTAATTAAAATCTTTTAAAAGGTTTTTTTAAAACAAAGTCTTTTAAAAAGAAAGCCGCTACAGGAAATTTTCCTGTAACGGCTTTTTTATTTTTAAAACATTGTAGAAATCCGGTCACCAGTTACAAATCATCGGTAACGAATTACACATTAAAACGGAAAAACATAATATCGCCATCCTGCACGATATATTCCTTGCCTTCCACTTTATACAATCCCGCTTCCTTCACCGCTGCCTCGCTTCCAAGGCGCTGAATATCATTGAACTTCGTGACTTCCGCGCGGATAAATCCTTTTTCAAAATCTGTATGAATTACGCCCGCAGCATTTGGCGCGGTCGAACCTTGCTTCACCGTCCACGCGCGACATTCTTTCACACCGGCGGTAAAATATGTAATGAGTCCAAGCAAACGATATGCTTCACGGATCACCTTATCCAAACCCGGCTCTTCCATTCCCAAGTCCGCCAAAAACATATCGCGGTCTTCTTTTTCTAAAAGAGCGATTTCCGCTTCAATTTTCGCACATATCGGCACCACGATCGCGTTATCTTTTTTCGCATATTCACGAACGGCTTCTATTAATTCATTCCCGTTTTTCGCGCCTTCTTCATCTGTATTGGCAATGTACATCAGCGGCTTATCGGTCAGGAATTGGCTGCCTTTGATAACCAGATCAGCTTTTTCATCACGCACATACTGGCGCGCCTGCTTGCCGGCATTCATGTGGTCGCGTAACCCTTGGAGTATTTCAACTTCTTCCTTTGCATCTTTGTCATTCGCACGAACGCGTTTGTTCAGATTCTCAATACGCTTTTCAACCGACTCGACATCTTTTAAAAGCAGCTCAGTCTCAATAATTTCAATATCCTGAAGTGGATTCACACCGCCACTTACGTGCACCACATTCTCATCCTGAAAGCAGCGAACAACGTGAGCAACAGCATCCACCTGGCGTATATGCTGCAAGAACTGATTGCCCAGACCTTCGCCCTGAGCCGCGCCTTTTACAAGCCCCGCGATGTCCACGAATTCAACCGTTGTCGGCACTTCGCTTTTCGTTTTGTACATTTCGACCAGCACTTTTAAACGCGGGTCCGGCACGTTCACGATTCCTACATTCGGATCAATTGTACAGAAAGGATAATTCGCAGCTTCCGCCTCATTCGACGTCAGCGCATTAAAAAGTGTGGATTTCCCGACATTCGGCAAACCTACTATTCCACAAGCAATAGCCATGTTTCTTTGAAGTAAAAAGGTAAAAGTAAAAAGGTAAAATTTCTTTTTAGAAGTATTTTTAAAGTTTAAGTTTTTGAAATTTTTGAATAAATTGCGCCGAGAATTGCTTTAATTTCAGCCGATTCTTTTAAAAGATTTTCGCAACTTTCTGAATTTTGATTTTGGGTTCTGTGAATTAAGCGCAACCAATAATGTGCTTCACGTGCTTCTTTTACAGCAATTGAAATTTTACTGCGGAATTCCGCAGGTGATTGAGCCGCCTGAGATTCTTCATAATTTGCGCCAATCGAAGTAGCTGCTTTCGTCAATTGATATTTTAAAACATCAACTTCACGCCCATTTGGTAAATCTCGCAGGAAAAGGATTACGCTCACGGAAAATTCAAAAGTTCTCGCTTTCAAATCAGAGTATGGATATTTCTTTTCACCAATTTCCAATATTCGCTCCGTTTTAAAAATTTTTACTTTTTACTTTTACCTTTTTCCTTCCTTCTCAGGCTCCAAACTGTTTCAGATGATGATCGAAATGCACATACGTCATTCGCGAATGCTGCTTTTTAGACATTGCGCCAAAAAGCGGGTTTGGATGCCACGTCGAATCTTCTGCTTTAGCTGCAATTGCTTCAAAATTCTCACTAAGAGCTTTTCTATCAGCTTCAAAATTTGTTGGCGCGGTTCCTTTAAATTCCTGTGCAAGCCCCGGATGCGCTTTTGCTTTTCCCTTCGGAATAGTCATTCCGGCCAAAAGAAGATTTTTGATAATATGTTTTACAAAAAAAATTCGGTTCGGTAGCGCCAGTCTTCTGTCCTAATATAAATCGCAATTCATCATTCAGGTGGCATACCGCCTGACCGGGATTCATCGTACCCCAAAGGCCTTTGCTTTGTGGCGTGAGTTTAGAAAGACGCGAAAGAATTTCAGCTTTATCTTGCGGATTCAGGATTGTTTTCATGTTTTTAAAAGTTTTTTAAACGCCAAATTGTTTTAAATGATGATCCATGTGCGTGTACGCCATTCGGCCCCATTCCTCTTTCGTCATTTTTCCAAAAACCGGATTTGGCTTCCACTCGGAATTTTCCGGCTTTGCAGCGATTTCATCTATATTTTTTAAAAGCGATTTTCTGTCAGCTTCAAAATCGGTTGGTTTTGTGCCGCCGAATTCCTGCGCGAGGTCGGGATGCGTTTTGGCTTTGCCTTTTGGCGCAGGCATTCCCCAAAGGATCAGTTTTTTTAAAATGGTTTTTGTAAAAAAGTTGCCTGCATCGGGAATCGTTTTCTGGTCAAGAGCAAGCCGCAGCTGATCGTTCAGATGGCACAGATTCTGTCCTGCATTCATCTTGCCCCATTGCGCTTTGCTCTCCGGCGTGAGTTTTTGAATTCGCGCGACGATCTCAGCTTTGTCCTGCGGATTGATGATATTTTTCATAGCAAATCCTTTTAAAAACTGTTTAAAATTTTTCCTTTTTACTTTTACCTTTTTACTTTAAAAAAGAAACTGAAATCCCGTCCCGATATACGAATCCTTTTCTTTGTAAAACATGCCGTGCATACTGCGCCCGTGATAGCCGTAGATGTTGAGGGAAAGTGCGGGCATTTCAAATTCAGACAGATAACTTATTCCCCCCTGCGCCGCGTGAGTGCCTATATATTTATCACTAATCCCAATAAGCTTGAAGTCGTATGCCAGTGAGGCATAAAATCTCCGCGAAAGTTTGTGTTTATACTCTATTCCCAATTGAGGAATTAGTCGTTCTGCATCTCGTGGTTGAGTTGCCCAGACAAAGGTTAATCCCGCATAGGTACGCAAATTTTTCCATTCAAGGGTACCGATTAAGTCAGCGAATTCACGACTGTAAACGAAAGGGTGTTGTTTTAAAAGCCCACTCGTATCTACCAATCCATCAACTAAATGCGACGAAATATGTGCTAAACGTAAACGGTAAGCAGCTTTATAGTATTCGGACCGATTCAATGGATCTGAATACTCCGAGTTTTCATCAACAGGCTGCTGTTTTAAAATAGAATATTCTTTAGTGACATTTATACCAAAGAAGTAATCACTTGTTTCGACTGGAAATTTAAAATTTCCTTCAGAGCGAAGTCTCGTAAATGTGAAAAAATCAGCACCTATTGTTTGATTATTTCCAATTCTAATTAAATCAAACGAATTGCCAATATCAAGTCGTAGCTTATTATCAGAAAACTGATACATTGCCCCGACACGCCCTTCAAATGGATTTGCCAATAATGGCTGAAAGTTTAGTCGCCCTTCCCATAATTTGGGCGCAACTTTAGTAGGTACATTTGCTAAAGCATTACACATAGAAAATGCAATAACAATCAATAAAACCAAAATCCGCTTCATTTTTAAAAACTACTTTTTTAAAGAAAAGCAAAATTACGAAAATTGCAGCAAGCAGTTTTTAAAAAGACAAAAGCAGATGATCTCTCACCTGCTTCTTTTTTGCCTGAACTCGAATTTTGAGAATTTTCAGAATGAGCCGAATTTTTAAAAACTCAAAGCTCATCGCCCACCGCTCAAAGATCAACGATAAACACCGCGCTTGGAGTTCTCGATAAAATCAATACATTCCTGCACCAGCGGCGAAATGTCATGCTCGCTTTTAAAACGTTCGATCCCGTCTGTTGTATTCAAACTCGAAAAGAAAACAGTCTGGTAAAAAGCATCAATTGCATCAATATCATCGTATGAAAACCCGCGACGGCGCAGGCCGATCTTGTTAATTCCCATCACACGGATCGGGTCGCGCCCGGTCAGCGCATACGGAGCAACATCTTTCGTGAGCAGCACAGTCGCACCAATCATCGTGTGCTTGCCAACCGTACAGAATTGGTGTACATGCGCCATTCCGCCCAAAATCGCCCAGTCGTGGATCGTCACATGTCCGGCAAGCTGGCAGCCATTTCCCATCACGACATGATCGCCGATCACGCAGTCATGCGCCACGTGACAATACGCCATGATAAGGCAATCACTTCCGATTCGTGCTTCTCCGCTGAATGTTGTTCCGCGATTGATCGTTACGCATTCACGGATCGTTGTTCTGTCGCCAATGATCGCAAGCGTTTTTTCGCCTTTAAATTTCAGGTCCTGCGGCTCCATTGCGATTACCGCTCCGGGAAAAATCTTGCATTCCTTGCCAATGCGCGCGCCGTTTCCAATAACGACATTGGAATAAATATGCGTACCATCGCCGATCTCCACGTCATCTTCGACAAGGGAAAACGGGCCAATCGCAACATTTTCGCCGATTTTGGCGTTAGGAGAAATTACTGCTGAGGGATGAAAATTGCTCATTTATTTATCTACAATTGCTGCGTTAAGGTCGGCTTCCGCCACTAAAACATCGTCAACATACGCCTTGCCTTTTAAAGCGATGGTATTAAAGCGGCGTCCGGCAAGCGAAATTTCCATTACCATTCGGTCTCCCGGCACGACGGGTTTGCGGAATTTCGCGTTATTGATACTCATGAAAAACACAAGCTTGCTTTCCATGTCCACATCAGGGAAATTCAGGATCAGCATACAACCAGCCTGCGCCATCGCCTCAAGGATCATTACTCCAGGGAAAATCGGTTTTTCTGGAAAATGCCCAGTGAAAATCGGCTCGTTAAACGTAATGTTTTTAAAACCAACGATGCGGTTATTCTCGCGGTCGTATTCTGTTATCCGATCAACAAGCAACATCGGATAACGATGCGGCATGATCTTTAAAATCGCATTAATATCGAAAACAATACCATCAGTTTTCTTTACTTCGTTTTTCTTTACAAGCTTTTTCTGCAAATACATTTTGCGCACGAGGCGGGCGAATTCAATATTGCTCGCATGTCCCGGACGCGCTGCAAGAATTTGTCCTTTTAAAGGAACGCCGACAAGCGCAAGGTCGCCGAGCATATCAAGCGTTTTGTGCCGCGCAGGTTCATTTTTAAAACGGAGTTTATTATTATTCAGCGTCCCGCTTTCACCAAGGAAAACCGTCCCGTCCACATTAAAGCGCTCACCGAATTTTAAAAGCTCGTCTGCCGTCATTTCCTTATCAATGATCACGATGGCATTATCAATCGCGCCGCCCTTTATTAATCCCTGATCGTGCAGCATTTCCACTTCTGTTAAAAAACAGAAAGTACGCGCAGGAGCAAATTCCGTGATGAATTCTTTTTGCAGATCAAATACGCCTGTGTGCTGGCTGCCCAACGCAGGATTTTGATAATCCACCATCACCGTTATGCGAAAATCATCATTCGGCAGGGCAACAATATCCACACCTTTTTCTTCATTGACGTAGCGGATCGGCTGGTCAATTATGAGGTAATCGCGCGGCGCCTTCTGGTCTATAATTTCCGTCTGCTGAAGCGCCTTTACATACGGCATCGCGCTTCCATCGCCAATCGGCGGTTCATTATTTGTCAGTTCGATCCTGCAATTGTCAATTTCCAGGCCTACGAGCGCCGCCAGAACATGCTCCACAGTATGAACACGCGCATCTCCAACGCCAAGCGTTGTGCCGCGCGAAATATCCACGACATTATCTACTAATGCAGGAATTTCCGGTGAACCGGGCAGGTCAGTGCGGACAAATTTGTAACCGTAATTTTCTGGTGCAGGGTGAAATGTGATCGTCGAGGAATTGCCTGTGTGAAGTCCGGTGCCGGAAAAGCTGACAGGTTCTTTGATCGTGCGTTGGTTTACGAGCATACGAGTGAAGTCTTTTTAAAAGGTCATTTTTGAATCTTACGAATGCAAATTTACGACGCTTTTTTAAAACGGCTGTAAAAAGATTTTCCGAACTTCTGTTAATGCGCTTCAGAATCTTTTAAAAGCAGTTCAATTTTGTTTTTTAAAGCGCGGAATTCTTTTAAAAGGTCAGGCAATTGTTTCAAAGCTGCTTCCTGCCGGAATGCCGTTCGCGTTTCTATTGCAGGCGAACCGAAATATTGTCCGCTGTCGGGAATGCCACGCGCCACGCCGCTTTGCGCCATTATCATTACATCATCGGCGATTTCCACATGCCCGATAATACCGACCTGGCCGCCGATACGGTTGCGTTCGCCGATCTTCGTGCTGCCGGAAATTCCTGCCTGTGCTGCCATTGCCGTATTTTTACCGACAACCACGTTATGCGCAATATGGATAAGATTATCTAATTTCACGCCATCGTGAATAATTGTACTTCCAAGCGTCGCACAGTCAATCGTCGTATTGGCGCCGATCTCCACATCATTTCCGATCACAACATTCCCCATCTGCGGGATTTTCTCCCACGAACCATCTGCATTTTCAAGATTGCCAAAACCATCTGCGCCGATCACCGCACCGGAATGAATAATACAATTTTTCCCGATAACGGTATTGTCATAGCACGTTACATTTGCATTAATGAGCGTTCCTGCGCCTACAAAAACATGGTCGTATAATACGGTATTGGCTTTTAAAACCACCTTATCGCCTATTACGCAATTCTCTCCAATTACACAATTCTCACCGATATAGGAATTTTCAGCGATCTTTGCGCTAGCCGCAATTTTTGCACTATCAGCTTTAAAAGCTTCTTTAAAAACCGGCAGCGCAAATTCTTTTAAAACGCAGACAAATGCACGATACGGATCTTCAACACGGATATACGTACAGTGTGAATTTTCCTCAACCGGAAAATCCTTCGGAATTATTATACACGTCGCCAGAGTCAGCGGAATAAATTTCGCGTAGCGCATATTGGAAAGGAATGTCACTTCCCCTTTCTGCGCATATTCGATTCGATTCGCACCTTTTACAACGGCATCTCCGTCGCCGATCAGCGTCCCTTCGGTAATCCGTGCAATATCTGCCGTTGTGTAGTTCATTTTAAAAAGTAATTTCTTTTAAAAGATTTTTTTAAAACTCTAATGTTTTAAAGATTATTCCGGTTTATCTTTTTGCGTGTCAGGCGGAGTAATTTCACGGTCTGAAGGTGGAGCAGTGCCGCCGCGTGGCTTTTTCTTCTTTTTCGGGTCTTCCTTTTCCTTGTCTTTATTTCGCGCGTCGTTTTGCTCGATCGCTTCTTCCTGCTTTTTCTCCAGGTCTTCTACAGGAATATTCAGGCGCTTCATTACTTTTACGGTCAGGTCGTAGCGCGGATTGATAAATACCAGCGGCTGCGTGGATTTATCCCAGACAATGTCATAATTTTCATTTGAAGAGATTTCCTGGATCGCGGCGTACATTTTTTCTTCGACGGGTTTTAAAATCTCCAGCACGGCGGCATCATATTCTCCCTGCGGGCTGAATTTCTTGCGGGCAAAATCCTCACGGTCTTTGCGCGTTTTCTGTAAAAGATTTTCCTTTTCAGTACGCTCGGCATCGCCCCACACAAGTCGGTTTTTCTGAATATCAGCTTCAAGCTGTTTTATCTTTTGCTGCTGCTCGTCGAGTTCACGTTTCCATTCTTCTTCCAGCGACTGAATGCGCTGCTGCGCTGCCTGCGCATCGGGAAAGCGCTCGCGTATTACACTTGAAGCAATAAATCCGACTTTCTGCGCTGAAGCCGTGAAAGCGCTCACGAGGAACACTGCAATAACAGGAATGCTTTTAAAAAGGGAATTTTTCATACTTTTCCTTTAAAACTTGTTTTAAAAATGTGGCGGTAAACAAGTAAAATTATCGCTATAGTGATTTCCGGCTATCGTAAAATTATTATGTAAAATTACTAAAAAAGCAGAGTATCTTTTTTAAAAGGACACTCTGCTTTTAAAAACATTTTTAAAAAGTTTTAAAACTTTTCTTTAAAAGATTATTTTCCGCCGCGCTTGATACGGTCAATTACGCGGTACGTAATATCATATTTATCTTCAGCATACATAATTACAGGGTTTGCTTTATCAAAAACAAAGCTCATTTTTTCGTCTTTGGCTACAGCTTCGATTCCTGCCTGTACTTTTTTGCGGAGCGGCGCAAGGAAATTTTCGCGGATGCGTGCGATCTCGCCTGTATTACCAAATTTCTCCTGCTCAAACTGCATATATTGCTGTTGTAAAACTTTTAAATCATCTTCTGTTTTGCGCTTTGCGTCAGCCGTCATCATTGCTTCGCCTTTTTTGTATTGCTCCAGGCGCGCGGTAAAATCTTTCTGAATTGCTTCGAGCGAATCCTGGTATTTTTTTGCAACATCCTTGATTTTCGTATCAGCATCAATAGCTTCCGGCATTTGCTTTACAATCGTTTCTGTGTCCACGATCCCGATCTTCAGGTTTTGTGCGGTGAGAGAAGGCGCGCAAACAAGCGCCACGGCGAGAAATCCTGCACATACTAATTGCTTCATG
>JAZKFS010000134.1:23526-28172 GCA_040386315.1 Bacteroidota bacterium
TGTATATCCTCTATTATAAAAATTGATTGCTTTTTAATGTATTCCTGAGAGCGCGGCGATTTTTTAAAAGTTTAATTACTTTTTTAAAACTTCTTTTTATCTTCCGAACTGGAAGTGAAATCTCCAACCGGACTTATCACCAAAATTACCGACCGGATCAAAACCATATCCGTAATCAAAACCAAGAAGGCCAATTGGATTGATAAGCAAACGCAAACCAAAACCTGCTGAACGCTTTAAATTAAAAGGGTCAGTTTCTTCCAGCGTTGTCCAGACATTTCCAGCTTCGGCAAACGCCGTGACGTAAATTGGGATTGGATTTAAAGAAATGGCAAAGCGCGTTTCCGCTACGTGACGCATCATGACGCGTCCGCCTACGGGCTGTCCATTTTCAAAAGGCCCGATCCGCTGATCTTCATACCCGCGCAATGGCGTTACGTTTGCCGCGCCACCTAATCCATTTCCACCCATCTGGTAGCGCTCCAGAGGTGGGATATTCTGATCGTTTTTAAAAGAGGTCAGGTAGCCAAGTTCACTGCTTAGATAGAGTACTAACCGGTTTTGCCCTTCAATCTGGGCTAATGGCGTGATGGTCTCAAAATTCAGCCCGTTCTTTAAATAATCTACTGAACCAATTCCCAGAGCCCCACCGGCAAATTGCGTGGAAAAGCTAAACCGCGAACCGCTCGTAGGAAATACGATATTATCAAGAGAAATACGCGAGATGGTTTGTGACAATGTAGCTTCAGTCGTTACACCTGTTTTATAGAACGAAGTTGACTCGCTTTTCAGATCATTGCGGCGGAAACCAACGCTCCAGTCGCCGCGGAAGTAATCATCAGGAAAACGGAAACGGCGTCCAAGATTTACAAAAAGTCCCGTCTGGCGCAGATCATAACCGAACTGCTGACGCCTGTCGTAGAGATTAAAACCAAGTGTAGTCGGCTCGTCCAGCAGCCACGGCTCGGTAAATCCAAGAGAGAATGTGCGGATGCGGCTGCCCTGTCCAATTTCCCAGTTAAAATTAAATACTTGTCCTGATCCGCCTTTTAGCGGTTCCGATATGGAGAAATTATTAAATGTAAAGCCTACCGAACCTGTCAGGCCCAATGCTCCGGCATATCCCAGCGATGCGTTAAAAGTATCAGTAGAACGCTCTTCCACGGCATAGACCACATCTACGCTTGTATTATCCACCATTTTTACATCCGGTTTTAAAGCTTCCGGCGTAAAGTAATTTAAAACGCCAAGCCCGCGCACACTGCGGATGATCGCCGAACGGTCAAAGTAATCGCCCGGACGTGTATAAAGCTCGCGGCGGATAACCTTATCTTTTGTTTTAGTATTACCGGTAATTTCCACGCGGCGGATAGTATAGCGCGTTCCCTCATTCACCGCAAGCACGATATCTACTGAGTCTGAGGCGACCCGCTGAATATCCCTGTTGATCTGCATTCCAAGGTAGCCATTGTCAAGATAGAGCGATTTCACGTCAGTCTGGTCTTCATTCCCTTCCAGGTTCTTTTCAAACCGCTCCTGGTTGAATTCCTCACCCTTTTTAAAACCAAGGCGGCGCTCTAAAACATCTGACTGATATACGGTATTCCCGGCAAATTTCACATCGCGCACATAGACGCGATTGCCTTCCTGCACTTCGATTTCTACAAATGCTTCTTCTTTTTGCTCATCAAGTTTTACCGTATCGCGCACAATTTCCGCGTCAATAAAACCTTTGCTTTTATAAAAGCCCACAAGCCGTTTTTTATCTGCTTCGTATTTTTCATTATCAAATTTTGAAGAACTCCAGAATTTCCACCATGGATTTTTCTTTGTATCTTCAAAACTATCGAGCAATTCATCATCAGTAAAATTAGTATTACCGATAAAATCCACGCCGGCAATTTTATATTCAGGCCCTTCTTTAATATTGATGATAAGCCGGAAATATGAGGCCGTATCGGTTGCTACGGTTTCACTTGTAATAATTGGAAAAAGGATACCTTCTTTTTCATACAACTTTTTGATAGCATTTTTAGCGAGATGAATATCGTAGGGATTTAAAATATCTCCGCGTCCTTTTTTTACAACATCACTAATGTCTTTTAAAGACAGGTTATCATTTCCATGTACTTCCAGCCCGGCGAAGCGCGGGAATTCCTCAACTTTAATTAAAAGGAAAGCGCCAAGTGACGTTATGCGGTCAATAGTAATATCAACATTGGAGAACTGCTGTCTCTGCCAGATGCTTTTAATAGCCAGTTGAAGTTTGTCCGCCGTCATATCCTCGCCCGGACGCAAACCCGAAAGCGCAATGATCGTCTGCTCGTCAGAAAAAACATTTCCTTCGACAGTGACCCCGGCGATCTTATATGTCTGTGGGCGTTGTTGCTGCTGCTGTTGGTTTGGCTGCTGTGGTAACTGGAGCTGCGCCTGAACAGGTGTTTTAAAAATAAAAGCTATAAAAACTATTAAAAGAACCTTAACGGGAGTTAAACGCATTGATAAGCCATTGAAAGTAAGTGGATTTTTGAGTTTGTGCTTCGCTGGCATCTGACTGCTGCAACTGCTGAGAGGTCATACCGAAACGGCGCTCACGCGTGATAAAGTCCAGCAGCGCCTGGTAAAGCTCGGCACGACGGAACTGAGGCCAGTACTTGTCTGTAATATAAATTTCCGAATACGCCATTTCCCATAGGAGGAAATTGCTCAGGCGCATCTCGCCGCTCGTGCGGATAAGAAGATCAGGATCAGGCATTGTGCTTGTCAAAAGGTACGATGCAAATTTTTCTTCAGTAATATCTTCCGGCGAAACATTTCCCCGGCGAACGTCCAACGCAATCATCTGCACAGCGCGAACCAAGTCCCAACGCCCGCTATAGCTGAGTGCAAGGGTAAGTTTTAGACCTGTATTATCTTTTGTGCGCTCGATTGATTCAAAAAGAATTTTTTGTACGCCTTTAGGCAGCGCATTTAATTTTCCAACGGCCTGCAGGCGGACATTATTTGCATGAAGCTCGTCAATTTCTACCTGGAGAAAATGTTTTAAAAGGCGCATCAGTACATTTACTTCGCTCGAAGGGCGCTTCCAGTTTTCCATGGAAAAAGCGTATAGAGTCAGGTATTCAATCCCAACCTGGGAGGACGCACGAACTATTTCACGCACGGAATTAATTCCTTCCTGATGTCCTGCTACGCGAGGCAGATTGCGCTCTACCGCCCAACGCCCGTTACCGTCCATGATCACCGCTACGTGCTTTGGGATTTTTCCCAGCGCGCACAGCTTATCGTGTATTTCTTTGTCGTCTGCCGAGAGAGATTGTTCCCAGTTTGCAGTATTCATAGAGGTATTAACACAATAAGTTTTAAAAGGTTACTTTCCTGAAAAGCACAAGTATAATCTGCTAATTTACGCCAACTTTGGGTAATTATCAAAAGAATTCCACCTAAAAAAGCCTTTTAAAAACCGTTAAAAAAATGTTATTTATATATTATTTTCTCTATCGTATTGATTTGTAACGGTAATTGTGTAATTTTGTTGAATCACCATTTTATAAAAGTTAAGGTATATTCAGCATGAGCATGACCAAAGCAGACATCGTTGAGAAAATCTCAACGCAAACCGGCCTCTCGAAGCTTGAAACAAAAGCAGTCGTAGATGGCTTTTTAAGCAGCGTAATCACTGCGCTAGCTGACGGCGAACGCATTGAGCTTCGCGGATTTGGTGTATTTTCCGTGAAAAGCCGCAAGCCGCGTATGGCCCGCAACCCGCGTACAGGTGCTCCGGTGCCTCTTGATGAGCGTTTCAGTGCAGTTTTTAAAGCGTCCCCTGATTTTCAGGGAAAAGTGGACGATTCTTTAAAAGTTCACGTTGAAAATACAATTAAGGCGCAGATTCTGGACTAAGAATGTCGTCTCAAGAATTTCAAACATGCCTGTCGTGCGGTGCCCGTCTCGAACCTGATACAAAAACTTGCCAGGTTTGCGGAACGGAAGTATCGCACGATGAGTTTTTAGCTGAACCGGTTTTAAAACAGGAGGTCCAGCAAAAAAACAGGGTTGGCCTAAGCGCTTTTCAAAAAGGAATCTCCATTGCTCTTGTCGCAGTTTGCGTCATTGGCGGCGCTTCCTTTGGGATTTCGCGTATGCTCATGACGCCTGTTCGTCAAGCTCCGCCGGCAGATCATGGCCAGGAGGCAGCACAAATGCAGCCCGATGAGATGAAACGCCAGCAGGAAGAAATGATGGCGCAGTCGCATGCGCTTCTTCAAAATGTAAAAGATTCGCTTAAGGCTGACCCGGATAATCCGCGCCTGATTTTAAAACTTGGCAATCTTTACTACGATATTAAAAATTTTAAAGAAGCTGAACCGTATTACAGCAAATATCTGAGCAAATTTGGCCCGGAAGATGTTAATGCTCGCGTTGATTATGGCTATGTCCTTTTTAGCAATGGCAAGCAGCAGGAAGGAATCGGGGAATTAAAGAAAGTTTTAAAAGATGACCCGAATCACGGCTTTGCTCTCTTCAATCTGGGGATTATGTATTACGAGTTGAAAGATATTCCGGAAGCTCGCGCCTGGTTTCAAAAATGTGCGGCAAATGCTTCTGACGAAAAATTAAAAGGAATGGCAAAGCAGATCCTTACT
>JAZKFS010000135.1:0-311 GCA_040386315.1 Bacteroidota bacterium
GAAAAGATAGATAAAGCGGTCGCAAATAATAAAATCGTCCGAGTCGTAGCGCTTGCTCGCCACCTTGTCAATATCCGCCTGCGCTGGTTCTGCCGAAAGGAAGGTGACATGCAGCTTTGAAAGATCCTCGTCGCGCGCCGTGGTGAAGTGATTGTTTTTAAAAACATATTCAAGCTCGCCTTTTGAGAGCACGATAACCGGAACCTCAAAGCCAAACGTCTTGATGATTTCCTCCTTAATGCATTCAGCAAGCTCGCCGGTGTCTTCCGGCTCACTTTTAAAGATCACATTGCCCGTCTGGATATACGTCT
>JAZKFS010000135.1:321-2765 GCA_040386315.1 Bacteroidota bacterium
AAACATTGTGGCGAGCGCCGGCATTTTGATCATTTTCTGCCCGCTGACATTGATGCCGCGAAGAATTGCTATGTAGGTTTGCATGAAATATTATTTCGGCAGATTAGTGGTAAATTTTTTCCAACTATTTAAACTATTCGATGGTGTAGCTGAGTACGTTTGGAAACATATCACGTTTAGGTTCAACAACTTCAATTAATTTTTCGTATCTATATGTGACTCGTTCATCACCTTTTATAAAGCTTATTGAATCGAGATCGTAAAGAACACTTCCGTTCCCACCTCTTCCAATTAAATTCGTAGTATTTGGTTGCAGTTCAATGGAGATTGTCTTTTCATTGATTGATTTATATTCGAGGCTTTTCTTTAAAGAATTTTTGGTGTCTCTATCGAGTTCTACGATTTCATTGGTATACAGTAATTTGATTCCTCTAAATTCATCTCCAAAAAGCTTCTCAATCGGCTGAAACGTGGTAATGATAACAGTAACCGGTTGAGACGATTTATTCAAAATATAAAAATCATTTATATAGGAACATCCAGCTTGTATGATACTCAAATAAACACAAACAATAGTGTAAATAGTCTTTTTAAATCCTTTCATAATGAATAGGAACGTTTTAAAAACAAAATTCCCGCTTTCGCAGGAATTAAATTACGACCTTTTTAAAACTTTTAAAAGCTTTTTAAAAACTCTGTCATTTTAAAGCTTTTCCCACTCCTTCTGCGCGAAGTCCATGAGCGACGCGATCATCTCCGCTGAGAAGTCAAACTTCACGCCCGCGCGCTCGTACACTTCCTTCATAGAAACCGTACCGCCGAGCTCCAGCGCCGCGAGATAATCGTCAATTGCTTTTTTCGGATTCTGCGTGTAATTGCGCCAAACCTGCAATGCACCAAGCTGCGCAATCGCATATTCAATATAATAGAACGGGCGCTCAAAAACGTGCGAGAATTGCCAGCCGGTTTTTAAAAAGTGCTCCAGCCCGCTTCTGTCCACGAACGCCGACGTATTAAAGCGCTTGTCCAGCTCCATCCATTTTGCAACGCGCTCGTCTTCGGTTTGCTGCGGATTTTCGTACACCCAGTGCTGGAATGCATCCACCTGCATAATGCGATCCAAAAGCCCAACCGTAGATTCAATTTGCTCACGTTTTGCGCGTTTCAGCTCTTCCGGATTTTTGTAAAATTCATCCCAGAAATCCATCGTGATCAGTTCCATGCTCATCGAAGCAAGCTCGCTCACTTCCGAACCGTGGCCTTTGTACGCCATCAGGTCGTGCTCTTTCGTCGAAAACGTGTGGATCGCGTGGCCGCCTTCATGCAGCATCACGATCACGTCGCGCTGCACGCCAACCGTATTCATAAAAATAAACGGCACGTGCGTTTCGTACAGTCCGTAGTTGTACCCGCCCGTTTCCTTGCCGATGCGGCTGTCGAGGTCGAGCTGACCCATCGCGCGCATCGTCGCAATTTTATCGCCAAGTCCCGGCTTTACTTTATTAAAAATTGTGATCGTTTTGTCAACCAATTCATCAGAGTTTTTAAAAGGTTTAAGCGGCTCGTCGCCGTAAATATCCACGCTCAGATCCCACGGACGTAGCTTTTCCATTCCCAAAACCTGCGCGCGATGTTGGCGCAAACGCTCGGTAAACGGATGAACTAATTTTTCCACCGAACGGTGAAATTCAAAGCAATCTTCCGGCGTGTAATCGCGGTTCGACGCTTTAAAAATATAATCGCGGAAGTTTTTAAAACCGGCGTTCACAGCGATTTGATGACGCAATTTCAGCAACTCTGAATACAAATGATTCAGCGTTTCAAAATCCTGCAATTTACGCTCCTGAACCAATCTCCACGCTTTTTCGCGAACGGCGCGGTCGTTGCTCTGCTGATACACGCTCATTTGCGGAAGATTTTTCTGCTCGCCTTCAAATTCCACTGACTGATTCGCAATGATTTTCCCAAATTCGCTTGACTTCTCGCCAAGTTGGCGCTCCAGCTCGATATTCTCCTTGCGGAAAAGGTCAAGCGAGTTTTTCGTGAGTTTTAAAAACCTCTCAAACTCTTCTGGAAGCTCTTTCACGAACGGCGAATCCATCATTTTGCGCTCGATCTTCTCAGAATACTCCTCAAAGCGCGGCGAAACTTCCATGATATAGCGCATGAACGTTTCCTCGGTCGCCTTGTCGTTCGTATTCAGCGACTTCTTGATGTAGCTCCACGCAAAGCCGTCGCGATACGCGATAAATAGCTCCTGCGTTTTTAAAATCCACTTCTGAAGCTCATCCACGCTCGTAATTTCTTCTTGTAAAAGCTGGTCAAAATACGACTCAAACGACGCCCAGCGCGACGTATCGAGATCACTTTTTAAAAACTCGCGCTTTTTTTTCTCAACTATCGTTGCCATGTTCTTGCCTTTTTAAAAATCTATAAAACTTATG
>JAZKFS010000136.1:0-8061 GCA_040386315.1 Bacteroidota bacterium
GAAAGCTATGAAGAAGCGCCCCTGCCGAACGGAGAATCGAGCTACTGGCTAACGCTGAAATTTCCTCTCATCATGTCCTCCGGCAAGAAGTTCATAGCGGGGACGGCGATCAATATTACTGACCACAAAAGAGCTGAAGAGGAATTGCAGCGGTCGCAGGCGAATTTAAAAGCGCTTATTGAAAATACCGACGACCTTGTTTTTTCTGTGGATAAAGATACAAAGCTTATTACCTTTAATGAAAGCACTGCTAAAATATGGGGAGCAATGTTTGGGATCACCCTGCAACCGGGAATGGCTGCGCACCGCCAAGCGCCGGGTGAATATGGGAAATTATGGGATGGCTTTTTTAAACGTGCGCTGTCAGGCGAAAAGTTTAGTGTAGAGCGGTCAGCTATGGTGGAGAATGAGCTGCGGCATTTCGACTTTTCATTTAACCCCATTATTAATAATGACAACATTGAAGGTGTTGCAGTTTTGAGCCGTGATATTACCGAAAGGAAATATGCCCAGGAAGTTCTTATGGAGGCAAACGCGCAGCTTCATCATGCCAATGAAGTTTTGGAGCAGGCAAACGATCTGAAAATGGAACTGCTCAGTATAGCCGCCCACGATATGAAAAACCCGTTAGGAGGCATCTTAGGCATCTCGCAGCTATTGGAAACGGGCAAGGAAGATACTGCAATCGTTATGCAGTTCTCCTCGCTCATCCGCCAGTCTGCCCAACAGATGCTGGATATTGTTTCCGCACTGCTCGACACGGCAATGATAGAAAGCGGCAAGATCACTTTACATGAAGATTCTGTAAACCTTTACACTTTACTACAGAATATTATAGAAAGCAATACCCAACAGGCGTTAAAGAAAGGGCAGACTATTCAGCTTCAGCCTGAAAGCGATGCGTTTGTATGGGCGGATATTACCCGTATCCGCGAGGTATTTGACAACCTCATCAGCAATGCCATCAAATATTCGCCACACGGCGCTAATACGATTATTCGCCTTTTAAAAACAAAGAATAAAATACGGGTAGAAGTGCAGGACGAAGGCCCCGGTATCAGCGAAAAGGAAATACCAAAACTATTCGGGCGATTTCAGCGGTTAAGTACTGTACCCACCGGAGGGGAGTCTTCCACCGGGCTTGGATTATCAATTGTAAAAAAACTCCTGGAATTACATAACGGCGAAGTCTGGGCTGAAAGTAAAGGAACAGGATTTGGCACAACGTTTATCGTTGAATTACCGGCTTTTAAAACGAAGAAATAGTTTTAAAAACAAAAAACCTCTCTCAAAATGGTTTTAAAAAACACATTTTTAAAAGAGGTTTTAAAGGAAATAATTCCTTTTAAAAAAAACTACTTCGCTGTTTGGGCTGCCTGGATCACGCCGCACGCAACTCTGTCGCCCGCGCCACCCGTCGGCTGCGTTTTAAAATCATCAGCGTTTTTGTGAACGATCACGCCGCGCCCAACAATTGAAGCCTCGCCTTCCATCATCATATCAGGGATTAAACGCTCGTAGCGCGCATTGCCCGAAGCGTCAGAGGTAATATTACCCAGATCGCCCGCGTGGCGCTGAGCGGCTTCCGGTGCGGCATGAGGATGCCCTGCCGGGTTAAAATGCCCGCCTGCTGACGTGCCGTCCGGCGCCGAACAATCGCCTTTCTCATGAATGTGAAATCCGTGCGTGCTGTTTGCAGGTAAACCCTGTAAATTTCCCGTTACCTGCACTCCGCCTGCGACTTTTGTAAAGCTGATAGTGCCGCTCACGCTATTTCCCTGTGTCGGGCTGAGGACAGCGATCGCAGTCTGGCTTGCCGGCGATTGCGTCATCGTATTCATACTGTCCATATTGAGTTGTCCTTCCTGATGGCTTTTACCATCATCCTCGCCGTGGCGCGCGTGATCTGCGCCGGTATCCACATGTTCTTTGCGCTCACAGCCGATTGTCAAAAATCCGAATGACAGCATCGCGGCTGCCATAATTCCCGTTAAAGTCTGTTTTGAAGTCATAGATTCCTCTTTTTAAAAAACTGGTTGGAAAACCTTTTAAAGAAAATTTCCGTTATGAATGTTCCCCGATAGGTAATAAACTTACGGTAATTGAGAATTTTTTAAAAGATTTTTTTAAATACATACTATGAAAGCAATCTGGAATGGCAAAATAATCGCGGAAAGTGATAACACAGTCGTAGTGGAAAATAACCATTACTTTCCTGAAGATTCCGTCAAAAAAGAGTTTTTAAAACCAAGTTCGACGAATACGGTTTGCCCGTGGAAAGGAACCGCAAGCTATTACACAGTGGAAATAAACGGCGTGGCAAATAAAGACGCAGCATGGTACTACCCAACGCCGAAAGATGCAGCAAAGGAGATTGAAGGCAGAATTGCTTTCTGGCGCGGTGTGCAGATCGAGGAGTAATTTTTAAAAGATATGTTTTAAAACAAAAAGAGGAGTCTTTTTTAAAAGATTCCTCTTTATTTTTGAAGCGGAGAACTATTTTATCAGGCTGGAGGATCCGGACGTTTTGTTTTCGTAGCAGCTGTCAACAGGCCAAATCCCAGCAATACAACGACGCCAATAATAATCCAGGTCTGGTCAAGCCCCATAATGCTCGCAGCATAGGCAAGGCCGCCGATCACGATGATAAAACCAATAATGTAAATTGCAAAAGACGACATGTTTTTGCCCTCAATTAGTAACAAAATGGATACACATAATTTAACAACAAATTTTGAGCCAGAAACGTTGCCGCTGCTGAATTTTAAAAGTATTGAATTTATTAATGACGGTATCTGTGACGGTTTTAAAAATATGGAGCGCGATGGTGAGCTTTTAAAAGAAGCTGCCGCAGGAAATTCGCCGGAAGTCTTCCGCCTGTACGCGTGGCAGCCGTGGTGCGTGTCGCTGGGCGCTCATCAGGATCCATCGGATATTGATACCGAAGAATGTTTTAAAAACGGTTTTGATATTGTCAAACGTCCCACCGGCGGGCGCGCTGTGCTTCATGCGGATGAAATTACATATAGTGCCGTTTTAAAAATTACGCCCCAACGTACAATTCACGACATCTATAGGATTATTCACGAGCTGCTTTTAAAAGCGCTGAATCCGTTAGTAAATTTTGAGCTTGATTTTAAAAAAGCGCAGGCGGATTTTAAAAGTATTTATAAAGATTCGGATTCCTCAGCAATCTGCTTTACAAGTTCGGCGCGACATGAAATTACTTTTAAAAACCGCAAAGTTGTTGGAAGTGCGCAGCGGGTTTTTGGCGACGTGGTTTTGCAGCATGGCTCAATATTACTTGGCGCGGGACACGAGCGTTTGGCAGATGTTTTAAAAACAACAGACGAGAAAAGAATAGTTTTAAAAGGAAATCTTTTACAAAAAAGCGCAACACTTTCAGATATAGCCGGGCGAAAGATTACGTACGGGGAATGCGCAGATGCAATTGAAAAAGTTTTTAAAAGCTTTTAAAACTTCTCTCCTAATTCCACTTCAATCCTGTTCCCGCCAGCGGATCAATCTTCTTTAAAGCATCAATCCCAATAAGCGGGTACAGTTTCCACCAGCGTTTATATGCATCGGCAGCTTTGCGCAATTCAATAAATGTATTCGGCCTGAAGTCCGTTGAATTCACCGAATTTGATTCCACAAGTATAAGATTATTCGATGGAAATGGCTGGTTGTCAAGGGCTGCGCGGTAGGGATTGTCCAGCCGGATAGATTCGATCATCCACATCGCCACGATCCCCATATATGCCTGATACTGCGCGTACGAAGAACTCGGATTGCGTGGGAAAGTGTTCAGCGTCTGGTCGCTCTCAGCAATTTCCAGCAAAAAAGGAATATCGTCCCAATACAGATCGGGCAGGCTGATATTCTCTTCCATATCGTAATTATTCGCCTGTAAATTTACTATCAGCGAGTCAAATTCCGCGATCCGGTTGGGCGCACGAAATGTTGGTTTGGCAAGGCGCGGCGTACACGATGACATAAGAACCGCCAGCAGGACAAATAAAGGCAATACTTTTAAAAGCCGGATAATATTTTTTTTCACAAGTGAATGGTTACTGTATGTGTTCGAAATTCCGTCGGGACATTTATACAACCGTAAAATTACGATTTCAATTCCAAAGTTTACGTTTTAAAATCGCTTCTTCATTGAGAATTCTACTGAATTTCACTGCGCCGCGCGGATTTAAGTGATCATTGTCATTAAAATCTTCGAGCGTAAATCTCGCGTCCCTAAAATAATTAAAATATTGGCAATTATGCTTTTTTGAAAGTTCTTTCATGATCGCTTCGTTTTTTAAAACGACTTGTGGCCTTGCAAATTTTGCGTATAATTCACTCACGGGAGTGGTAATAAATACCGGCTCAATATTCCGTTTTTTTAAAAGCTGTATAAAGTTTTCAAGGTTGCGGATATTCTGGGGCAGGCGATTTTCAAAATGCACGCGGTCGTGCGATCCCACACGAACTTTTGCTAAACTGTCAGTAAGTTGGTCCACTTCATGTCCTGTGGCCGCTATCCAGCCGTTTGGCCTGACACTCCCGGTCACATTTGTATCCTGAAATCCACGCCGCGCGTAAAACCACGCGATTTCCGGCGAATACATCATAATGTAACTAAAATTCTCACTATCAAACGTTTGCATTCCCGGGCTTTCGATCCCCCAGAAATGTTTGTAAAAATACACGCGCCACGCGTCCTTCGTATCCTCCAGCTCGTACCACAGCGAAAAATACGAAACCGGTATGATCATTGCTTTTAAAAGCGGCATATTGTCAAGATATTTTTCTGCCAGTTTTTCATCGTAGTACAGAGTCTGGCTCGAATTGGAAAGATTATAGCTGCGAAGCGAAAATTGTGACGGATCAATTCCATACAGTGCGTGCGACGAACCCAAAACCAATATTTCCACTGAATCCATCTGCTGCGTAAAATCCCGTTTTTTAGTCGAATACGTCGTTTCCATCGCACGGAGGCGCACTTCAAAATAACCGAAAACAAGCGCTAACGGCAGCAGGAAAACGAGGGTTTTTAAAAGGAATTTTTTTACGTCGCTGTTCATATTTTTAAAAGCTTTTTAAAACTGGAAGTAAATGAAGTCGCGGCTGGCGAATTTTCCAAACGTCAGAATTACCAGGATCACGCCATAATAAATTCCCCAGCGAACAGCGATCGGTCTCGTTTTTAAAAACTCCGAAATATCGCGGTTTCGCTGAAAATAATGGACTGATTCCAGCAAAATAATCGAAGCAAAAGCAATCGCCCAGTCTGATTTGTGAAACTCAATATTGAGGTTTGGAATGTGCAATTCTGTAGATATTTTTAAAAGAAAATCGCCCCAGTTTTTAAAAAGATTTTGCGAAATATACAGCGCATCGTCAACTGTTGCAGCACGGAAAAATATCCACGCATACGCCACAAGAGCAAACGTCGTGAGAGTTTTTAAAAGGTTTTTAAAAGGAATTGGAAGTTTTAAAAAGTCCGCAATTTTTTCGCGCAGATTTTTCGTCATTAGTCCAAAAACGAGATAGAATCCGTGCAGCGCGCCCCACAAAATAAACGTCCAGTTCGCGCCATGCCACAGACCGCTTAAAAGAAAAACCGCAAGCAAATTCGCGTACCAGCGCGGAATGGAAACGCGGTTGCCGCCAAGCGGAATGTAGAGATAATCTTTAAACCACGTGGAAAGTGAGATGTGCCAGCGCGTCCAGAATTCGTTGATCGAGCGCGAAAAGTACGGCCTTTTAAAATTCTTCATGAGGTCAAATCCCATCACGCGCGCCGCACCGATCGCCATATCGGAATATCCTGAGAAATCGCAGTAGATCTGAAATGTGAAAAATATCGTCGCGATGAGCAACGCAGGCCCGTCAAATTCACGCGGGTTTTTAAAAACCTGGTCAACGACAATCGCCAGGCGATCAGCAATAACAACCTTTTTAAAAAGCCCCCACATCATGAGTTTTAAACCGCTCGTTACGCGTTCGTACTGAAATTCATGCTTTTCGTAAAACTGGTGCAACAGGTTCTGTGGACGCTCGATCGGCCCCGCCACAAGCTGCGGATAAAACATGACGTAAAGCGCGTAAATCCCGAAATGACGTTCTGCACGTTGGTGCCCGCGATAGACCTCAATCGTGTAGCTCATCGCCTGGAATGTGTGAAAAGAAAGCCCGATCGGCAGCAGGATGGAAAGTTCAGGAACGTGATTTTGATAACCGAAACCATTTAAAACGTAGGAGAGATTTCCATTTAAAAAGTTGTAATATTTAAAAATAGCAAGGACGGCGATATTGGAAACCAGGCTGAGAATCAGGAGAGATTTTCGCCGTTTCCCTTCTGCATTTTCGATCCAGATCCCGGCGAAATAATCTATGACAATGGTGAAACCGAGAATAAGAATATACACCGGCACGAATGCCATATAAAAATAGCACGACGCGCCAAGCAGCAACACCCAGCGGAATTTTTGCGGAATGGCAAAATACGTGGTGGTGACCACTATAAAAAAAAGCAGGAAATGAAACGAATTAAACAGCATACGGCAGGAATTTCATCCTTTCTGAAGCGCGGTAAAAATCAGCAGTTATTTCTGCTCAGCCGTAAAATTATAGCTTTGCAGGGATTTTTCAAAAACAGGCAGGTTCTTTTTAAAATCGTCAAGGGTTTTGGCAGACATTACCACGCGCACGATCAGCGTCGGCGTTTGCGAAATATACGCAACTGCATCAAAGATTTTTCCCGGCTCGCTGATAAAATGCACGACCTGCACCCGATGCTCGCCAATCGCCGATGGCTCAAGATGTTTTGCGCTTAGTTTCGACACGGATATGCTCATGCGGCGCGAATCGTCATTGATGATCCTAAAATGTTCCACCGCCGAATCAAGCGGCTGCACATACGTATAGAGCACAACCGGAGAACTTTCCCACGTTTTTCCTTTTGGAAGAAATATCAGTGGCAGCCCGCCTTCCAAGCCACTTTTCGTATCGGAAACCCATTTCTCCGGAGTTTTTAAAGAATAATGAAAATCCTCAGTTCTTACTACGCCAAGCGAATCCTTCCCTTTAGAAAAAGCCAAAGGAAAAGATGATACGATAAGCAATAGAACGATTAGCAAACGGCGCATTTTTAAAAGAAAATTATTTTTTAAAAGGTGAAAATACTGTGGTGAATATAGACTTTTAAAAGGAAAGAATCTTTTAAAAACTACTTTTTTTTTAAACTATTTCAGATAAAATTTCACTGTAACATTTGCGGTGATGGGAATCTGCCCAAAAGATTCGGCAGCGCCGTCGCCATTCATACTTTGATTAGCCATTCGCATCATCGGAAAATTATTTTCTGGAAATTCCTCAATAGAATATGCCGCACCAATACTCTGTCCAAGCGATTTTGCAAGCGCTTCGGCCTTTTCGCGGGCGGCTTTTACGGCAAGTTCGCGGGCTTCATCCTGGTGTTTGCGGAGTTCTGAGGTGCGAAATTCCACGTTATCAATACGGTTTATTCCCGTTTTATAAAGCTCGGATAAAAATCCCTGATACATCGAAATATCCTTTAAAACGATTGTCATTCCCTGTTCTGCACGAATTTTTCTTCGTGGTGTAGTTACTAGCTGATCAGGTGGCCATACTTCCAGCCTAAGGTAATCAATACTTTTTTGTGATGGATTGATATTATATCGCGAAACCAAGGTATTGATCTGCTTAAAAATTGAATCAACTCCACGGCTTGCTGCCTCCGGGGTATCATCTATTTTTACAACGCCAAAGCGAATAGCAACTTCATCAGGCGCCACTTTCACTTCACCTTTTCCGGTGACTGTTACTAATGGCAGATTTTCCTGAGCTGATACAAAGTTTGACGAAAAAACTAAAAATAGGCCACAGATGAGAGTTTTTAAAAGAATTGATTTCATAATAACTTTTAAAATGATAGTTTTTAAAACACCTTTTTTCAAATTAAATCAAAATCTTTTAAAAAATCATTTTTATTTTTAAAAAGAAAAGCATAAGTTTACCACAAGCGAAAAACGACGATCGCTT
>JAZKFS010000137.1:0-32316 GCA_040386315.1 Bacteroidota bacterium
TTCATTCAATTAGAAAAATTTATTTGAAGTTGTCTAAACTTCCAAAAATCCGCTCCTCGGAGGGGATTTTTACCGTGATCCAAGAAGTTTAGACAACTTCTTTGTATAATATCCTTTTAAAACCAAAAAAGGCATATCGCTTTACGCAATATGCCTTTTAAAAACTTCAGTTTATCTATTGCTCAGCAGGTTCACCATCCATCTGCATCTTGCTCTGGTCAATGATCTGGTATCCGGCAGGCGTCTGGAACGTCGCATCAGTGATCTCGTCTTTAGAAACATTCGTGGCTTCCAGACGAAGTGTTTCCTTTCCTTTATTATCTTTGGAGATCACCAGAAGCGGTAATCCCCCATTTTTGCCGAGCGCTTCATCAAATTTTTCCATCCATTCCTGTGAATCTTTTAAAAGCTCAGAAAGAAGCTTGATACCGCCCAGTTGCTTTGCTGTCCATACTTCAAGAGTTTCATTACCTTTCTTTTGCTTTTTAGATCTTAGCACCCATTGTTCGCACGAGTATCCCGCTATACTTTTTGTTTTTCCGGTTTTTATTATAGTAGCCTCGTCCACATCTTTTTTCTTTAAAGATTTCTGGCGTGCTGCTATATTGGTAAGTCCGTCAATCGAGGTAACCATTGCCATTTTCTGCTCTTTCATCAGCAGTATCGCCTGTTTGTCTTCCATATTAATGATTGCTGACATTCCGCCCGGGATTGGGCCAATTGCTTTTAAAAGATCAAACCGCATATTATCTCCTTTTGAGGAATACGACACGTTCACATCTTTTCCATCAGCCGAAACAAGATACTCAATCTTCCCTTCAAACTGCGCCTGGCCTGGCACCGCACTAAATATCACAGCAAAAAACGCTGCGATTATCATAGCCATTCGTGTAGTTTTCATTCTATCTCCGTTTTTAAAAGGTTTTCTTTTTAAAAGAAAGGACGAGTTGCTACGACGGAAAGTTTCAAAGAAGTTTTTAAAAGAAAATGAGAACCAGTTTTTAGAACTTTTACTTTGGCTTCCTCGGGTAGACACCCGCTTTAGAAGATATATTTAAAAGAATCCCGATCGCTGCCGCAGAAAACAGAACAGACGTTCCACCATAGCTTATGAAAGGCATTGGCAACCCCGTCGTTGGCAAAATCCCAGAATTTACACCTGCATTAATAAAAGCATAAAGTGCAAGCGTAAACGTAATTCCCGTTGCTAAAAAATAGCCAAAATCATCAGGCGCACGACGTGCTACGAGCATTCCGCGCCATAGAATAATTCCAAAGCAGATAAGAACGGCGACTACACCGATATAACCATATTCCTCGCCGACGATAGAAAAGATAAAATCGCCGTAAGCTTCCGGCAAATACCAGTTACGCTGCTGACTTTGCCCCGGCCCAACACCTGTTATCCCCCCGCTACCAAAAGCAAGCAACGCCTGCTGAAGCTGGTAATTGATGACTGTTGCTTCGTTTGTCCCATCGCCTGCACCGAAATATGCCATGAGGCGACGCATACGATACGCAGCAGACACTGCAAATAATGCCCCGCCCGCTAAAGCAACACTTCCCATCACAGCGAAATGTTTTAAATTCACATTGCCCACAAACATCAGGGCTGCGGAAATAAGCGCTATGGCAAATGCTGTCGAGAAATTTGGCTGAAGAGCGATTAGCCCGCAAACAGCTCCGGTCCATAGCAATAACGGCAGTAAGCCCTGCTTAAAATCGCGAATATATTTTTGCTTGTCGGCGAGGAGAGCTGAAAGGTGAAGCACGAGGGCAAATTTTGCAAATTCTGACGGTTGAAAATTTATTGGGCCGAGGTGGATCCAGCGTGATGCGCCTTTGGCTGACGTTCCGATAATAAAAATCAGCATCAAGCAACCTAATGCCGCAAGCAAAATCGGCTGCGACATTTTTTTTAAACGGCGATAGTCGAATTTTGCGAAGAATAAAATAATGGCAAGGCCGATGACAACGCGCAGTGCGTGATTCCAAAACATGCGGTCGCTGGCACCAAATTTTACTTCGGCAAATGATGCGCTGGCGCTATACACGAAGGCAATGCTGAAAAGCATTAGCCCTGAGACAGCCAGCAGTATGAACCAATCTATGTGATCTGTGTCTTTGGCAACGTCGAGTTTCATGGGGATTGCTTTTTAAAAGGTGTTTTTAAAAATGCTTTTTTAAAAGAAGGGGGATTTTTGGACTTTTTAAAACTCTGGTTTTGGTAGAGTTTTAAAAAATCCAAGAACTATGGTCAAGTGTCAAATTCTACCCAAAATTGTCATTCCGGCTTGTCCGGAATCTTCGGATATTGCTTAAAGACAATTTTTTAAAAACAATTGTTTATATGCGATTCGCTTTCATGCCACATCGCCCGCCGATGAAGAAGATTCCGGGCAAGCCGGAATGACGATATATTTTTTATGTTCCAAAACAGTTTTTTAAAGAATTGAATTGTATTCTTTTTTTAAGTAAATGCGGGACAGTTTTAAAAACTATCCCGCATTTTTTGATTTTGATTCTTTTTAAAACGGGTGCTCGGGACGGCAAGGGTGACCGCCTACAATTGCCCGAATATGTGCGTCAGGGAAACATGAATTCTTTTCAAAGTCTTTTAAAAACTTTTTAAAGATTGTTGACCGCGTCTTTAAAAACTTCACCGCGATGCTCGTAGTTCATGAACATGTCGAATGATTTGCACGCAGGTGAAAGTAGCGCAATATCCCCCGATTTTGCGTTTTCAAGTGCACGCTCAACGGCTTCTTCCATTGTTGCGGCTTTTACGATTCGTTTTGTGGCGCAGAAGTGGTTGAAAATGGTGTCCGCGTCTTCGCCAATGGCGATGATTGTGTGGACATTTTTTGCAACAAGCTCGTCAAGTTCGGCATAATCGTTTGCGTCCCCCCGGCCGCCTGCGATCCACACGATCGGTTTTGAAAAGCTTGATAGGCCGTACCACGTTGCGTTGATGTTGGTGGCTTTGGAGTCGTTGATGAATTCTACACCGTCTATGGTGCGGACGTGCTCCAGGCGGTGTTCTACACCGGAAAATTTCATTAAGCTGTCACGGATGTTTTCGTTGCGCACTTCGAATGCGCGGGCGGCGAGCGCCGCTGCCATGGAATTATACACATTGTGCATTCCGGGCAGGCGGAGGTCTTTGAGAGACATAAGCGTTTCCTCTTTTTGGTGATCAGGATAGCGCAATACAATATCACCGCTATTCAGGTAGATCCCGCGCTGCACGGGGTCTTTCACACTGAATTGTGCGATTGTGCTTTTTGCCAATTGTATTGCTGCCGGCGTTGCTGCATCGTCGGCATTTAAAATTAGCAAATCTTCCTGAGATTGATTCAAAAAAGTTTTCCACTTAGCCCGCGTGTACTCGTCCATCGTGCCGTGATACGCCATGTGATCGGGCGTAATATTGAGAATCATCGCTACTTTCGGCTTGAACGTCACGATCTTGTCCAATTGATACGAGCTAGTTTCAGCAACTATAATCGTATCCTCAGAAATCGTGCCAACTAAGTCCGAGAGCGGCGTTCCGATATTTCCCGCTGCCACTGCTTTCTTCCCCGCTTCTTTTAAAATGAATTCCATAAGCGCCGTTGTCGTCGTTTTTCCGTTCGTTCCGGTGATGGAAATGATCGGGTTTTTTAAAAAGCGCGAAGCAAATTCTAATTCGCTGATAATTGGAATTTTTCTTTTTATCGCTTCGTCAATCACCTGATTTCCCGGATAAACGCCCGGCGACGTAATCACGCAATCCACGTTTTTTAAAGCTTTGTCCGAATGTCCGCCGAATTCCGATTCGATTCCGGCTTCATCCAGCGTTTTAAAAGCATCTGTTGATTCTGCTTTTTTCTTTGCTTCCGTTACAAAAACCTGATCGCCTTGTTTTTTTGCAAGTTTTGCTGCGGCTAATCCGCTTTTTGCTGCACCGACTATTGTGTATTTCATGTTGTTGTTAAAAAAGGAAATTTCATACTTCGACATAGCTCAGTATGAAATTATGATTGTTTTTAAAAGAGTTTTTAAAAATTATTCAATAATAAATGTACTTTTGCTTTCAATGTTCACTTGCTTTTCAAATGGAAAATCGTAGTACTTCGCCATTCCTGATTTTTCATTTACAGAAAGAAGCGAACGTCCATATTCGCGGCCTTCTTTATCAAAAACTTTTACTAAAAGAGTATCATTTATATCTTTATTTGTAATGAGATAAGCAGAAAGAGTTTGAGCAGAATCGGAACGATCTGTAATTTTAAACTTTCCAATATCTAATCCTTTACTTTTCAAATCTTGCGAAATTTCTACTTTGGATTCATACGTTTCATCAATTCCTTTCGAAACTCCATTTACAAATTCTGATGTACCTTTTGCAACAGTTTCGCCGGTTTTGTTAATCGCTGATTTTGTCTTTTGCTTTACTTCATCACACGAAGTAAAAATGAGCAAACTTGTAGTCAAAAGAATAAATAGATATTTCATAATTTTAAAATATTAGTTTTTAAAACTCAACAATTTAATCATTATCTTTTGCTGTCACATCGAACTGCACCATCACCGGACAGTGATCGCTTACTTTCTGCGCTTGCTTTTTCGTCAGCGAACTATTGAAATTGTACAATTGCTCACTTCCTGTTTTAAAACGGCTTTTTGTGGAACGCGTAATGAGAACCTGATCAATTGAGTACAATGCGCCTTTCCAGCAGCTCCGCGTGTCATACGTGAGAAATTCCAAAGCCGAATTTGACAAAATTGGCGTTAAGCTTGGATTTGCTTTCCTGCGTGGAAAGTCATTAAAATCACCAACAATAATTAAATCTTTTTCGCGGCCATTTTTTAAAAGCGAATCCGCCCAGCGTGAAACTGCTCCCGCCTGTTCGGTGCGCAGGGTTCGCGCCGAATCACGCATCGCAGCGGTTGAATCATAACGCGATGTGCTTTTAAAATGCACCGTCATCATCAGCCAGTCGAAATTCCCTTTTTTACAATTCACCACATAGCCCGGACGCGTTCTTCCCGGACGCACAGAAACCGGCATATATTCGCCAACCGGAGTCACCGTAATTTCATTTTTAAAAAGTACGCCAACATTTTGCGCTGCGCCTTTTTCCCCGACAAAATATTTGTAACCCGGAAGATATTTTAAAACACGCTCGACCGCTGCGCCGTTCTCAATTTCCTCAATTCCCAAAACATCAGGATTTGCCTGCGCAATGACATCGGCAATTAGGCGGTAATCTTCTTCCGTGCGATCAGTCCTGTCACGCGTCCCGTCGCCCAGCCACGCTACATTGAAGGTACCGACCTTAACAGAATTTGCATCCGACGGCAAAACCTGCACGGGATTTGTAGAATATTGCTGCTCCTGTTTTTGCGGCTGCTGAGGCGTTTGCGCATCATCTGCCGGCTTGCAGGCTTTAAACCAGATAAGCACAAGGGCAGCCGCGATAACGCCTGCTGCCCTTGAAATTTGTCGTTTTGTCATTGTATTTTTAAAAAGTCATTCTTTTAAAAACTATTTCCCGGTAATGAGGGATTTTAAAACATATCCTGCAATTTGTGGATTTTCTTTTAAACGGCGCACTGAATAGCCATACCAATCTTCGCCAAAGGGCACGTAGATGCGAACATGATGTCCTTTTTTGATCAGATCATCGCGGCGATCTTCACGAACGCCGAGCAGCATTTGAAATTCATATTGCTCTTTTGAAATCTTCCCGCCGCCGATATATTGTTCTGCAAAGCTAATGAGATTATCATCATGCGTTGCAATTCCCACGCGCATTTGATTTTCAACAAGGATTTTTAAAAGCTTTTTGTAATTTGCGCGAATTTCTTCTGGGTTTTTAAAAGCAACATCAGCGGATTCAACATAAATTCCCTTGCAGAGCCGGACGCTTGCCTTATAGTCCACAAGCGCTTTAATATCCTTTTCGCTGCGTTTCAAATACGCCTGTATCACGACGCCAACATTATCATAACCATCTTCGCGCAGTTTTCTGTAAAATTTTAAAGTCGTGTCGGTATATGGCGTATTTTCCATATCCATCCGTACAAAAATCTTTGCCTGACGCGCCTGATCGACAAGCTCTTTTACGTTGTCATATCCGAATTGCTTATCAATATCAAGGCCAAGCGAGGTGAGTTTTACAGAAAGATATGCGGGAAGTTTATTCTGACGGATTGCCTCAATCACCTGTGCGCTCATATCACGCGAGTGCTCTGCTTCTTCGCTAGTATGGACGAATTCACCAAGTACGTCAATTGTAGCAGAAGCGCCTTTTTTTTCAAGTTCTTTTGTTTTCTGGATTGCATCATTTAAAGAATCGCCTGCGATATAGCGTTTAGCAACGGCCTTGACAATCGCCTTAGGAACGATTGGCAGCGTTTTGGCAATGATTTTATTAAACATATTTTTTAAAAACTTTTAAAAAGATTCTTTTTTAAACAAAAAAGTCATCCCGGTATTTTCTGAAGTTTTTAAAACTTTTAAAAATAACGGAATGACAAATTTAGGTAAGAAAAACGGATTTTTTAAGTTTTTTAAAACTTTTTTAAAACCGCGCTCTTAAAACTATTTAACGAACGATCCGCAATGATGATGAAACCTGCGACATACCGTTTTTTAAAACAAGCAGATATACGCCTTGCGGAAGTTCTCTCAGATCAATCTTTACACTTTGCTCACCTGCACTAAACTGGTTTGGCTGATCAAATCGTGCAACGATCTGGCCGGTAACATTAATTAGTTCAATTTTTAAAGACTGGACTAATTCACCTGCCGTATAGCTGACGTAGGCTTCTTCACCGGCAGGATTTGGCGAAATACCTATGATTGATAATCCACCGGTTTGATTACCCTCGTCTTCTATTCCATTTACCGTATTGATTGTAAATGGTGCATCGCTGCGATCAAGCTCTTCTTTCTCAGTTGTAGTTGCATTTTTAATCCGGACTATTACAGAGTTATCTCCGAGGTCATCCGGTACTGTCCATTGATATGCTCCTGATGCTCCATCTAAGACTGGATTGACAGGCTTTCTAATTGGCTTCCAGACATCACCATTATCTGTTGAATATTCAAGCTGAATTTTAGAAACAAAATCAGAATTCCATGTGATCCAGACTTTTGCTGTTCTACCCCACAATTCACCACCGTTTGGAGTTTTGAGAGTAGCTGTAGCCACACCAATAGCGAATGCAGAGCTTTGAGAAACAAGTGCACCATTATCTGCGTCTGTAATACGTATGAAAGCAGTAGAACTAACAACCGCCGGTACTGTCCAGATATATGATGATGCGGTTACTCCGCTGGCAACTGGCAGCCAGGTTTGCCCATCTAATGAATATTCTATATTTACTTTTGTTACAAGTTGCTTATTCCAGGTAATCGAAACATTTTCTTTCTGGCCAATTCTTTCTCCACCGGTTGGCTTGGTCAGCGATAGAGCTGCGGCCTGAACACTAAGAGTCGCTTCCGTCTGGTCAAATACGGTTGCATTGGATGCATCAGAAACACGCACAAGGAGTTTGGTTGTACTTACAGTCGGCACAGTCCACATGAGCTTACGGGTTGTAGCTAAAATCGGAGTAGGATTTACCATGATCCAGTTAGCACCACCATCTATCGAATACTGTATATTGACGCTTGCCACGCGTGCCGAGGTCCAATGAATTTCTTCCTGCGCTCCGCCCATTAAATTTTGCTTACCGACCGGATATTGCATGTATATTGTGGGTTTAGCCGGGATCTTAAGGCATTTTTCTGCTCCGGCACGGATTCTTGCAGCCGGGCGTGGGCCAAACGTCATCTGCATTGTATTTTGATATTTCAGATTGCAATAGCTCATAATTGTACCAATACCGTTATTAGGCGGTAGAGTAGGGCCTCTATTAGCAGCGTCACCAAAATATACCGGATCACCAACTTTGCTGGTAACACAGGAATCAATAGGCGGTTCATATCCCCCCTGACCGCCACCGGTATGTGTATGCGGAGATCCAAAAGTATGGCCAATTTCATGAGCGATGGTACTAACACTCTCAATATAGTTCAATGCAGGAAGGGAAACATTAAAGTTATTTACCAGGCTTACTCCATATGATCCATATGGATTACCCGTTGTGCCAGGCTGGCATATTGTACCTAAATAAGCAACACCAGCGACTATTATCCCATTAAAAGATGGAAGTTCTGACAAAAGATGTGTGACATCACGGTCAATATTTACATTGTTCACCCAGTAATTAGCCATTTTGGGAAGAAGTTCATGTCCGCTTACCAACCCCTTATACGGGTCATCATTAAGAATGTCATATATCTGCACACTATTGAGATAAAGCACTACATTGATCTCTTCTTCATACGTACGGCTTATTATACCGAAGAGTGACATTACATAGGCCTGGGTTTTTTCATAATCATTAAATTTCCTGTAGAAGCTATTTGTAATATCTACGGCTACTCTTGCTTCTAAAAGGTCATTGGAAAGTACTTTATCACTTTCTTTTATTGATTTTTCTACAACAGCCAGGTCATCATTTCCACAGACCAACCCTTTCCATCCGGTTAGTTCAGCCACATACTCTTCGCTTGTAAGAACATGCTCGTGTTTTGTGTCGTAATTTTTCACATCAGGTGCTACAACATACCGCTGGCCGTTACCACGAACGACCATTCCCGTTACATCGCCTTTAAAATACGTCAGGAAGATGCTGGAGTTCTTTTCGCCATCTATAAACCCCTCGTATGATATTACATTCGGAGCTTTCATCAGACGGCGGTTTTCCTTACTACCTGCCCACCATTGTGTCTGATCATCGGCTACAGGTCGTGCCGGCTTCAGCTCGACAGTTTTTGTTTCAGTAAGGCCAACCGGGAAATCACTGATACTAAATGAAGATGCACTAGATTGGAAAATACTTGTAGCAATTGCAGCATCTATGGTAAAGCTGCGCTGCTGCTCAGTATTTAAAGGAATATCTTTTAAAGATTTTCCATAGGTAATAAATGATTTCCCCTGGAAAGCGCGAGGCTTTTCAGAAGCTTCACTACTACTGAATGACAGGAAAATTCCAAGAGTGAAAAGAAGAATTATTTTATTCATAGGAAACACACCGGATGAAGTGGAAAAGGGAGATTTTGTTACAATGATTTTATAGACACATAAAGAGTCTAAATGGTTACAATTCTAAAATATTTTAACATATTCCATGAAATTATCTAACGGATAAGAGTTACGGGTATTGTCGCTTCATTCTTCCCGCTTTTTAAAACAAGAATATACATGCCTTGGGCAAGATCACCTGTTTTAAAAGAAAGCATATTCTCACCATTACGCGCCGGAATACCTTTTAAAACATACTGTGAAATCCCAAGCGTTGAAACAAGCGATACATCAATACTCATTCCTTCAGAGGCAGTAAAATTAACCAGTGAATTCTGCCCATCACTATTCAGCTTCACACCAACTATTTTTAAAACCCTGCTAGCCGAAGATTCATTCTCCACAGTTGTAGCAATGCTATCAACAATGGAAAATACCATTGGGGTTTGTGCCAGTATTAATGTCCTGTCTGCATCACTGCTTATTCTTACCAATGCTGTCTGGCTTGCCATATCAGGCAATTTCCACGAATAATATCCCGAATCTGCCGGAACTGCTGCGATACGTACATATTGCCATGATTGCCCATTATCCAGTGAATATTCCAGGTAAAGACGTTTTACAAACTCTGAAGTCCATTGGATTTTATATATCGAGTTTTTTTGCAATTGTTCACCGCCCTTGGGCGTGATCAGCTCGGCACGAGAGACATTTACAGAAAATTGCCCGCTTTGTGCAATTAATTCTCCATTCTCAGCTGAGATTATCCGTACACTTCCTTTATTAGTAACCGTATCAGCAACATTCCATGTGAAATTAGTTACACTCAATGATGTTGCCAGCCGCTTCCAGCTTTGGCCGCCATCGGCAGAGTATTCTACATGGACACGCTGCACCAGGTCTTTTGCCCAGCTGATCTGAATTGTTTCATTCGTGCCGATCTTTTCATTGCCCTGAGGATATTTTAAAGAAATAAATGGGTTCTGCACAGAAAATGTTGTAATGCTGGTATCCCCTACTGTTGGTTGCAATGGATTATAGACTCTCACCAGGACTTCACTAAAATCTTCTGTTGGAGTTTCCCAGTTGTAGCTGCGCTGAGTAGCCGGGATATTTATAGCGATCTTCTGCCAGGTTACACCTTTATCGGTAGAATATTCAATATTAATTGTATTTATTCTTGCCGACGACCACCTGATCTCTTCAGTAGTACCTGCAAGTATTTTAGTGTTGCCAAGCGGGCTTTGCAATACAATTGTTGGATTTACCGGAGCTGAAAGGCACTGTTCAGCGCCAGCCCGGACTACCTGTCGCGGGCGCGGGCCAAATGTCAAAAGTGAACCTCCTGAATTTATTAGGTGGCAGTAACTCATGATCGTACCCGGGCTTGGTTTTATATCAGTTTCCGAGCAGGCGTCATGAACATCCATCTTCTGCGATACACATGTATCCAATGGTGGATTCCATTCGCAGGAATGCGTATGCGGCGAACCGAAATTATGTCCGATTTCATGCGCAATTACCATTACATCCCATGTATATCCCTGGAACGGATAGATAAAAGTTCCCTGCAAACCACTTACACTATAGCCCCATTCTTCATTGCACAGTCCACCCAGCCATGCGATACCACCTACACCTGTCGATCCTGGTGCGGTCAGCATATGAACAATATTATGAGGAACATCTATCGGATTTTGATTTGAGTACTCTGTTAATTGATATAATGACGCTCTAATATCACCCTGCGCCGTAAAAGGATCAACCGGGCTTTCCGTCCAGATACGTACAAACGGCAGGTGATACGTAACATTTATCTCATCTTCATATATCCGGCTTACCATATTAAAAACAGAGGCCACATAGCGCTGCACGCGCCCAACGTCCTTCCCAAACTTTTTAAAAAGGTCGGTATCACATTCTACAGCTACTTCCACTTCCAGTAATTCATTGCTCAAAGGGTGATTTTGCTCTAATTTCTGGCCTTTTAAAACTTTTCGCACATCCTCAAAATTTTCATCACCGCAATTAAAACCATCTTTAAAAAGTTCAGTCCCACTCGCATATTCACCCGCCAAAAGATGCGGCTGCTTTCCGCCAATTTCACCTTCCGTCGGAATTAGCATCATCTTTTCGCCCTGCCCGCGCTCTATCGAACCAATCATTTCACCATTGAAATACGTCAGCACCACACGCGACTTCGCTTCGCCATCTATAATCCCCACATACGTCGTAAATTCCGGCGCAGCAATTTCACTATTCCCGTTTTTCGTACCGATCACCCATTTTGTCTGCCCATCCGCCACGCCACGCGCCGGAGCAAGCCGTAGCGTTTTTACTTCATTTAGCGCAACAGGAAAATCATTTAGAATGATCAGCGCTTTCGGCGTTTTAAAAATATCATCTGCTTTTTTCATATCAATACTGAAACTCCGCTCACGCGCAGCATTCAACGGCATATTTTTCGCACCTTTTTCGTATTCAATAAACGACCGCGCGTCAACAATCCGCTGCCCCTCACCTGCTGAAAGTTTCACGGGGTTTGCTGCCGTTGTAATTATGCCGACTATTAAGACAGAAAATATTTTTTTTATGAAGTGCATGTAATCTCTATAAAAGTGAATAAGACAAAACAGGACGAGATTTAAAAGAAGCAGATCTTTAAAACGGAATTAAGTAACGATTCAACAACAACTTACGTGTTTCAACAATCGTATTTCAGGGATTAACCGAAACACACAAAATCCCAAAGTTTACTACTTTAAAAGCTTTTTAAAAACATCCTGCGTAATTTCCTCATGAAGCTCCGCAATCCCACACTCGCCATTGATTTTTAAAACCCGCTCCGAATTATTTCCGGCAATCTCAATATATCCGTCCCGAACCCTTTTAAAAAATTCCTCGCCCGCCCGCTCCATCCTGTCCAGCGACTGACCTTTAAAACGCTCTCTCGCACATTCCAGCGAAATATCCAGGAAGTATGTCCTAACAGGTAATAATCCGCCCGTTGCAATTGCGTTACAATGCGCAATACTCTCCAGCGAAATCCCGCGCCCATATCCCTGATACGCCGTTGTAGAATCTACGAATCTATCGCACAAAACGATTTTTCCACTTTGTAAAGCCGGGCGAATCACTGTCTCCACTAGCTGCGCACGCGACGCAGCAAACAACATCATCTCCGCCACCGGCATAATCGTATGCTTCACCGATAGCAAAATCTCCCGAATAGATTCTGACAGCGGCGTCGCCCCCGGCTCACGTACTTTTAAAACCTCGTACCCGCGCGCCTCCAGCACTTCCGCCAGCATATCAAGCTGCGTGGACTTCCCACACCCATCTATTCCTTCAAACGTAATGAACATAATTTTTTGAGCTTTGGGCTACGAGCCGCGAGCTTTGAGCTTTCTAAAACTTTTAAAATTTTTTAAAACCAATTTTTAATAAATCTCTTAATCTTCTTCCAAATTTTTTCCTTTTTCCTTTTTCCTTTTTCCTTCAGAATTTCCTCCAATCATCACCACAAACTCCCCCTTCACCGCACTTCTCGCCGAAAAGTTTTTAAAAACTTCCTCAGCCGACCCTCGCACAATTTCCTCGTGGATTTTTGAAATCTCCCGCGCCGCACAAACCTTCCGTTCCGCACCACAATACTGCACAATTTCTTCCAGAAGTTTTAAAAGCCGGTATGGCGATTCATACAAAACGACCGTCGCCTCCTGCTCCGCCACCCGTTTTAAAAACGTCTGCCGCCCTTTTTTCTGCGGCGGAAATCCCATGAAGATCACCTCATCCGTCGGCAAGCCACTCGCTGTCAGCGCAGGTACAAATGCCGTTGCACCAGGCAGCGGAATAATCTTCACACCTTTTTCAACCGCTTTTAAAACCAGCCGGTAACCCGGGTCAGAAATCCCCGGCGAACCCGCATCCGAACAAAACGCCGCCGACTTCCCCTGCGAAATATCATGTAAAATCCGCTCCGCCGCCTGCGCCTCATTATGCTCATGACAGCTCACCAGCTGCTTCGGCTGAATTTCATACAGTTTTAAAAGTTGGCCCGTATGACGCGTATCCTCGCACGCAATAATATCCGCCTGCTGCAAAACTCTCAAGCCGCGCAGTGTAATATCCTCACGATTCCCCACCGGCGTCGGCACAAGATACAATGCGGCTTCCAGCGTTTTCTGTTCTTCCATTTATAAATTCTTCTTTTTAAAAGCCCGTAATTCCACAAAAAAACTCTTTAAAATCCCCGCGCACTCATCTTTTAAAACATCGCGCACCACCTCACAGCGATGATTCAGCCGGGCATCCTCCGTTATCGAATACAACGTCCCGCACGCACCCGCCTTCGGGTCACTCGTACCAAAAACCAATCGTGGAATTCGCGCCAGCACAATCGCCCCCGCGCACATCGCGCACGGCTCCAGCGTCACATACAGCGTCGTTTCCGACAAACGCCGATTTTTTAAAAACTCGGCTGCTTCCTTTATCGCAAAAACTTCTGCATGGGCCATCGGGTCTTGCAGCTTCTCAATTTGATTATGTCCGCGCCCGATTATCTTATTTTTAAAAATCACAACCGCGCCAATCGGCACCTCGCCTATCGAACGCGCTTTTTCCGCTTCAACAAGCGCTTCGTGCATGAAAATCTCATCAAAGCTGTAGCTCGTTTGATACGCTTCCATCAGTTTTTAAAAGCCAATTGCTCCTGAATTCTCCTGCAAATCTCCACATTCCCTTCGAGTAAATCATAATCAAATAATTCGGCCGGCAAAATCCATTTCAAATTATTAAAAACTCGGTTCTCCATCTCATTTTTAAAATTCTCAACTTTAAAAACGCTTACGCAGAAAATCCCGCCGTCACTGAATTCCGAACGCTTTTCCAGCATCAGCTCACCGATTTCTGCATCAATTGCCAATTCCTCAAAAAGCTCACGTTGTAAAGCGACTTCCGGCGTTTCATCCGGTTCAAGCTTCCCACCGGGAAATTCCCACTTCAGGCCGTATCGCGCTTCGGGCAATCGCTGGCACAGCAGGATTTTCTCGCCTTTAAAAATCAGTGCAATCGCAACGTGTATTTCTTTTTGATTCATGAATTTTTCTTTTTTAAAACAGCACGGCAAATTACAAATTTTTTGGCTTTTAGCGGTTAGCTTTTGGCGATTGGCTTTTAAAACTTTTCCCCAAAATACACTTCCTTTAAAGCGCGATACGTTTCCACATGCTGCTGCACGGTAAGCTCAATCGGGTTCGCATATCCACCGCCCATCGCCATTGAAACGGGAATTCCGCGCGTAAAACATTCTTTAAAAACCATCCTATCGCGCTCTTTTAAACCCGCGCTCGTCATGGAAATTCGTCCCAATGTGTCTTCCTTCAGCGGGTCAACTCCGGCCTGATAAAAAATAATGTCAGGATTACTTTTAAAAACTTTTGGCAGGTTCTTTTCTAAAATAGTGAGAAATTCATCGTCGGAAGTACCGTCGGGAAGCTCAATATCAAGCGTAGAAGGCACTTTTTTAAAAGGATAATTTTTCGTGCCGTGCATACTGAAAATGAAAATATCGTCGCGCCCGCCCAAAATCGCCGAATTGCCATTTCCCTGATGCACGTCCAAATCAACGATTGCCGCACGTTCGATTTTTTTATCTTTTAAAAGTTTTAAAACCGCAACCGCCTGGTCATTAAAAACACAGAAGCCTTCGCCAGCGTCCGGCAGCGCATGATGTGTTCCACCGGCAAGATTTCCCGAAATGCCCGTTTCCAACGCCTCACACGCCGTCAGATACGCGCCACCAACCGTCGCCAGCGAACGCTCAACAAGTGATTCGCTCCACGGGAAGCCAATCCTGCGCTGGATAATTCGCGGCAGCATATTGTTCAAAACGCCATCCACATATTCCTGCGTATGCGCCAGCAGAACCATTTCACGCGTCGCCATTTCCGCTTCAAAAAGCTCATGTTCACCGAGAACGCCCGCGTCAAGCAGCGCCTGCCGCAGCATCTTGTACTTCTGCATCGGAAAGCGGTGGTCGTCGGGCAGCTCAATCGTATAGCGGTCGGAATAAAAAACTTTCACGCGATTTTAAAAACTTTTTTAAAAATTACAGTACAAACTTAAAAAGGGAACGTCAATTCCGGCGTTCCCTTTTCTTTTAAAATATTCCTGTACGTATTCTTTTAAAACATTTTCAAACATACACACGCGGCACACGCGCCGAGATATTCGTCAGCACTTCATACACAATTGTGCCAAGCTTTGCAGCAATCTCAGCCGCAGTGATTTCCTCGTTTCCCTGCTTCCCGAGCAAAACAACTTCTTCGCCGATATGGATATCCTCGTCGTCCAGATCAACCATGCACTGATCCATGCATATCGCGCCGACTTGGTTAAATCTTTTTCCGCGAATAAGCACTTCTGCACGATTGGTCAACGCACGTGGAAAACCGTCGCCGTAGCCGATGGGTATACTGCCGATGGTTGTTTCGTCCGTCGTAAAATATCTGCGTGCGTAGCTTACCGACTCACCTGCGGGAATTTTGCGAAGCGAAATAATCCGCGTTTTTAAAACCATGACGGGCTTGAGATCAAGAGGAGTTTTTAAAACATCAGACGGTGAATAACCGTACAGCGAAATTCCGGGACGGATCAGATTAAAATGCGAATCCGCCAGATCAGAAATTGCACCTGTATTGGCCGCATGAATATACTGAAATTCAAAACCCGCTTCTTTTAAAAGATCCACGCAGTTTTTAAAACGCTCAAGCTGTTCTATGACAAATGTTTTATCCGCATCATCACTTGTAGCAAAATGCGTGCAAATTCCGATAATTTCTACATTTTTTAATTCGGCGCAGACACGCATGAATTCTACTGCCTCGCTCGGCTCAATCCCATCGCGGCGCATTCCTGTATCAATATACAAGTGCGCTTTAAGCACTTTCCCGTTTTTAAAAAACTCATTCGACAGAGCAACCATTACTTCCAGCGAACTCGCCACCGCCTGCAAATTATACTGACAGAAAAACTCCGCTTCTTCGGCTTCCGGCGGTGTCATCACGACGATTTCGCCCGTATCACCTGTATTGCGCAACATCATCGCTTCATTGGCAAAAGCAACGCCAAGCATTTCCACACCTTCGCCGCGCAAGATTTGCGAACATTTCACAATTCCGTGACCGTATGCATTTGCTTTTACCATCGCCATGATGGGTGTATGGGGCACGCGTGCGCGGATCTGCGCGAGATTTTCTTTTAAAAACTTTGTATGTATTTCAGCGACGGTAAATCTCAATTTCTTCTCTTTTTAAAAATATGTCGTTTCATCGTAGAGACGCGATGCATCGCGTCTCTACTAATCAATTTTATTCAAATGCAGGTTGCGGATTTTCGGCGCTGTTGCCGTTACAACCCCGACCACAACAAGCGTCATAATTCCGCCAAAAACGACTGATGGAACTGTTCCCAATAGCTTTGCAGCTATGCCGGATTCAAACTGCCCGATCTCATTCGATGATCCGATGAACATCGTATTCACTGCCGAAACGCGCCCCATCATGCTTTCCGGCGTCAGCATCTGCACAATTGTTGAACGAATAACAACACTCACACTATCGAGCGCACCACTAAGCGCCAACACGCTGAGTGACAACGCAAAACTTTTCGACAGTGCAAAAACAATCATGCACACACCGAAACCTGCTACACAGAACAAAAGATTTCGTCCCGCGTTCTCCACCGGCGGTTTAAAAGCAAGAAAAAGCGCCATAAACACAGCGCCAAACGCAGGCGCTGCGCGAAGATATCCAAATCCTACCGGCCCAACATGCAACACATCCCGCGCAAAAACCGGCAGAAGCGCTACCGCTCCGCCAAAAAGAACTGCGAAAAGGTCAAGTGACAGCGCACCAACAAGTATCTGGTTTTTAAAAACAAATCGAACGCCACTCGTGAGCCGTTCGTAGATACTTTCGCCTTCCGTCATCTGTGGAATAGCTTTCGGCGCAATAAACGAAATTGCTGTCACGGAAACAAGCGTCAATGTACAGACCACGCCATATGTCGGAAGCGCACCAAAACTCGCAAAGATAATTCCCATCAGCGCAGGCCCGAGAACAGCACCCGTCTGCCAGCTTGTACTCGCCCATGCAGACGCATTCGCAAAAATTTCCCTTGGCGTAAGCTGCGCTCGAAATGCCGCAAATGCTGGCCCGGAAAAGCCACGCGCAACGCCCGTCAGAAAAATAATCGCGTACATCGCATTCACAATTCTCAACGGATTATTGTTAAAAAGGTCTTGACGAAAAAAGTCTGTATTTAAAAGCAGAAGCCCGAAAGCAAAAATAAAATACGCGCTAAAGCAGAAAAGAATGATTTTTTTTCGGCTCATTTTGTCCGCTATATGTCCTGCGTAGAGCGAGATACTAAGCGCCGGCAACGCCTCCGCAAGTCCGATATAGCCGATAGAAAGTGGGTCGCGCGTGAGGTCGTACACCTGCCAGCCGATCATCGCAGTCTGGATCTGCATGGCGATCGTCATCACAAACCGGGCAGAAATATACAGCGAGAAATCAGGAATTCGGAGCGCTGCGTACGGGTCTTTTTTAAAGTTTTGAGTTTTTAATTCTGAGTTTTGAGTCATTTATATTTTTTAAAGATACTCGTATTTATTCTCATGAATCCAGAGGATTCACAGGTTTATAGCAATACGCATCTATAAACAATCTTCGACCCCGGCTGGGGTCGCACGGATTTTTCGGTATTTTTTTTTCTATAAATCTGTCATCCCGCTGGATGAAATACAAAGTTTCTTCTAAAAACCCCCACACAAATACATTTTAAAAACTCAAAACTAAACACTATTCGCGTGTTCTACCCATTCAAACGAGTTTTTCAATTGCTGGTAATTCAATCCTGCGCCAAGTGCTGCCATCAGCTTAATCCGCGCTTTCTGACCGTTTAAAAAGTCACAGAAGATCACGCCTGATTCATAGAGTTGTTTGCCTGCTCCTTCATACGCGTAAATATGTTCTGTGCGCCCAACCGGGCAACGCGACGCAAGTACCACAGGAACGCCCTTTTGTACCGCAGCAGCTAATTCATAATACACTGGCGGCGGAACGTTCCCAACACCAAACGCCTCAACGACAATTCCATCTGCGCAAAGCTCGACGGCGTGACGAATTAGCTCTCCACCCATTCCGGCGTAACATTTAAAAAGCGGGATGTATTTTGGTAGGTTTGCGATTGTAAAAGTTTCGCGGTGCAGCGGGTGCCGATAGACGATCACGTTATTTGAGGTAATGCGACCGAGCGGCCCGAAGTCAAAACTTTCAAAAGTATTCAGCTCATTTGTATCAGTCTTTGACGCTTCGCTCGCGGCATTGATCGTTCCGGCGAGGCAGATCATTGCGCCAAAGTTTTTAAAACCTTTGTGTGAAGCAATGATGATCCCGTCGCGCAGATTTTTCGGGCCGTCCCAATCAGGTTCGCTCGAATTCCGCATCGCGCCGACAACGACAATCGGCTTTTCAGAATCAATCGCGCAATCAAGGAAATACGCCGTTTCCTCCAGCGTATCCGTTCCGTGCGTCACCACGATTCCCGTAATATCACTTCTGTCAGCGTACTGCCGCACGATTTTAGAAAGCTCGTACATTTTCTCCGGCGTCATGTGCGGCCCGGGAAAGCGGCCGAATTCATGCACTTCCACATCCGCCAGGTCGCGCACGCCCGGCACAGCATCGAGAATATCACTCGCTGATAACGCCGGAACAACGCCGCCAAACGCCTCATCGAGCTTCATGGCAATTGTGCCACCGGTAAAAATTATCGCAATGCGGGGTTTTAAAGGTTTTTCGGAATTCATCGTTTGCTGCTTTTTAAAAAGGGAGTTTTTACAACGCAAAATTACAAACAAAAAAGGAGACAATTTGGGTTGCCTCCTTTTAAAAACTTTCTATTTTTTAAAAACTATTCCACCACAAATTTTCCTTCAGCAACAGTTTTTCCTTCGCTTTCAATCGTGTAGTAATACATTCCGGCAGATGCGGCAATTCGCTCAATGGCAATATAGTTTTCAAAAAACTCGCTTTTAAAACAATGCGAACAATCTTCGCCAGCCGCTGTAAAAATTTTGATCTGGGTTTTTAAAAGATTTTCCGGCAGCTCGATCCGCGCAGAGTTTTTAAAAGGGTTCGGGGAAATATTTGGAGAAATATTTTTTAAAAGCGGCTCCTGAACGGAAACGGGTTCTTCACCGCCGGTCGTGGTTTTAAAAACTTTTCCGTCAATAATATAGCCAACATTTTCATTTTTAAAATATACCTTAGAATTTCTGTCGGAATAAAAATACAGTGCTGGATTTAGTCTAATAAACGTCCAGTCAGTTCCACTGTTCTTAGTTTTAATGAATCCGAAATCCGGGCCAAGTCCACCTTTAGTATCAATGATACCATAACCAACAGTAGAAGATGCAAAAAATATATCATAAACTCCCTTTCCAATTCGACCTGAACTATCAAGTAGCATCTGGCTGTATGACCCAGGAAAGACTAATGATTTCCAGGTTTTACCACCGTCAGCAGAATGCGTAAAACCGGACATAAATCCACCGCAACCAGCCACAACATTATTCTCATCAGCAAAACGGCAGACATTAGAATATAAAGGCAAACCAACATAATAGAAAGAATCCCAATTTTCCGCTGAATCTGAAGATTTTAAAATATACTCTTCCGATATTCCATATGTTAATCCATCACGAGTAAAATTTAAATTGTTAACTCCTGGACCATATTTCCATGTTTTCCCGCCATCAGTTGTTTTATAGGAACTAGAATACATAACTTCTACAAAGCCCAAGGACTCAGAAATAAATTTTACCCGGTTTGCCCATCTAAAATTACTATCTTTCTGTACTTCCCATCTTTCACCACCGTCCACAGTTTTTAAAAACGCACTATCGCCAACTATATAGCCGACATTTGCCGACGGAAAATGCACGCTTTTTAAATTTGATTTTATCCCAACATCAATCTTCCGCCACGTCACGCCATCATCCACCGTTTTTAAAACCATTCCAGAATCGCCAACGAGAAATCCGGTTTTTTCAGCAGAAAAGAAAATATCACAATAATTGCCCGAAGGCAGGTCAAGCCGCGTCCACTGCGCTTCAGAAACAAAAGTACAACACACAAATACTATGATTGCTGTCAATAACTTTTTCATAATTTTTCTCTTTTAATTTATTCCGCTTCTTTTAAAAGCTTTCCCGTCAAAAGCACTTTTTCATTTTCAATGATCGTAAAAACATATTCGCCAATTGACGCAGTTGTAGAAATAATCGAAATTGTGTGTTCGCTGTTTTTAAAAGTAAAATTACCCGTTACATCATTTCCTGCAATATCATAGATTTTTACGGAGCAGTTTGTACACAGTACATTCTCCGGCAGCTCGATCCGCGCAGAGTTTTTAAAAGGATTCGGGGAAATATTCGGAGAAATATTTTTTAAAAGCGGCTCCTGTACGGAAACAGGTTCTTCACCGCCGGTCGTGGTTTTTAAAACTTCAAGAGGATTAATAATATACCCGGTGTTATCATTCGCAAAATAGACCTTATACCTACTGTCAGGATACCAATACAATCCTGAATCAATAGGAATAAATGTCCAGTTTTTTCCCCCATCATTGCTTTTTAAAAGTCCGTACTCATCGCCCGTAGCGTTTGCGCTTTGTACATTCGCGATTGCGTAGCCAATTCTTTTCGAGGGAAAAAATATATCGTAAATACCACTGCGAAGAACACCTGAATTATCTTTCAGGCGCAAATGTGCCGGGTGCGGCTGCGTTGTGGATTCCCAGTTTATACTTCCGTCACGTGTTGAAGCAATAAAGCTATCATACCAACCGCCCCAAACGCCGTTATTTTCATCTACAAACCATAAAGATTCAAAAATCTGCCCATATAGCCCATTGTACGTTTTAGGTTCTATAAATTCCCACGTATCACCGGAATCGATGGTTTTAAAAAGTCCTTGCACGTCCATTTGCTTTACAAAACTATATCCTGTAGCCGGAGTACCGAATGAAAGTTCAATTCCATAAAATGGGGACAATGTTTTGCCGTAATATGTAAATGATACCGGGTTCCACGTCGATCCACCATCCTTTGTTTTTAAGACCATACCCAAATTTTGCTCAATAAAACCTGTGCTTTCATTGAGGAATAGTACCCGTCTGCAATTTTTTAAACTGTCAACAAGTACCTTATTCCACGTTTCTCCACCATCAATTGTTTTTACAACCACACTATCGGCGGCTATATAACCAACTTTCGCTGTCGGGAAATGTACGCTTTTAAAATTTGATTTGATCCCAACATCAATCTTCTGCCACGTCACGCCATCATCTACTGTTTTTAAAACCATTCCCGCATCGCCAACGAGAAAGCCGGTTTTCTGAGTTGAAAAATGAATATCGCGGTAAGTGCCAGGCGGGAGATCGAGGCGAACCCACTGTGCTTCAGCGCTCAATGATGTAATGAGCAGTAAAAATCCGAGTAATAATTTTTTCATAATTTTTCTCTTTTGTTTATTCCGCTTCTTTTAAAAGCTTTCCCGTTAAAAGCACTTTTTCATTTTCACTGATCGTAAAAATATATTCGCCAACCGGCACAGTTGTGGCAATAATCGAAACTGTATGTTCACTGCTTTTAAAAGTAAAATTATCCGTTACATCATTTCCTGCAATATCATAGATTTTTACGGAGCAGTTTTTACACAATACATTCTCCGGCAGCTCGATCCGCGCAGAGTTTTTAAAAGGGTTCGGGGAAATATTTGGCGAGATTGTTTTTAAAAGCTGCTCCTGTACGGAAACGGGTTCTTCACCGCCGGTGGTGGTTTTTAAAACCTGACCGTCAATGAGATAGCCAGTATTTTCATCAGTGAAATATACTTGCGACCCTATATCCCAGTGCAGTGAAGTATCAATTTTTAAACCAATCCAGTTCTTTCCACCATCTTTGGTTTTTACAATTCCAATTGCAGTGGGAGTTGGACCGGTTGTTATGTATCCTATTGCATACCCGGTATTTCTTGTCGGGGAATATACATCAGTTATATATCCTATATAAGCAGATTTAATTTTTCCTGTTTCCCACGTTTGTCCCCCATCTTCTGTATAAGCCATTCTCCCCACAAATGTACTACCAAGAAGGCCGTGCAACTCATCATAAAAGTGGAAACAACTGGGTATAGCACTACTGCCAGCATTAACCTGATTTACATAATTCCAAGTTGCGCCCGAATCAATGGTTTTCATCAGATATTCTTCCTCTATTACATATCCAATTGCCGGACTAACGAAATGTGCACCGCGAACAAAATCAAACTGCTGCTTATTCCATGTTTTTCCACCGTCAACTGTTCGAAAATATCCCTTTCCCAGATAACCAATTTCTTCGGTAGTAAATACAATATCTTTATATCCGGCAAACATACTATCTCTCACTACTTCCCAACTTTCGCCTCCATCCATTGTTTTTAAAACCACACTGTCGCCAGCAATATAGCCGACATTTGCCGACGGAAAATGCACACTTTTTAAATTTGATTTTACCCCAACATCAATTTTCCGCCACGTCACACCATCATCCATCGTTTTTAAAACCATTCCAGAATCGCCAACGAGAAATCCTGTTTTTTCAGCAGAAAAGAAAATATCGCGGTAAGAGCCCGACGGCAGGTCAAGCCGCGTCCACTGAGCGTGAGCAGCCATACCGGAGAGAATAAAAACAAGCGCTGCAAAAAGGATCTTTTTCATAATTTCACCTTGTATGTGGTAAGGAGATTTTCGGCAAATTACACAAATAATCAATCGCTGATTGTGGAAAATATTCTATAGAATTTTTAACAACTTATTTTGCAATAATCATTGCGTGCGTTTGTGTAAACGGCCCGCTCATGAGACGGTAGTAATATATTCCCGATGCTAGTTCAGATGTCGGGATTTTTAAAAGATATGCGCCCGGCGGATGAATTCCTTCTTTTAAAACCTGTACAATTTCACCCATCGAATTATATAGAACAAGCGAAACGTTGCACTCAAGTCCAATGCTGTATTCTATCATAGTTTCACTTCCGGCGGGATTCGGTATATTTTGCCGGAGCGCAAATTCTTTTTCTGAAAGGGATATCAGGCGCATATCGCCGCCACACACATTGTCAACGTGTATTTCGGCATTGTTTGCTTTTGCAACGAAGCAGGTATTTTCGGCGACGGGCTGATTGTTTACAGAATTTATTTCAAGATGAATGGTACTATCGAGCACTTTCGCCAGATAGACATCGCTATTTATATGAAATTCCCCGCTTTTTAAAAACCCTGCGCCGGTATTTTTTGCTTCAATCCTATATTCCCCCGCAGAAATTTCTACGCAGGAAATCTCCCAGTCATTCGTGAAACCAAAAGTTTTTGCAATGCTTTGTGGATTGATCTTTAAAAGGTTTGGCTGGCAGCGCATAGTAATGGCAAATTCATGTATTCCCTCCTGATCTGATGTAAAAGTACAAATGAGATTTTGCACTTCGCCCACTTTCACCGGAGAAGAATTGGTTTTTAAAGAAAATGTAATATTCTCTTTTTCCAGAACAATAACGCGGATGTTTTTAAAAGCTTTACAGCCCCATTCATTCTCGGTTTCTACGGTGTAGTCTGTTGTTTTTAAAGGAAAAGCAAGTGGATTAGAAATTTCAGTATCACTTAATCCTTCGCCCGGACTCCAGCGATATTTCACACCACCGGAAACAGACAGTTGAGCGGTATCGCCTGTACAGATCGTGATCTCATCGCGCTCGGCTGTAATAACCGGTTTTTCTAATATAACCACCGTTACGGAATCTTCGCCGTAACACATCCCACCGTTCTCCTCACGCGTTACACGAACGGTATATGTGGTGGTTTTAAAAGGTTTTGCAATTGGATTTTGTGATAAATAATCGGAGAGCGTACCGTCTTTCGGAAACCATTCGTACTGCAATATTCCGCCGCTGACATCAGTTTGAACTTGTAACTGAACGGATTCATCGCGGCAGGTTTTTAAAGAATCTCCGGCATCAACGGTAAATTTATCCAGAACAGTGACGCGTATAGTATCATACGCGACACAGCTATTTTCGTTTGTTACTTTTAAAACGTAATCAGTCGTTACGTTTGGATTTACAACCGGATTTGCAATCAGACTGTCGCTGATATTTTTAGCCGAAATCCATTTAAAACTTACACCGCCGCTTCCCTGCAACTGCGCACCTGAACCCGTGCAGATTGTCTGGTCACGTCCCGCATCTGCGATTGGCTTTTTAAAAACATTAACAATTACTGTGTCGGTATCAATACATAATCCGTCAGCCGTTGCGACTGTCACGATATATTGCGTTGTTTCCTTTGGATTTGCAAGCGGGTTTGAAAGCGTGTAATCGCTCAATCCTATCCGCGGCGACCATTCATATATCGAACCACCTGATGCTGAAAGCTGTGTAAAATCGCCCTCGCAGATACTCACATCAGCCCCGGCAATCGCTTTAAAATCATCGGTAACAGTTACTAAAACCGTGTCAGAAGTTGTACAACCGGACTCATGCGTGGCGATAACAATATATCGCGCCGTAGTTTTTGGTTTTACAATCGGATTAGCGATAGTAGGATTGCTTATTTCATCAGTTGCGCCAAATTCAGAAGTCCATTTGTATGTAACACCGCCGCTCGCCTGCAACTGCGCGCTTCCACCAACACACGTTATTACATTAGCGCCTGCTGTAACCTGCCGGACATTTATCACAACATCTTTTGAAGCCACACAGCCGTTTGAGTCCGTCACTGTCAGCGTATATTTTCTCGTTTCGCGTGTCCACGCAAGCGGATTGGCAATAGTGGAATCACTTAATCCTACGCCTGGCGACCAGCGATAGTATTTTCCACCCTGCGCGGAAAGCTGCGTTGTGTCCCCGAGACAAAGTTCGACAGATGCGCTTGTAATTATGTGCGGAAGTGGATAGACAATTTGCTTAAGCTCAAGCAGATTACTTCCAAAGACATTTTTTGTAATAAGCCGTACAGTATATGTTCCGGCTTTCGCATAGTATATTGGCGGCGGATTTTTGCCGATAAAAACTGACGGCATACCTCCGGGAAATTCCCATTTCCTGTAATCCGGCTCGTTTTCACTTTCATCTATAAAATTTGCGTGTGAACCTTCGCAAATCGGGGCATGAGCTTTAAAACCTGCTGTCGGTTTTACACAGCTTTGAAACGGTTTTTCGTTGAAATAAAAATTCGGGAAATTCGGGAAATTTGCGGGGAAACCGGATGATTCACCTTTTAGATTACTTTTAAAAGAAAATGTACAGGCAGTTCCATCCAGATTTGGTTTTTCAATAGCAAATATTTCCGAACCGCCTACCATATAGATTTTCCCATCTGGCGCAAGCTGCATATCCTGCAAATTTCCTTTAAAAGTACTAATTATTTTCCGTGATGCTAAAATCGTATCTTTATCTCCGCTTGTGAGGTCATACTGGAAAATATAAACTTCATTACTTGCAGTATTTGTGTATCTCTGAGTACCGATATAAAGTTTGGCATTATCCGGCGAGAAGGCAACCAGTTCTCCTTTAAAAGTACTTAAAGTATCAATTGGCTGGATATCAATACGCATATCATTTTCTAATTTCCCGCTGAACTGATTAAAATCAAACATCTCTACTACTGCTGATAATGTTTCTTTAAAAGGATTACTCATTACGAGCCGTCTGCCCGATGGTGAGAATATCATTTTATGATTTGAATATTGAGTTTTATATTCAGGCCTGTCAAAGAGGTACGCAGTATAGATCTGTCCACTAAATCCATCAGCAGTTAATTTAAAAGCAATAAATTTATGATCAAACTGATAGTGTACCATGATCCAGAAATTTTTTCCGTCACAATCTCTGGCAGCAGTTATAAAATCCGCAATATAATTTGGTAAAAGAGGAGTGTGCTTAACCACAACATCGCCTTTCCCGCCATTTAATGTCATGTCCACTATTGAATAATATAGTCCGGTAATAACGGTATACGGAGCTGGAGTAGTACCGGAGAATACTGTGCAAATAATATAATATCTGTTTTTATTACCCGGGTCAGGTAAAATTACAGTTCCTTTACTTGCACTTTGTTTTACTTTTGCTTCATCTGCTAAAAGATTCCTGCCATTTGGCATTATATTTCCGGTTGAATCCCGTACAACACTCCCATCAGTATAAAACAGCAGTTTTCCAGTTTCTTTATCTGAAATTACTGCATTTGCATTTCCCCAACCGAGCTGATGGCTTTTAAAAGAAGTAACCGGGCTTCCACCCGTAAAATCCATGCGCGTACTGTCACCCCAAAGCCAGTGGTTAGCTTCCTTCTGCGCATGTGCGGTCGGTAATGTGGCGAGAAAAGCTAAAACAGCAAGTACTAATTTTGTCATCATTGGTGTGTGGAAGTTGGTGATTTTGCTATGTTGTGCAAATACGTTATTTCTTTAATAACACGACATGATAAACTTCATCACAGCATTTTTAAAACTTTCCGCCGTCGGTTCAAAGAGATCATGCCCGCAATCTTTTAAAACTTCCACTTCGCAATGTGTAAGATTTTTTGTAAAAACCTCGACGGCATCTTCCGGCAGGAGCGAATCTTCCTGCGCGCCTTTTATAACCAAAACCGGGCATTGAATTTCTTGCAGTTCATCTATAAAAACCTGCATTTCAGCATCCCGGACAACTCCTTCTACAGCAATTTTTGTCATGGTATGTTGTGTCATGGCGAGTACGCGGTCGCGCCATTGCTCAGAGAATTTCGGATACCACGGCGGATAATCGCCAAGGATCAGGCCGCGCACTTTTAAAGGGAATTGATGCGTATAGCTGATAGCAAATGCCGCTCCGACGGAATGCCCGTACAGATAAAAACCATCGAGTTTTAAAAAGTCCACAACGGCCGCAATATCCGAAACCTGATCTTTAAACGTATAGCCGCTTTCGGGCGAATCACTATTGCCGCGCCCGCGAATAGAGAGAAATATCACGCGCCTTTTAAAAAGGTTCGCAGCTTTTTCTGCAAGTTCCTCCGCGCAATTCACCATTCCGGGGATCATCACGAGCGGCATTTCTGCACTTTTAAAACCGGTATCTATAAAGTGAATTTTCACGTCGCCGTTGTGAGCAAAACCTTCTGTCATAGTAGTAAGAAGTATTTTAAAAAGTTATTTTTCTTCGCTGATAATTTTCGCTTTAAAAATTTTGTCCTGAAGTGAAATCCCAACTCCAATGCTCAATCTGAGTCCGGCTGCATTATCCCCGAAATCGCCAAATTCAAGTAATTCCATGACGTAACCCGCGCGCAGCCCTATCACCAGGTTTAAAGGAAAAAGCTCGCGTTCTTCCTGGAGCAGGGAATTTACATTGAGGTCAGCGCCAAGCCCGACTTCGCCTGAATAGACAATGGAAGTCAAACTATTGCGAATAGTAGAAGAATCGTCAAAAGGCCGAGTCCCTCCGGCAATTCCCTCTTCTTCTATATCAAGCACATTGCGCTGCGCACGCCCCATCAGATATGGATAGCCATATAGGAATGAGTTTTTAAAAAGATTATAGCCGGAGCCGAGACTGATCCCAATATGCGAAAGTTCGGCATTCACCTGGCGTTTGAATTGCGGAATTGGCGTGCTGCGGCCTTCGCGCGTAATACTTGTGGTTTGGTAATTAATGTCAAATATCGTACGCCACTGCGTAAAAATTGACTGCCCTTCAAAACCGATGTACCACGTGCCACCGGCAAATTGCGGTGTAAATTCTTCCGTTCCACCAAAACGGCTCATATTAAGCTCTAAATTCACGCCATAGTACGGTAAAACAAGTGAACCCGCGCAAAGCATAAATTGGTCGGTAAGAGGTAGCTTTTTCGACCATATCTTGACAATGCGAATGCTGTCTTCCCTTTGAACAGCCGTGCTGTCCTGTGCAAAAGAATGGGTTTTAAAAAGCAAAACAAAGGCGAGGATGATGAGGACGTAGCGCATAGTTTTTTAAAAGAAGTTTTAAAACCATAGTTTTTAAAAAGGGTGAACGGCAATTTACCGATTTTCCCTGAATATCAATCGCGGCTTTTTTCGTAAGTTTGAATCGTTTTAAAAAACTCTTTCAAACCCTTTTTAAAAAGGTTCTTTTAGAAACTCCCACATGATTTTAATACCAAAACACGTCCAGGAATTAAACCCCTACAAACCCGGCCAGTCGCCCGAAGAAATACGCCGCGTGTACGGCATACCAGGCGAAATTATAAAGCTCGCATCCAACGAAAATCCGCTTGGCCCTTCACCAAAAGCCGTAGAGCGCGTTCGCGAAGCCGCCGGAGATATTCACCTTTATCCAAATGCAGGCTGGGATCTGCGCGAAAAGCTTGCTGAAAAATATACTATTCCGTTTGAATATATCATCGCTGCCGACGGTTCGGAGTCAGTGCTGGGAATTGCGCTGCATACATTCCTCGACCGCGAGAAAAATGATCATGCGCTGACGTGTTTCGGGACGTTCGTGGGATTTAATACTCAAACGAAACAGGGCAATTTTAAAACGAAATACGCGCCGCTCACGAGCGATTACCGATTTGATGTTCGCGCTCTCGCTGACGCAATTACCGATGAAACGAAAATCCTCTATCTCGCCAACGCCAATAATCCTACGGGCACATATTTTACAAAAGATGAATATGAATGGCTGATGGAGCGGGTTCCGGAACACGTTCTGGTAATTATGGATGAAGCATATTTTGAATATTCGCACGCGATCGCGCCGGACACATATCCCGATGCGCTGAGCTATGGATTTGAAGGGCGTTTTAAAAATGTGCTGACGATGCGGACTTTTTCAAAAGTGTATGGCGTGGCGGGAACGCGCGTTGGGTATGGAATTGCACACGCGGATATTATAGCGCCGATGATGAAAGTAAAGCTTCCGTTCGAGCCGAATTCGCTTGCGCAGGCGGCGGCGCTTGGTGCGCTGGAGGACGATGAGTTTTTAAAACGCACGATTGATGTGAATACGCGCGGCGTGGCGACGCTCTATAATGGTTTTAAAAACCTTGGCCTCGCAGTTGCGGAATCGGTTGCGAATTTTGTAATGGTGGATTGCGGATCACCGGAATTGGCACAGGAATTCTACATTAAATTATTACAGAAAGGAATTATTACGCGCCCACTTGGCGGATTTTCACTTCCGCATTGCATCCGTATTTCAACGGGAACGGATGAGCAAAATGAATATGTGGTAAAATCTGTTGCTGAAATCGTGAAAGATTTGCCACAACTTTCCAAAGTTTAGACTTTTAAAAAATAAAATGACAAAAGTCTTTTAAAAACGTTTTAAAAAGCCGTATTTTTACACACTTTTTAAAAGAAGCGCTTTTAAAAGCAAAGTTTCAGCTTTAATTTTTTGCACCACTTTTAGTTTTTAAAAGCACAATTTATTCCTAATATTTTTTAAAGACAGGAAAAATCCTATGTCAGCAACTCCATCAACTGTGGCGCATATCCCGTTTTTCGCGTCAGTAAATCAGAATTTTGACAAAGCCGCTGCGCTTCTGGACTATCCGAAAGGATTAATTGATCAGATCCGCGTGTGTAATTCCGTGTATTATATGCAGTTCCCTGTTCGCATCAAAGGCGAGATCAAGGTAATTGAAGCATGGCGCTGCGAGCATTCGCATCACAAAATGCCGACAAAAGGCGGTATCCGTTTTGCTGAAGCGGTAGATCAGGATGAAGTAATGGCGCTTGCGGCGCTGATGACGTACAAATGTGCTGTCGTTCACGTACCGTTCGGCGGTGGTAAAGGCGGTGTGAAAATTAATCCGAAAGATTACACTGTTGAAGAGCTTGAGCGTATCACACGCCGCTACACGGTGGAATTGATCCGCAAGAATTTTATCGGGCCTTCTATTGACGTTCCGGCTCCCGACATGGGAACGGGTGCGCGTGAGATGGCGTGGATCGCCGACACATACCAGACATTTGCTAAAAATGAGCTTGATGCGCTTGCCTGCGTTACCGGAAAACCTGTTCCTCAAGGCGGTGTTCGTGGCCGTACGGAAGCAACAGGACGCGGAGTATTCTTCGGTGTTCGCGAAGCGGTGAATGACGTGGAAGTAATGAAAACGCTAAAGATGGAGCCGGGACTTGCTGGAAAAACGGTCATTGTACAGGGTTTCGGAAATGTTGGTTACCACGCAGCGAAATTCCTTGCTGAAGGCGGGGCAAAAATTATTGGTATTATCGAGTGGGATGGCGCGATCTACAATCCGGCGGGAATTGATGTAGAAGCCGTAGATAAGCATCGCGTTGAAACAGGTTCAATTACGAATTTCGCCGATGCGGGCAGTATTAAAAACGGTGTGGAATTGCTTGAATACGAATGCGATATTCTTGTACCTGCTGCGCTTGAATCGCAAATCCACATGGGGAATGCGCACAATATCAAAGCAAAGATCATTGCTGAAGGAGCAAATGGGCCAGTTGCGGCGGCAGCTGAGCAGACTCTCCTGGATAAAGGTATTTTGATCCTGCCTGATATGTTTTTAAATGCGGGTGGCGTGGTTGTATCATATTTCGAGTGGCTGAAAAACATCTCCCACGTTCGATTTGGCCGGATGGGCAAGCGCTTTGACGAAGGCAGCAACCAGCGTTTGCTTGATGTAATGGAGCAAATGACAGGACATTCTCTTACGGCAGCTGAACGCCAGCTTGTTATTCGCGGAGCTGAGGAAGAAGATCTGGTCAATTCCGGTTTGGAAGATAGTATGATCTATGCTTATAACGAGATCATGGCGATCTGGCGCGCGAATCCGAAAATCAAAGATATGCGGACTGCAGCATTTGTGTCCGCAATTGACAAAATTGCACTTTCATATCTTCAAATGGGTATCTTCCCGTAAGTTTTTAAAAACTTTTAAAAGATTTTTTAAAGCGTATTCTTTTTTTTAAAAGAGTACGCTTTTTATTTTTTAAAGTCACATTATTTTTATAAATCCTTAATTATCAAGGAACATGTTTTTTAAAAATGCCGTTATAGCTTCCTGAATTACAAATTCTATTTTTAGGTGGTTTTAAATTTTACAAAGGGTAATCTTTAAAAGCATCTCCAATTTTTTTTAAAAGGAGCTGAGATAATGGAAGAGAAAAATGAAGTATTGGAAATGTATGTCAACGATATGCATGCAGTAGAAGAGCATATTTTAACTGCAGTTAACCGCCAGCTTGAAAGCGAAGACACAGCAAAATATCCTGAAGCAAAAGCACTGATTACCAAAACCGCTTCAGTTTTAAAAAGCCATGTAGAATCACTTGAAAAATATCAATCAGGAAAAGGCGCACAGGATCCATCACTTTTAAAAGAAGCAGTTGCTAAAGTAGCGGGATTTGCTGCCGGACTGTATGACCAGATCCGTGCTGATAAGGTTTCCCGAATGCTTCGTGATAATTACACAGCGCTTTGCCTTGCCTCAGTCAGCTATCACATGTTGATGACGACAGCGCTTTGCTGGAAAGATGAGCAACTGGCAAATATCTGCGAGAAAAATCTTGACGAGCTTTCAGATATCGTTGTAAAAACAGGCAGGATTATCTGTAATGTTGTGGCAGAAGAATTAAAAGATAACGAAAAAGCTCCGACGACAAATGGCGCGACAGAAGCTATCCGCCGCACATCTGCTGCATGGAAAACAAAACACGCATAATTTTATGTTTTAAAATCTCCTTTTAAAAGGGGTTTTAAAAACGATAAATTAAAAAGGCGCACACTTTAAAAAGTATGCGCCTTTTTGTTTTTAAGATCCGGGTTTATTATCTGAATTTATTCGGCAATAATTACCGGAAGTGTATTAATTCCATGTGCTCCACGTAGAATTAAGCGGTAAGTTCCGTTTGCACAGAGACTACCTGCATCATTCATTCTGTTCCAGATAAATATGTGATCTCCGGCTGGCATCATTTGCATTGTCTGAAGAGTGCGGATGATTTTACCGTTAATATCAGCGATCTGGACTTCTGCCATCATTGGCTTTTCAAAAGTAATACGTACTGTTGCATTTTCAGAAACCGGATTTGGAG